>JASHPZ010000088.1 GCA_030037815.1 Thermoplasmata archaeon | reverse complement strand
CGCGCGAGCGCGCGCGCGCCGCGGCTGTCCGTCTCTTCGCCCACCGCGGCGACGACGACCCAGCGCCCCGGACCGTCGAACGCACGGCCCGCGAAGAGCGCCGCGACCAAGGGACCCTTCGCGTCGACCGCGCCGCGGCCGGTGACGGCGCGGGCCGTGCGGCGGACCGGTCGACGGCCGTCGACGGTGTCGATGTGCCCGAGGAACATCACTTCCGGGTCGCCGCGGCCCCGCTCCGCGATGCCGTTGCCGGCGCCGTCGACGCGGGTGCGGTATCCGAGGTCCCGGGCCAAGCGTCCGAACGCTCGGACCGCGGGCGCTTCGTGGCCGGAAGGGCTGTACGCGCGGACGATGGCGGCGAGCCCCTCGAGCTCATCCACGTCCCAGCACCTCGGTGACCGCGTCCAGCCCGGCCCACCAGTCGTCGTCCGAGATCACGAGCGGCGGGAGGAGGCGGAGCACGGTCGCGCCCGCGCTGAGCGCGAGGAACCCGCGCTCCTCGAGCGCGCTGAGGAACGGGGCGACCGGCGTGCGCAGTTCGATCCCGAGGAGCAGGCCGAGCCCGCGGACCTCCCGGACGCGAGCCGCCGGGAGCCCGTCGAGCCGGTCGCGGGCGACCGCTCCGAGCCGGGCGGCGCGTTCCGCGAGGCGGTCGCGCACCACGACCTCGAGCGCGGCGATCCCGGCGGCGCACGCCAAGGGGTTGCCCCCGAACGTCGAGTGGTGGCTGCCGCGGAACCGGCGCTCGACATCGGGGGTGGTGACGGTCGCGCCGACGGGGAAACCCCCGGCGAGCGACTTCGCGAGGCAGAGGAGGTCGGGCACCACGCCCGAGTGCTCGAACGCGAACAATCGTCCGGTCCGCGCGATGCCGGTCTGGACCTCGTCGAACCCGAGGAGGGCCCCGGCGCGGTCGGTCGCCGCGCGCGCCGCGGCCAGGAACTCGGGCTGGGCGACGTGGACCCCGCCCTCGCCCTGGACGAGTTCGAGGAGGACGAGGGCGGTCCGGTCGTCCACCGCGGCGTCGAGCGCCGCCGCGTCGTTGAACGGGACGTGCACGAACTCCGGCACGAGCGGCTCGAACGCCTCCCGGAACTCCTTGCGGTACGTCGCGCTCAGCGCGCCGTACGTCCGGCCGTGGAACCCCCGCATCGCGGCGACCACCTTCGGCCGGCCGGTAGCGGACCGCGCGATCTTGATCGCGGCCTCCACCGACTCCGTGCCCGAGTTCGACAGGAACACCCGTCCGAACGCGGGCGGCAGGAGGCCGAGGAGCCGCTCCAGGAATTCGGTCCGGACCGGGTTCGCGTAGCCGCTGCCGAGGTGGATCAGCTCGGCGGCCTGCCGGGCGATCGCCGCCGCGACCTCGGGATGCGCGGCGCCGAGGCTTCCGGCGCCGTGCGTCGCTCCGAGGTCGACGTACGACCGGCCGGCGTCGTCCCGCAGGCGCGCGCCGTCGGCCCGGACGAGCCGGCGCCGCGGGCGGGTCGGCGCGCCGAACTCGGGACCGCGCGCGGGCTCGGTCTCGGTCACGCGAACACCGTGCCTTCGCCGGCGAGTGCCCGGGCGACCGGGTCCGGACCGGACGAGCCGGCGATCACGACGCGCCCGACGCCGTCGGCGAGGGCGTCGCGCGCGGCGAGGACCTTCTTGCGCATCCGGCCCTGGGCGAGCGGGAGTATTTCGTCGACCGCGTCGCGGGCGACGTGGGGAATGCGGCTCGCGGGGTCCGGGAACGCGCGGAGCAGGCCCGGCACGTTGGTGAGCAGCACGAGCGCCTCCGCCCCGACCGCCCCCGCCACGGCGGCCGCGGCCCGGTCCGCGTCCACGTTGACGACCTCACCTTCGGCCGTGACGGCCGGCGGGCCGACCACCGGCACGATCCCGGCGCCGAGGAGCAATCGGAGCAGTGACGCGTCGACGGCTTCGATCGCGCCCGAGCGGTCGTCGGTCAGGTGGAGGACCCGTCCCCCTTCGACCGCGCGGACCCCTTTCCGTCGCCGGGCGATGAGGAGTCGCCCGTCCACGCCCGAGAGCCCGACCGCCCGCGCGCCGCGCGCGCCGAGCCCCCGGACGATCTCGGTCTGGACCCCGCCCGCGAGCGCGAGCGTCACGACCTCGAGCTGCGCCGGGTCGCACCGGCGCGAAACGACGCCGCTCGGAGAGGTGTAGTACGGCATCGGCCGTCCCATCGCCTCCCCCAGGTGGTCGACCGCGTCGGAGCCTCCGTGCACGACGATGCGGTCCGGCGTCCGGGCGACCTCGTCCAGCGCGCCGTCCCACGCGTTCCCCGGCGCTCCGCCGAGCTTGACGACCACCGTCACGGGCTCACCTAGATGGGGTGCAGTCCGAGGAACTCGAGCCCGGCCGTCTCGGGGAATCCCATTCGGACGTTGAAGCACTGGACCGCGTTCCCCGCGGCGCCCTTCCCGAGGTTGTCGATCGCGCCCAGCGCGACCACCCGCGGGACGTGCGTGTCGGCGGCGAACCCGACGTCGCAGAAGTTGGTCCCGGCGAGGATCTTCGGCTCCGGCTCGCGGTGGATCCCGTCGGTCTCGTGGACGATGCGGACGAACGGCTCGTTCCCGTACGCGGCCCGGTAGGCGCGCCACAGCTCCTTCGTCTCGACGGCCCGAACCGTCGCCGCGTGAACGGTCGCGAGCACGCCGCGCACGGCCTCGACGCTGTGGCAGGAGAGCGCGACCCGCGCGCCCGTCTCCTGCTCGATCTCGGCGGTGTGGCGATGGCCGGTCGGCGCGTACGCCCGCATCACGCCCGCGCGCTCCGCGTGCTGCCCGGCCGGGCCCGCGTCCTGGCCGCTCGCCGAGGAGCCGCTCTTCGCGTCGACCACGACCGGTCCGTCGGCCAGGAGCCCCGAGCGGACGAGCGGGTGGAGGGCGAGGATCGACGCGGTCGCGATGCAACCGGGGACGGCGACGAGGTCGGCGGTGCGGAGCGGGTCGCGGTGGAGTTCCGGGAGACCGTAGACGCTCAGGGACAGCAACTCGGGATGGGGGTGCGCGGCGCCGTAGTACTCGGGGTACGCCGCGGGGTCGTGGAGCCGGTAGTCCGCCGAGAGGTCGAAGACGGGGGCGCCGGCGTCGAGGAGGCCGGGGACGATCGCGTGCGCCTGGCCGTGGGGGGCCGCGACGAACGTCGCGTCGGCCGCCGCGAGCCGGGCGCGCGGAACGAACGTGAGGTCGGTCGCTTTCCGCAGGTTCGGGTGGGCGCGCCCGACCGGCTGACCGGCCCGCGACTCGGAGGTCACCTGCGCGACCTCGACCTCGGGATGGCGCAAGAGGATGCGGAGGAGCTCGCCCCCGACGTACCCCGAACCTCCGACGACCGCGACCTTCACCGGCGCGCGACCTCCCGGACGTAGTCGATGATCGGACCGGCGACGTCGACGCCCGTCGCCGCCTGGAGCGCCTTGAACTCGGGGGTCGGGTTCACCTCGTGGACCGTCAGGCCGTGCGCGGTCTCCATCAGGTCGACGGCGAGCACCCCGCCGCCCATCGCCCGCGCGGCGCGGAGCGCGAGCTCCTCGAGCTCGGGCCCGACCGGGGCGGCCTCCGTGGTCGCGCCGCGCGCCGCGTTGGTGCGCCAGTCGCTCGAGCGCCGGTACATCGCGGCGACCACGCGGTCGCCGACCACGAACACCCGGAGGTCCCGGTCCGGCTTAGGCACGTACTCCTGGACGTAGAACACCGAGTGGACCGGGGACCCGAGCGCCGACTTGTGTTCGATCAGCTGCTCCGCCTCCCGCGCCGACTCGACCTTCGCCATCAGGCGGCCCCAGGAACCGACCGCCGGTTTGAGGACGGCCGGGTACCCGACCTCCTCGACCGCCCGCATCGCGGCCTCGGGCGACAGCGCGACGACGGTGCGGGGCGTCGGAACGCCGGCCTCGGCGAGCCGGAGGGAGCCGCGGATCTTGTCGCCGGCCCGCTCGAGCACGTCCGCCGGGTTGACCGTCGGCACGCCGTAGTGGGCGTAGAGGCGGCTCGCGTAGACCGCGCGGGTGTGGCTGACCGACCGGTTCAGGACGACGTCCGGCAGCTCCTTCGGCCGCTCGAGGCCGAAGGTGACCGCGTCGTCCGCGATCCGCTCGGTCGCGAGCCCGCGGGCCTCCGCCGCCTGAAGGAGCGCCTTCTCCTCGGGCCGGACGATCGTGTAGAACAGGCCGATCCGAACGGGGTTACTCACCCCAGTCCTCGGCTTCCTTCGGGGCCAGCGCCACGGCGAACGGCTGGGTCCCGAGGACCTCGAGCTCCGTCCCACAGTCCGGGCACGGGAACACCTCGCCCGGGATCTTCGTCGCGCTCTCGACCGTCGCTTCGCACTCGGGGCATCCGCTCATTCTCGTTTCTCCTGGAGTAGCTCCTCGACGAGCTCGACCGACCGGTCGAGCGAGGAGAGGGAATCCGACCGCGCCGCGAGGCGGGCGCGGGCGAGGGCGATCTGCGCCGCGACGGCCTTCGGGCCGGGGCCGCCCGGCGCGTTGCGTCGTCCGAGCGAAGCGGCCGCGGAGGGCGCGCCCCCGGCCGGGGCGTGACCGCTGCGCGCGTCCGGACCGACCGTTTCGTGCGCCTCGCGGAACGGCGTACCGTCCGCGACCAGGCGCTCCGCCCGGTCGGTCGCGTACAGTTCGGGGTCGGCGGCGGCCTCCGAGAGCCGCGCGCGGTCGAAGCCGAGCGCGGGGACGAGGGCGGCGAGGGCGTCGACCACGCCGCGCACCGAGGCGACCGCGTGGAGCACCGGACCCTTGTCCTCCTGGAGGTCGCGGTCGTACGCGAGGGGAAGGCCCTTCAGCGCGGTCAGGAGCGCGACCAGGTCGCCGAGCGGCCCGCCGGCCTTCCCCCGGATCAGTTCGGCGACGTCCGGGTTCCGCTTCTGCGGCATCAGGCTGCTGCCCGAGCCGAGCGCGGCCGTCCGCTCGAGGAAGCCGAACTCCTTCGACGCGAACAGGACGACCTCCTCGGCGAGCCCGCTCGCGTGCACCGCGAGGAGGGCGAGGTCGAACAGTAGCTCCGCGAACGGGTCGCGGTCGCTCACCGCGTCGAGCGAGTTCTCGAACGCGCGGGCGAACCCGAGCCGCGCCGCGACCCACGCGGGGTCGGTCGGCAGGGTCGAGCCGGCGAGCGCCCCCGCGCCGAGCGGGGAGACGGACGCGCGGTCGACGGTCGCGAAGAGCCGGTCGACGTCGCGGTCGAACCGCCAGAAGTGGGCCAGGAGGAGGTGTCCCAACGTGATCGGCTGGGCCCGCTGAAGGTGGGTGTAGCCGGGCATCGGCGTCGTGGCCTCGGCCGCGGCGCGCTCGAGGAGCGCCGACTCCAGCCCGAGGAGCCGGTGCGCGAGGTCGCGGACGGCCGCCCGCAGGTAGAGCCGCTCGTCAAGCGCCACCTGGTCGTTGCGGCTCCGTCCGGTGTGGAGCTTCCCGCCGACCGGACCGACGAGCTCGGTGAGCCGGACCTCGACGTTCGTGTGGACGTCCTCGAGCTCCTCGCGCCAGGCGAACCGTCCGTCCGCGACCTCGGCCGCGATCGTGCGGAGACCTGCCAAGATCGTGGTCGCCTCGTCCGGCGTCACGAGCCCGACCCGCGCGAGCATCTCGACGTGCGCGACGCTCCCCGAGAGGTCGAAGCGGACGAGCGCCCGGTCCACGCCGAGCGAGTTCAGGAACGCCCCGGCGGGCGAGCGCACGTACGACGGGGCCTCCCGTACGACCGTCATCGGGGGGTGCGGCTCCTCGCGCTCAGCTCGGCGCGATCGGCGGCCGGGCGGTCGCGGCGGCGTCCTTTCCTTCGACGGCGGCCCAGGTGCGGGCGGGGAGTCCCCAGACGTAGATGAACCCCTCCGACATCTCGGGCCGGAACGTGTCGCCGGTCGAGTACGTCGCGAGCGCCGTCTGGTAGAGCGAGTGGGGGGAGCGGCGGCCGACGACCGTCGCCTTGCCCTTGAACAGCTTCACGGAGACGTCGCCCGAGACGCGGGTCTGGGTCGGCCCGACGAACCCGTCCAACGCGGCGCGCAGCGGGGAGAACCAGAGGCCGTCGTAGACGAGGTTCGCGTACCGCTGTTCGACCGACCGCTTGAAGTCGAGGACGTCGCGCGGCAGCACGAGGGCTTCGAGCGCGCGGTGCGCCTCGAGCAGCACCGTCGCGGCCGGGCACTCGTAGACCTCCCGCGACTTGATGCCGACGACCCGCGACTCGAGGTGGTCGATCCGCCCGACGCCCTGGGAGCCGGCGGTCCGGTTCAGCTGTTCGATCAACTGGTGGAAGGGGAGGGGGCGGCCGTCCAGCCCGACCGGCCGGCCCTCCTCGAACGCGACCGTGACGTACGCGGGCGCCTCCGGGGCGGCGAGCGGGGAGGTGGTCCACCCGTAGACCTCCTCGGGGGGCTCGATCGCGGGGTCCTCGAGGATCCCGCACTCGACCGACCGGCCCCAGAGGTTCTCGTCGGTGCTGTACGGCGACTTCTTGGTCGCCTCGACCGGGATGCCGTGCCGCGCGGCGTAGGCGACCTCCTCTTCGCGGGTCATCTTCCACTCCCGCGCGGGCGCGATCACCCGGAGGTCGGGCGCGAGCCCGGTGGTGGAGAGGTCGAACCGCACCTGGTCGTTCCCCTTCCCGGTGCAGCCGTGCGCGACGAACGACGCTCCCTCCTGTCGGGCGACCGCGACCATGTGGCGGCCGATCAACGGGCGCGCCAGCGCGGTCGAGAGCGGGTAGACGCCCTCGTAGAGGACGTTCGCGCGGAGCGCGGGGGCGACGAACTCGTCCGCGAACTCCCGCTTCGCGTCCGCGACGTAGGCCGCCACCGCCCCCGACGCGAGCGCCTTCTGGCGCACCGTCTCGAGGTCGACCGGCTGGCCGACGTCGACCGTCATCGCGACGACGTCCAGTCCTTTTTCCTCCCGTAACCACGGGATGGCGACGGACGTATCCAGCCCGCCCGAGTAGGCGAGTACCACCTTCGCTCGGGACATCCGCGGGCTCTTCGGGACGAGGCACGGACGCCGTCGGATTTATACCCCGCGACGAACTGTCGACATCAACGGGCATAAGTGTCTGGAATCGGACAAACATGACCGACCGACCCGATCCGATCGCGCGGCGGGTCCGCGCCTACCTGGACACGCACCCGTCGGTCGCGGAAGCGATCCGGATCGGCATCGCGAACCACTCCGCGGTCGCGCGCCGGGTCGCGGTCGAGCTCGGCACGACCCAGACGGAGGCCGTCCTGGCCGCCTGCCGCCGGTATCCGCGCGGGCGGGGCGACGTGGCGCGCGAGGCCGGCATCGCGCGCGTCCTCCGCAAGAGCCGCATCGAGACCCGGACGAAGGTCGCCGCCGTCACGGTGCAGCAGGGACCGGACGTGCTCCAGCGCCTCGGGGACGTCGTGGAGGAACTCCTCGACGAGAACTCGCTCTGTCGCGTCATCCAGGTCTCGCGGGGGACGGTCGTCGTGGTGGACGAAGATTCGGTCCCGCGCGTCTTGAAGGCGCTCCGCGAGTCGTCGGTGATCCGCACGCGCCGGGGCTTGATCGAAGTCGCCGTCACGAGCCCCGAGAGCATCGAGGAGACCCCCGGGCTCCTCCGCCACCTCACGGGCGTGCTCGCGAGCCAGGGCATCAACATCGTCGAGGCGCTGAGTTGCTACACCGACACAGTGTTCCTGGTCGACCGCTCCGACATGGGACGGGCGATCGCGGTCCTCTCCGACGCGCTCCAGTGACCTCGGTCCGGACCTCGGAAGGGAAGAGCGAGCGAACCGGAGACCGCCGCCCGCCGTGTCGTGCGCCGGTCGCGGACCGACGGGACATCGGCACCCTCATCGCCCGGGTCGCGCTGCGCGCGGCGTGACCCGGTCGGACGAGGAGTCGCTCGCCCGGTACGTGCTGGGACCGAGCCTCGGGGTCCGCCGCGGCGAGACGGTCGTCGTCGAAGCGTGGAGCCACACCCTCCCGTGGGCCCGTGCCTTCGTGGTCGAGGCGCGGCGTCGGGCCGCGGACGTGGTGCTCGCCCTCGAGGACGAGGAGGCGTACTTCCGCTCGCTCGCACTCCGCGGGCGCGCCGGTTTCCCCCGGCCGTCCCCCGACCTCGCCCGCGTCGCCCACGCCTACGTCTGCTTCGACGGCCCCGAGGCCTACTCGCGACTCCTCGGTCTGCCGACCGGGGACTTCGCGGCCGTCCTCGACCGGCACGCCGCGCTCTGGCAGCGGGCCACCCGGGTGCGGCGGACCCGGGCGGCGCGCGTCGTCGCGCCGGACATCACCGCCTCCCTCGCCGACCGGTACGGCGTCGACCGGGAGGCCTGGCGCCGCGAGGTCCTCGACGCGAGCGCGGTGGCGCCCTCCCGGCTCTCCGCCCTCGCCGACCGGCTCGCGCGGAGGCTCCGGCGCGCGCGCCGCATCGAGGTCGTCCACCCGAACGGCACCGAACTCGCCCTGCGCCGTCGTCCGGGGACGATCGTCGCCGATGTCGGACGCGTGCCGGAGGAGGAGCGGAGCGCGGGCCGGGTGTGGACGCAAGTCCCCGCCGGTCGCGTCTCGGTGCCGCTCGCCCCCGGTGGTGCGGAGGGGCGGTGGGAGGCGAACCGGCCGGTCTACGACCGGTACGACAACCCGTCGGTCTCGCTCGGTCCCTCGTTCCGGTTCCGGGACGGGCGGTTGCGCGAGTTCGCGTTCGACCGGGGCGGGGACTCGTTCGGCGCGGCGTATCGGGTCGGGGGACCCGGCCGGGACCGCCCGGCGGAGTTGACGTTCGGACTCAACCCCCGCGTGCGCGCGGCGCCCGAGCTCGCGGAGATCGCCTCCGGCGCGCTGACCCTCCGGATCGGCGGCGCCCGGGGCCACGGGTTCGTCTACCGGACCACGCTCGTCGACGCGGACGTGCGGCTGGACGGCCGCCCGTTCCTGGACGGCGGACGGCTACGCTGAGGGGATCGGGGGCGTCGTCGCGGCCGGCGGTTCGTCGATCACGCGCGCGAACCGTCGGAGGAGGCGCGCCGCATCCGCGAGATGCCGGACGGAGACCTGTTCGACGTTCACGCCGAGCGGCACGTCCAGCGCCTCGGCGTCCGCCGTCGCCGCGAGCGCGGACCAGACGCCGACGGCCCGCTCGACGCTGCGCGCGACCGCCTCCTCCTCCGCGCCCGCCAGGATCGCGCGTTCCGCGGACTCGGGGATCTCGGCCCCGAGCCACCGGGCGAAGTCGAGGTCCGCCTCGTCCGCGAGGGGCGCGACGCTCACCAGCACGGTCGCCGGCACGACGTTCGCGCGGCGACACCAGTGGGCGTACTCCCGGACGAGCCGCACGACCGACGTCGGGTCGAAGACGAGCTGCGTCGTGAAGAACGCGGCGCCCGCCCGGGTCTTCCCCAGCATCCGCTGGGCCTCCCCCGCGCGTTGGGGGATCGCCACGTTGCCGACGAGGCCGCCCGCGGGCGCGAGGACCCCGTCGACCAGGCGGTTCGCTTCGGTGACGGTCGGCCCCGGGTACGGGACGTACCGGCTCGAGCCGCCGACGAGGACCACGTGGCGCGTGCCTTCGGCGACGCCCCGTTCGGCCCACGCGACCAGCGCGGCCGGCGTCCCGTGAGCGACGATGCGGTTGACCACCGGCGTGAGCGAGGTCCCGTCGACGACCGAGCGCGCGTAGGTCCGCGGGTCGACCGTACGGTAGAACGGACGGCCGTCGTGGTTCTCGTCGACGAGCTCGGGCACGTTGACGGCGTCGAGCCGGGAGACCGGCCCGAGCTCCTCGCGGACCGCCGCGACGCGCGAACCGATCACCGCCGGCGGGGCCCGGGCCGGTGGGGGCACCGGCTCGAACAGCAACGGCCGGACGCGCAGCGCCTCGACCAGTGGACGTGCCATGCGGAGGCCTCGCGGGATTCGAGGCGCGGGGAGGTAAATCCCCTCGCGTCCCCGGGCCGTTTGCTCGTCACGAAATCGACCGGCGCCGGGCTCAATCGGACCTCCGGCCGACCCCGCAACGTCATCCCCCCCGCGCGGGTTCGACCGACGTGCCGAGCCGCCGGACGCCGCGGCCGATCGCCGGCCTGCCGTTGGGCGACCCCAACGCGCGGATCCACGTCGCGGCGGTCGGGTTCGAAGTCGAACGGATCACCCGTCCGATCGAACTCGACCGGGCGGACCGCGTCTACCTCTTGACGCGCGCCGAACGGGACGCGGCCGCGCCGTTCGTGGACGAGGTCGCGCGGCGCCTCGCCCGCGCTCCGTGGCCGATCGACGTGCGGATCGTGCGGACGGACCTGTGGGACGTGTTCGGGGCGCTCGCCTCCCTCCGCCAGATCTTCGAGCAGGAGGACCGCGCCGACCGGAGCCGGGCGAACCAGGTGCCGATCCGGGTCAACGTGTCGAGCGGCACGAAGATCACGGCGATCGCGGGCACGCTCGCGAGCATGCTCTGGAAGGGGGAGCCGTACTACGTGCAGGTCTCGCGCGCCTGGTATTCCGACCGGACGCCGAAGGTCTCCTCCGTCCACGACCGCGTCGAGCGGGTCGACCCGGTCAACGTCTACGAGCTGCGCGCGCCGGCGCGCGAACTGGTCGAGGTCCTCGAGGCGCTCGGCCGTCGCGGCGGAACGCTCCGAAAGCACGAGCTGATCCGCGAGCTCGGTCTCGAGCGCGCCGACGGCGGCCGGCGGGCCTCCCCGCAAGCGCTGCACGGTCGGCTGCGCCGCCGCCTCGACCCGCTCGAGCGGCGGTGGGGCTTCGTGCGGGCGGACGGCCCCGGCCCCCGGGCGCGGGTCGAGCTGACCGAACAGGGCCGGCTCGCGGTCGGTCTCTTTGGAAAGTCACTGGATTCACGTCAGTAACGGAATGAACGTTACTGTAGTTAAGTAGCCCGTACCCCCATCGATCGCCGTGGAGCTCTGGAACGGACCGGCGGATCCCACGGGGTTGGCGCCGTTCCGCGACGGGTCGACGCATCGGGTGCCGAAGGCGGCCGTGAGGCCGTGGCCGAACGGGGCGTCGATGGCGACGGGCGTCGGTGCGCGGTACGACCCGGAGCCCCCGTTCCCCCACCCGCCCGCCCCCGGCATTCCGCCGTTCGGGCCGGCGGCGGGACCGCGGTCGTAGCGGTACTCCCACCGCGCGGGCCCGCCTCCCCGACTTAAACGGGCGGACCGTAGGCCGAGGGTGACGTCCCGCCGCCTCGCCGCGATCGTCTCCCTGCTGCGCCAGGGGTTTGCGGTCGAGCGGGAGTTCGGGACCCGATCGCTCGAGGCGATGGTGGAGGTCGCCGACACGGTCGAGACGTCGGTCTACCGGGACGGGTCGCTCTGCCTCACGCCGAACGGCCTCGGTTTCGTGCTCGACAACCCGCCGCTGAGGATGGGTGCGTTCGCGCGCGTCACGCTGCGCGTCGACGGAACGTCGCTCCCGCCGGAGTCGGTCCGACTGCGGCCGGGCGAGGGGAGCGCGTGGCGCACGGCCGCGACCGTGCGCCGGGACACCCCGCTCTTCTGGCCCCCGGGCCAGCCGATGGAGTTCGACCTCACGCTCGAGGTCCCGGCCCGTCGGGGCGAAGCCGGCGTGCGCCTCGAGCTCGAGTCCGTCGCGATCCCGCCGCGGGTCTGGCTCGAGTTCCGCGACCGCGTGTCGGCCCGGAGGGACGAATGACGAGCTCCGACCCGGCCCCGGGGCTCCTGACGAGCCTCGCGTCCGCCGCGATCCACGATGGCCGGGGGGACCTCACGCTCGTGCGGGAGACGCGGGGGGCGCCGGTCGAGTGGGGCGGCGTCTATGCGCAACTGGTCCGACTGACGGGACCCTGGGAGATCCGGCTCGCGATCGGCGAACACCTTCTCGGCCTACCGGAGGGCATCGAGCGGTCGGAGGCCACGCCCGAGCGGTTCCGCTCGCACCACCGCGTCGGCCCGCTCCTCGTCGACCAGGAGGTCGCGGCCCTGGCCGAACCGCCCGGGGTCGTGCGTTCCCTCCGCTTCGCGAACCCCGGGGCGGCGGCGGTCCCGCTCACCGTGATCAGTGCGTTCGAACCGTTCCTCTTCCCGGTGCTGGTCGAGGGGATCCGTCCGACCCGATTCCGGGTCTCGACCGCCGAGGACGGGGTCACGATCCGCCAGCGCGGGTTCGCCCTGCAGGCGCACGCGACGGTCCTGCCGTCGCACCTCTACCTGGACATCGGGTCGTGGCGGGGGGGCCACTACGACGGGCGGGTCCGACGGTTCGCGTCGACCCACGACCTCGAGGTCCCCGCCGGTGGGACGGGAGAGGTCAGACTCCTCCTGCGCGGTGGCCTCGGTCGGGACCTCGACCGCTTCGGCGCCGAGGCGGCGCTCGCGCTCGACGACCCGGAGCCGCGGGTCGCGTCGACCGCGAGCGACCGGGAGGCGTGGGTCCGGAACGCGCCCACGCTCCGCTTCCCGGACGCCCCGTGGCTCGACGTCGCCTACGCGCAGGCCCGGGACGCGCTGCGGCGGCTCTACACCGCCCCCGGGGACGGCCTCACCGGACTGGTCGCCGGGTTCCCCTGGTATTCGGCGATCTGGTGCCGGGACGTGGCGTGGATGCTTCCCGCGGTGCTCTGGCTCGGCGACGTCGGCTGGGCCGAACGGTCGATCGACTCGGTGCTGCGGTACCAGGCCCGGCGGGACCTCGCGATCCTGGGCGGCGAGGCCGGCGAGCTCCCGATGCAGGTCGCCCCCGGACCGGTGCTGCTCTACGGGACGTCCGACACGACGCTCTACTATCCGGCCCTGGTCGACCGATGGCTGCGCCACGGCGGCGACCCGAACGCGGCCCGCGCCTGGTCGGATCCCCTGACCCGCGCGATCGCATGGGGCGCGCGCCGGACCGCCCCGGAGACCGGGCTCATCCGGAACGGCGGTGAGGTCGAAGAGATGAGCGCGGCGGCCGGCGCGGTCGCGCGCGTCCGATATGGGATCGACGCGCCCGACACGACGATCTGGGACTCGGCGGACCGGCGCGACCACGCGGTCGACCTCCAGGTGCTCTGGTGGCAGGCCCTGCGGGCCGCCGAGGCGCTCGGGTTGCCGGCGTCGGTCGGCGGCGCGGGTCCGGGCGCCGCGGCGGACCGGCTCGCCGGGACTCTCGCGCGCCGGTACGCCTGGCCGGAGCAGGAGTTCCTCGTCGACTCCCTCCGTTCCGGTGCGCCGGTCCATCGAGTTCGGCCGAACGCGCTCCGCGCCGTCTCGGCGGGGCTCGTCTCCGGGGACGCCGCCCTCGCGGCGGTCCGCCGGGCCGCGCAGCCCGACCTCACGACCCCGTGGGGGGTCCGGACGCTGTCGGCGAGCGACCCCGAATACGACCCGGGCGCCTACCATATGGGCCAGGTCTGGTCGATCGCCACCGCGTGGGCCGCCGACGCGGCGTTCGCGGTCGGCGCGGTCGACCTGGGGGTCGGCTACCTGCGCACCCTCGCGGACCGGTACGCCTCCGAAGGCGGGTTCGCGAACGAGTGCTACCGCGGCGACCAGCCGACCCCCTACGACTCCTGCTTCCTCCTGGGGTTCAGCGTCGGGCCGTTCCTCACCGTGCTGTTCGAGCGCCTGTGGGGGCTCGCGGTGGACGCGCGCCGGCCCGCCCTGCGCGTCGAGCCGGGCTTCCCGAACGGTTGGCGCACGGCCCATCTCGAGAGCCTCGCGGTCGGCGCCGGGCGGGCCGACCTGACGTACCAGGATGGGGTCGTGTCGGTCCGGTGGCACGGCGCCGCGCCCCTCGCGGTGACGCGGGGCGGTCGCTCGACGGAGGTCCCTCCCGGCGGTTCCGCGGCGATTCTGGCCCCCGCCCCGGCCCCGGCGGCGGCGCGCGAGCCGGAGACGTCATAACCCCGGAGCCCACCCGCGGCCGATGGCGGACGCGATCTCGGTCCGGGGGCTGGTCAAGCAGTACGGCCCGGTCACCGCGGTCGCCGGGATCGACTTCTCGGTCGCCGAGGGGACCGTCTTCTCGTTCCTCGGCCCGAACGGCGCCGGGAAGACGACGACGACGGAGATCCTGGAGGGCCTTCGACGCGCCTCGTCCGGGGAGGTTCGGGTGCTCGGCCTCGACCCGTGGACGGACGGCCGCGAGCTGCACCGGCGGATCGGCGTCATCCCGCAGGACTTCCGCTTCTTCGACAAGATCACCCCGAAGGAGTCGATCGAGTACTACCGCGCGCTGTTCCACACCCAGGTCGACCCGACGGCGCTGCTCGCCCAGGTCGAGCTCTCCGACAAGGCGAACGCGCGGTACGATACGCTCTCGGGCGGCCAGAAACAGAAGCTCGGGCTCGCGCTCGCGCTGACGAACGTCCCCGAGATCTGCTTCCTGGACGAGCCGACCACCGGGCTCGACCCGCACGCGCGCCGCGCGATCTGGGAGGTGATCCGCCGGCTCAAGCGGGAGGGCCGGACCGTCTTCCTGACGACCCACTACCTCGAGGAGGCGGAGCTCCTCGCCGACCGGGTCGCGATCATCCACCACGGGCAGATCATCGCGTCCGGTACGCCGCAGGAGATCATCCGAGCGCACGGCCGGCCGGCGCGGATGCGGGTGGACGGGCCCCCCTCGATCGCCGAGTACCTGCGGTCGCACCTGGGCCTCCCGGTCGACGCGTCGGACGGCCGGGTCGAGGTCGACCTCGCCCGCAAGGAGGACGCGCTGCGGGTCCTCGAGGCGCTCCAGGCGAGCGGGCTCCCGTGGTCGTCGTTCGCGACCGAGCAGGACACGCTCGAGGACGTCTTCGTCCGGCTGGTCGGCCGAATGGACGACGGGGCGATCAAGTCGGAGGCGGCGCCGTGAACCCCCGCCACGTCGCCGCCGACTTCCGCGTCGTCGCGCGGTCGTACCTCCGCAACTCCGCGGCGCTGTTCTTCTCCTTGTTCTTCCCGATCATCCTGATCCTCTTGTTCGGGGCGATCTTCTCGAACGCGGGCTCGACCACGGTCTCGGTCGAGGTGCTGAACGAGGACCACAACTCGCCGGCGAGCCAGGCGTTCCTCGCGGCGCTCTCCAACACCTCCATCGTCAGCGTGCACCTCGTCAACGTCTCGACGGTCGACCCGGCCGGGTTCGCCGCCTGGCTCGGGCAGAACGGCTACGCGGTGGGGCTCGTCGTGCCGCTCGGGTTCCAGGCGAACTACACGAACCATACGCCCGTCAACCTGACGCTCTACACGAACCCCGAGAACCCGAGCGCCGCCGGCGCGGCGGAGGGCGCGGTCCAGGGCGTCGCGAACGCGTTCAACCTCCGGGCGGCGAACGGCTCCGCGATCGTCGGCCTCGGGCCCGGGGCGACGGTCGGGAGCCAGATCTACACCTACATCGACTTCCTGATCCCGGGCCTCATCGGGTTCACGATCCTGACGAGCCCGATGTTCTCGATGGTCGACATCACGAACTCCTACCGGAAGGACGGGATCTTCCGCGAGCTGTCGCTGACGCCGCTCACGCGGGCGGAGTGGCTCACGTCGCGGGTGATCTGGTACGTCCTCCTCTCGTTCGTGACCGCCGGGATCATGATCGTGACGGGGGTCGCGCTCTACGGCGCGCACGTGCTCCTCACGGCCGGGCTGATCCCGTACCTCGTGGTCGGGCCGTTCCTGTTCGTGTCGCTCGGGATGCTCGCGGGGTCGATCGCGAAGACGCCCGAGAGCGCGGCGATCATCGGGAACATCATCACGTTCCCGATGATGTTCCTCTCGGGGACGTTCTTCCCGGTGTCGTCGTTCCCGACGTGGCTCCAGCCGGTCGCCGAGGTGCTGCCGCTCTACTACGTCATCGACGGGATGAACCAGGTGATGCTGTTCTCGAACGCGAGCCGCGCGGCGTTCGACCTCGCGGTGGTGCTCGTCATCGCGGTCGCGATCTTCCTGCTCGCGATCCGGTTCTTCCGCTGGCGGGACGAGTGATGGCGGCGCCCGCGGCCGACCCGATGGGGTTCCGGGCCCTGATGTCCCGCTGGGTCACCGGCGTCTCCGTCGTCACGGCGCACGACGGGGAGGCGGACGCGGGGTTGACCGTCAACGCGTTCCTCTCGGTGTCGCTCCGCCCGCCGAGCGTCCTCGTCAGCCTGACGCGGGACGTCGACACGCTTCCGCTCCTCCGCCGGACCGGACGGTTCGCCGTGAACGTCCTCGCGGGCGACCAGCGGCCGCTCTCCGACCGGTTCGCGAGCACGCAGACGGGGCCGGAGAAGTTCCGGGACGTCGCGTTCCACCGGGGGCCGACCGGCCTCCCCCTCCTCGACGGCACGCTCGGCGCGCTCGAGTGCCGAGCGACCGCCTTCCACGACGCCTACGACCACGTGCTCATAGTCGGCGAGGTCGAGCGGCTCGAGGGCCACCGCGAGGGACCGCCGCTCGTCTACTACCACTCGGGGTACGCCGAGGTGGACGACGCGGGCCACGTCCGCCTGCCGCTCCCGCGGACGCCGTAGGCCGGGCCCCGAAACGCCGCGGTGCGGCGTATCCCCAGCGTTTCTCCGCCGCGGGCAGATAAAGTCGGGCGGCCAAGGGAGGTCGATGCCGACGCACCCCGCCGCCCGACTCGGGCTCCTCGCCGTTCCGCTGGTCGCGCTCCTCCTCGCGCTCGCGTACCTGCCCACTGTCGCCCCGGGACCGACCGTTCCTCGCGGGTCCCTCGCGCCCGCATACACCTGCCCCGTGGTCGGCAACATGACCGGGAGCGGGACGTGGGTCGCGGCGAACGTGACGAGCGGTCCGGCGCCGCTCGCGGTCGCGCTCTGCGCGAACGCGAACGGGTCGTCCGCGAACTACCTCTGGTTCTTCGGGGACGGGTCGAACGCCTCCGGGCCGAACGTCGACCACACGTTCGTCTCGCCCGGCGCCTACGACGTACGGGTCCAGGTGTTCGGGGCCGGTGTGAACGACACGATGTTCCTCTGGATCTACGCGACGGGCGGGCCGTCGGTCCCCCTCGGGGTGACCGTCTCGGCGACCCCGAGCAACACCGTCGGCGACCTGGGCGCCCAGGTGTCGGTCGGCGTCTCGAACGCGCGGGGTCCGTGCGCGCTCAACTGGAGCGTCTCGAACGGGACGTACGCGACGAACCTCACGCCGCTCCCGACGGGCGGCGGCTGCTCGGACGCCTTCTTCGCGCCGGTGCCGAGCGCCGGCGACTGGAGCGTCGTCGTCCTCGCGACCGACCCGCTCGGCGACACCGGGAACGGCAGCGCGCGCGTCGCGATCAGCCCGGGCAACCTCACGATCGCCGCGGTCGGAGCGTCGGCGACCTCGGGCCCCGCGCCCCTCACGACCACGTTCTTCGTCAACTTCACGGGGGCCGACGGGAACGTCAGCGCCTTCTGGGTGTTCGGGGACGGCGGCAACGGCACGGGGTTCGTGATCGCCCACACCTACCGGGTGCCCGGCACGTACGACCCGTTCGTCCGCCTGGTCGACGCGAGCGGCGCGAACGCGACCGCCTCGCTCACGATCACCGTCACCAACTCGACCGGAAACTCGTCGCTGATCGACCTCGCGCTCGCCCCGGTCGCGTACACGGGCGCCGTGCCGTTCACGGTCGTCCTGGACGGCAACGTGACGGGCGGCGTCGCGCCGTACCGCGTGAGCGTCGACTGGGGCGACAACTCCACCTTCGCGAACGGGACGTACGCGGGCCCGGCGCTCACCTTCACGCACACCTACGCGACTGCCGGCCGGTTCGAGGTGGTCGCGAGCGCGTCGGACAGCTCGGACGAGTCGACGATCGTGAGCTTCCCGATCGTGGCGGTCCGCTCCTCCCCGATGAGCGCGGTCGGCGAGTTCGCGGCGACGGTCGGACCCGGTCCGGTCGCCGCGGCGGCCGAGGTGAACGTGACGGGCGGGACCGCGCCGTACACGATCCAGTTCCAGTGGGGCGACGGGACCGTCTCGTCGGCCGCGAACGGCGGGCTCGCCGTCCACCTCTACGCGACCGTCGGGCTCTACCACCCGTACGCGAACGTCACGGACGCCTCGGGCCAGTCGCTCCGCGTCGGGCTCGGGACCGTCAACGTGACCGCCGAGAACGGGACCACGTCGGCGTCCCCCGGCGGCGGCGGACTCGTCCCGTCGGGGGCCGGCGGCTGGCAGATGGTCGGGGTCGCCGCGGCGATCGGAGTCGCCGTCGGCGCCGCCGCGGCGATGGGCCTCGCCCTCACGACGCGCGCGCGCACCGTGCGGAAGGAAGGCGAAGGGATCGCCCAGGCCCTCGAGCACCGGGCGGTCGAACCGGTCGAGGGCGAGGACGCGCCGGGGCCCGTTAAGCCGAGCTAGCGGTACGTCGGTTGATGGACCTGCGCGGACCCGCCCTCGTGGCGGCGCTCGTCGTCGTCCTCGTGACCGGACCCGTCGGTCCGGTGACGCGCGCGCCCGTCGGGGGGGGTCCGCGGCCGTCCGACTCCGCGTTCAACGTCTCGCTCTCGGCGACGCCGTCGTTCGGGGCGGCGCCGCTCTCCGTGGAGTTCGGGAGCTCGGTGTCGAGCGGGACGCCGAGCGAGTACCGCTGGGCGTTCGGCGACGGGTCGTACCTGAACGGGTCGAACGGCTCGTTCGCCGACCCGGAGCACGTCTACGCGACGGCCGGCACCTATACCGCGAGCGTCAACGTCTCGGAGGGGACCGAGTGGGCGGTCGGCGCCCTCCCCGTGCACGTCGTGACGGCCGTGCTCGCGGTCGCGCTCACCGCGACCCCGGACCGCGGCGTCGCCCCGTTGACGGTGACGTTCCGCGCGAACGTGACGGGCGGGAGCGGGACGTACGTCTCGCTCAACTGGTCGTTCGGCGACGGCTCGGTCGGATCGGGGTTCGTGGTGCAGTACACCTACCCCCGCGCGGGCGACTTCTACGCGACCGTCGTGGTCGAGGACTCGGACCACACGGAGGAGACCGTCGGCACCTGGGTGAACCTCACGGCCGCGACGACGTCGTCGTCGCCCTCCGCGGGCGTCGTCGAACTGTGGGCGGGGGTCGGGTTCGCGTTCGGGGCGATCGCGGTGGTGGCGGTCGTCGCCGTTCGGTCCCGGTGGAGCTGGCGTTCCGTCACCCGGGAACTCGGCCCCAACGAGCCATCGGGGAGGCCGGACGACCCGCCGGCGCGGCCGACCGGGCCCGAGCCGGCCGCCCCCGCCGCGCCCGTCGCCGC
>JASHPZ010000087.1 GCA_030037815.1 Thermoplasmata archaeon | reverse complement strand
TCGGCGGGCGGGGCCGCCGTCGAAGTCGCGGTCGTCGGCGCGGCCGGCTCGCCGCCGGCCTCCTCGGGGCTCTCGCCCCGCTCCTCGGGCGTGACGTCCTCGTCCCGCACGCGGAGCGTGCGGCGGCGCCACGGGTCGGAGAGGTTGAGGCGGGTGAGCACGAGGTGGCTCGGGCGGAGCGCGAGCGGCTTCAGCTTCTCCTCGGCGGTCTTGAGCGTGACGTTGTCGAGCGTGACCGAGAGCGCCCGCCGGTTGACCTTCGCGACCCGCTCCTCGCGGCCGACGAAGCTCCCCGACAGGACGCGGACCGTGTCGCCCTTGCGGAGCGGAAGCGAGCGGCGGTGGAATCGGGCGCGCAGCTCGCGCGAGAGCGGGACGGTCAACTGGATGCGCCGCTCGAACGAGTGGGCCGCGTACCGGGCCCGGCGCTGGCGGCGCGGGGAGTGCGGAGAGTCCGACATCGCGCAAGCCCTCCTAGAGGATGATCGACGAGGCGGCCGCGATCCGCGGCCAGCGCTCGGCGGCCTCCTTCGCCACCGGTCCCTTGATCTGGGATCCCTTGATCTCGCCGGTCTCGGTCGTGATGACCGCGGCGTTGTCCTCGAACTGCAGCCGCGTGCCGTCCGGGCGGCGCAACGGGGCGCGCGCGCGGACGATGACGGCGTGGAGCACCTGCCGACGCATCTCGGGCGTCCCCTTCTTCACGGAGACGATCACGAGGTCGGCGATCCCGGCGCGCGGATAGCGACGGTGCGTCCCGTGCCAGTTCCGCACGGCGATGATCTCGACGACCTTCGCGCCGGTGTTGTCGACGCAGTCGAGCCGGGCGCCCTTCGGCAGCCCGCGGCCCCGCCGGCCCGCGAGGCCCCTCATGCGGACTCCTCCGGCGCCGCGGGTTCGGCCTCGACGGCCGTCCGGGCCTCCTCGCCCTTCACGCGGCGGGCCGCCTCCCCGAGGTCCTCGATGATGCAGAACGAGACGGTCTTCGAGAGCGGCCGCGTCTCGGCGATGCGGACCTGGTGCCCGACCGGCACGTTGAGGCACGGGGGCGCGTGCGCGAGGTAGCGGCGACGCCGCTTCTCGTACCGCTCGAACTTCGGGACGTAGTGGAGGAGGGTGCGCTCGATGACGGCGGTCCGCTGCATCGCGGTCGAGACGACCGTGCCTTCGAGCACCTGGCCGCGGAGCGGGAGGCGCCCGTGGAACGGGCAGTGGCGGTCGTCGCACCGGGCCTTCGGGGCGCGGACGTCGAGCCCGATGTCGCGGGCCCGGCGAGCGGTGGACGTACGCGCCGGTGTCACGTGAACCTCCGCGGGCCGCCCGACAGCAAACGCTTCGTTCGGTCCTCGGGACGCACGCGAAGGAGCTCGCCTCTTAACGGTAACTCTCCGCGGGGGAGCGCGATCGTCCCGGTGAGCCGACGCTTCGGAACGACCACGACCCGGTCGTCCGTCGCCGTCCGGACGCGGAACGTCGAGAGCGTCTCGTCCACGATCGTGCCGCGGACGGCAGAGCGGAGGTGGGGCGAGGCGGGGAGGTCGACCGCGGCGCCGATCAGTTCGCCGGCGAGCGCTTCGCGCTCGACGAGCGGGACGGCGACGGAAGGGTCCTCGGAGCGCGCCATCGGTCCACTCCCGCGCCCCCTACGGACGGCGGCCTCCGGCCGGTCGGGCCGACCGCTCGCTCAGGACCGTCAGGGCGCGGGCGACGTTCGTGCGCAGTGCGCGCATCCGGCCCGGGGAGGGCGGCGCGCCGCCCATCGCGGCGACGCCGCGCTCGCGCAGGAGGTCGTTCTCGGCGTCCGCGATGCGGCGCCGCAGCTCGTCGTCCGTCAGTTCGCGCAGTTCCTTCATCCGGAGCAGCGTCACGGGGCCCCCGTCGGCGCGGGCTCGGGCGCCGCCGCCGTCGCTTCGTCCATCGCGGGGAGCGCGGCCGGAGCCGCGGGGGGGCGCTCTTCGACGCCCTTCACGACGATCTCGTCCGGCAGTTTGGCGGTCGGACGCATGATCCAGACGTTGACGCCGATGACGCCCGGCTTCAACCGGGCCTGGTAGAACCCCTTGTCGATCCAGAGGTGGACCGCCTCGCCGCAGTACTTGATCGTCCCGGCCTTGAACCGCTCGGTGCGGTGGCGCTCGCCGGTGAGCTTCCCCGAGAGGATGACCTGGCAGCCGCGCGCGCCGGACTCCATGATCCGGCGGACCGTCGAGTGGCCCGCGCGGCGGAAGTGCCAGCCCCGCTCGAGGGTCGACGCGAGCTTCTCGCTCATCAGCTGCGCGTTCAGGCTCGGCTGCCGCTCCTCCTGGACCTCGATCTGGGGGTTGTCGAGCTGGAAGCGGTCGTGGACCTCCTGGGTGAGCCGCTTGATCAGTTCGCCGCGGTGGCCGATCAGGATCCCGGGCCGTTCGCAGATGAGCGTGACCCGCGTCCCCATCGGGGTCCGCGTGATCTCGAGCCCGCCGAAGCCGGCCCGCGCGCTCTGGCTGACGAGGTAGTCCTTGAGGAGGACCCGGCGCATCGATTCCTGGATGAACTTCCGTTCCGCGCTCACGACGCCTCCTTCCGCTCCGCGAGGACGATCTCGATGTTGGTCGTCTGTTCGTTCCAGGCCGTCGCGCGGCCGTGGGCGCGGGGCATCGACTTCGGGCGGATCTGGCCGCGCGCGCTGGACGCGACGCGGACGAACAGGCGGTCCGCGTCGAGGCCCTCGTACTCCGCGTTCTCGCTCGCGTTCTCGAGGACCGCGAGGATCTCCGCCGCGACCTTCTGCGGGTACCGGCCCGGGCCGGTCGCGGGCTTGTGCGAGACCTCCTGGTTGTAGCGGCGGAACGGCACCGGTCGCGTCATCGCGACCACCTCCTCGAGGAACGTCCGCGCGCGGTCGAGCGGGAGGCCGCGGATCGCGTTCAGCACCTCGTAGGCCTTCTTCGGCGAGATGTGGAGTTCGACGCCCCGGGCGCGCGCGACGTTCACGCCCGGCTCCGCCTCGTAGGTGTACCCTCGCATCGGTCGACCTCCCTACTTCAGCGGCATGAACTTCGACGAGCGCGTCGCGCCGACGCCCGGACCCGAGTGCTTCTCGAACCGTCGCGTGAGCGCGAATTCGCCGTAGTAGTGCCCGATCATCTCGGGCCGGACCTCGATCTCCTTGAACTCCTTCCCCGTGTGGACCGACACACGCCGTCCGACGTGGGACGGCAGGACGAGGGCGTCCCGACAGTGGGTCCGGATCACCTTCTCGCGGGGCGTCGACCCGAGCCGCTCGTAGAACTGGGTCGTCTCGACGTTGAACCCCCGCCGGATCGAGCGCCGGGCGCGGGCCGTCAGGAGCTTCGACAGCGCCTCCAGGTTCATCGCCTGGAGCTCCTCGAGCGACTTCCCGCGATACGTGAACTCCCGCTTGCGGCGGGCCTCGACCTTCTTCGCCTTCCGCGCCTTCGCCATCGTTACACCGCCCCGCGCTGCTGGCGCTGCCGCTTCTTGCGGGTGGAACGCGAGAACCGGCCGACCTTCGCGCCGGGCCAGGTGCCGCTCGCGACGGTCGAGGGCCGGCCGACGTGCTGGTGCGCCCCGCCGCCGAACGGATGGTTGACCGGGTTCATCGCGACCCCGCGGACCTTGAACGGCTGGCGCGCGAGCGAACGGGTCGCCCAGAACTTCTTCCCGGCCTTGATGATCGGCCGCTCGAGGCGCCCCCCGCCGCCGACCGCCCCCACCTGGGCGCGGCACGTGGCGAGGAACTGCTTGAAGGCGCCCGACGGCAATTGGACCGTCACCTCGTTGCCGGTGCGCGAGACGACCAGCGCGCTCGAGCCCGCGGTCCGAACGAGGCGGCCCCCGTCGAACGGCTTCACTTCGAGGTTCGACACGAGCGTTCCGTCGGGGATGCGGCCGAGCGCGAGGATCGAGCCCCGCTCGACCCGGCCCTCGTGGAGCGAGACCGTGTCGCCGGTGGCGAGGCCGGCGGTCGCGAGGATGCGGATCGACCCGGCCTCGCCGTGGACGACCTCGGCGACCGGCGCGGTGCGCCCGGGCGCGGGGACGATCGCGACCACCTTCGCCTCGCCGACGACCGTCGGGGCGGGATGGTAGATCGCGCCGTGGTGGCGGTGGCTCGGGGACCGATACCGGCCCGTGCCGCTCCCGCGGCGCCGGGAGATGATGCGCTTTCCCATCAGAACACCCCGGCTCGGCCGCCGATGTCCTCGGCCGAGAAATCCTTCGAAAACTTGACGGTCGCGATCTTGCCCACGCGGACGATCTTCGTGTTGATCTTCGCGACCTTACACTGATAGGTCGCCTCGACGGCGCGACGGATCTCGTCCCGGCTCGCGCGGCGGTCGACGACGAACTCGAGCTTGTTCATCCGCTCCATCTCGTCCATCGACTTCTCGGTGACGTAGGCGTGGAGGATGATCCGGTGGCGGAGCGCCGGCTCGCTCATGCGGCGGCCTCCCCGAGCCGGCTCCGGAGCGACTCGACCGCCGCGTGGGAGAAGAGGGTCAGGCGCCCGCCCTGTCCGCCGGGGGCGAGGTCCTCGGTGGCGAGCCGCTGCGCGGGGACGACCTCGACGCCCGCGAGGTTGCGGAACCCGATCGCCTTGCCGGGCCCGCTCGTGACGACCAGGAGGCTTCGCGGCGTGCGACGGACGCGGCCGCGTCGACGGGCCCGGCCCGACGACTTGAGGTGCGTCTTCGCCCGCGCCCGAAGGACGTCGTCCCACAGCGCGAGGTGCTCCAGGACGGCGCGCGCCTCCTGGACGGAACGGATCTCCTCGACGGGGTCGACCAGGACGACGGGGAGGTGCAGCTCGTCGGGCACCGCGTGCCCCCGCCCCTGGGCGAGCGGGCGCAACCGGGTGGCGGCGAGCGCGGAGGCGAACGCGAGCTGGCGTTCCTTTCGGTTGATCTTCTTCGCCCAGATGCGGTCGACGCGCGGGGGGTGGGCGGGCCGCCCGCCGACGGTGTTGGGCGCCTGGGCGCCGCGCATCGAGTCCATCAGTCGCGGCGTACGCGCGACCCCTCGGCCCTTCCCCGACCACTCGACCGAGTGGCGGTTCCCGGCCGTCGCGCTCGTCCCGTACGGCTGCCGCCGGTGGGACTGGGCGGCGACCACGGCGCGGGCGATCAGGTCGCCGCGGACCGGGTGCGAGAACGCGAGCGGGAGGAGGATCGTCGACTGCTGCTTCCCTTCGAGGTCGACCACGTGCACGCGGTGGTGCGCCGGCGCGGCGGCGGCGGCATCCGGCCGGTCGGCCGGGGGCGGGCTCGGCGTCATGCTCCCTGCTTCGACCGGGTGCTGAGGTAGCGCAGGTCGACCTTTTCGACGGTGGCGACGCGGCTGCGGATCGGAGTCCGGAACCGGAGAAGACGTTTGGCCGGACCCGGCAGCGAACCGTGGAGGACGATGCAGGCGCTGCGGACCTCGCCGTAATGCGGGAACCCGCCGGCGGGGGTGATCGGGTCGGTGCGCGGGTCGCGCACGACCTTCAACACGCGCATGTTGAACTGGGTACGGCGGTGGTAGCCCTGCTGCCCCGCCTGGGGGATGCGGTAGCTGACGAAGCTCGGGTTGTGGGGCCCGAGCGTTCCGATCATCCGGCGGTGCTTCGAGTTCTTCCGTGGCTGGAGCTTCACGCCCCAGCGCTGGATGTGCCCCTGAAAGCCGAACCCCTTCGTCACACCGAGGACGTCCAGGAACTCGCCCTCCTTGGTCAGCTGGTCCGCCGGGAGCTCTTGGCCGAGCTGCTGGAGCGCGAACGCGCGGCGTTCCTCCGCCTTCTCCCCCGAGACGCGCACCTCGAACAGCTGCGGCGACTTCGAGCCGACCCCCGTCACGAGGTCCGGCTGCGTGTGGACGATCAGGCGGACTTCGTCGCCGCCCGCGTTCTTGAACCGGTCGAGGGCCTCGGCCGGGCTCGCCGGGTGGGCGGGGAGGCGACGCGTCAGTTCTTCGGAGAGGCCGCTCCCCCAGACCTCCGCGACCACGCGGCGCCCGTACGGTCCCCGCGTGTAGACGCGGGCCCCGGCGACGCGGAGCGGGGGGACCTCCACGACGGTGACCGGCACGGCGAGCTCCTGGCCGGCCGTGGTCGACCGCTTGCGGTAATCGACGATGAACGCGTGGGTCATGCCGACCTTGAAGCCGGCGAACCCCTCGACCGTGGGTTGTTTCGGACCCTCGGCCCACGACCGGATGCGGGGCACCGGGCGGGCCGACCGGGAGCGCGGAGAGTAGGCGAGCGAGCCGCGTCGCGGCCGATGACGTCGCGCCATGGGTCGATGGGGGGTCCAACCTCCGGTGGGAGCGGGGGAGAAGGGTGCCCTATTTAAGCGCTCGCGCGCGACGCGCGCCGGCCGAGAGACACCGGTCGTTTTTCTCTCGAAGAATCGACCGGGCGCGTCGCTCGGCTTCGGACGCGCGCGTAGAGTCGGAGCCGGTCCGCCCGCACCCGGTTCCGACGCCCCCGCGTACCCCAACTGTTAAGCAGAAAACTCCGCTCGGACGCGCCCGAGCGTGTTTCCGTGCAGGCGTGGGTGAAGACCGCGCGCGCCCCCGGCGGAGAGATCCGAAAATTGCCGGACCCGACGCCCGGCGAGCGCGAGGTCCTGATCCGGGTCCGCGCGTCGTCCGTCTGCGGGACCGACGTCCACATCTGGGACTGGAACGAGTGGGCCCAGGGACGGATCACCCGCCTCCCGATGACGCTCGGACACGAGGTGTCGGGCGAGGTCGTCGCGCTCGGAAAGCACGTCCAGAGCCTGAACGTCGGCGACCACGTCTCGGCGGAGACGCACATCGCCGACGGCACCTGCTACCAGTGCCGCACCGGGAAGATGCACATCTGCGAGCACGTGCAAGTGCTCGGGGTCGACCGGGACGGCGTGTTCGCCGAGCTCGCCGTGCTGCCCGAGATGAACGCGTGGAAGAACGACCCGAAGCTCGACCCCGCGCTGGCGTCGATCCAGGAGCCGCTCGGGAACGCGGTGCACGCCCTCCTGCCGGAGGACGCGGTCGAGGACATCGCGGGGAAGTCGGTGCTGGTCACCGGCTGCGGTCCGATCGGGCTGCTCGCGGTCGCGGTCGCCCGCCTGCTCGGGGCCCGGCGCGTCCTCGCGACCGAGGTGAACCCGGTGCGGATCGACCTGGCGCGAAGGATGGGCGCGGACCGGGTGATCAACCCCGTCGCCGAGGGCGCGACGGCGCTCCGCACGATCCGGGACGAGACGGACGGACGCGGCGTCGACGTCGCCGTCGAGATGTCCGGCCACCCGGCGTCGCTGCGGCTCGCTTTCGAGTCGCTGACCGCGGGCGGACGCGTCTCGCTCCTCGGCCTGTTCGACTCCGACGCGACGATCGACCTCGACAACGCCGTGATCTTCAAGGCCGCCCGCGTCCACGGGATCTTCGGACGCCGGATGTTCGCCACCTGGTACCAGGTCCGGGGGCTGCTCGAACGGAGCGAACTGCGGGAGAAGATGGCCGCGATCATCACCCATCGGGTCCCGCTCGGGGAGCTCCCCCGGGCGATGGAGCTGATCGAGTCGATGCAGGCCGCGAAAGTGTCGCTCGAGGCGCGCTGGTGAGATGCGCGACCCCGCGAAGTTCCTGAGCGACGAGTACGCCCAGCTCGTCGCCGCCCAGGCGGACTGGAAGCTCCACGTCCTCGCCGGCCCGAGCCAGCCGTGGTGCACGGTCGACGGCCGGAAGGTCCTGATGTTCTGCTCGAACAACTACCTCGGCCTCTCGAACCACCCGAAGCTCAAGGCCGCGGCCGAGTCGGCGGTCCGGACCCACGGCGTCGGGTCCGGGTCCGTCCGCTCGATCGCCGGGACGATGGACCTCCACCTCGAGCTCGAGCGCCGGCTGGCCGCGTTCAAGCAGGCCGAGGCGTCGCTCGTCTACCAGAGCGGGTTCGCGACGAACGCCGGGCTGATCCCGCAGTTGGTGGGCGACGGCGACCTGGTCGTCTCGGACGAACTGAACCACGGGAGCATCATCGACGGCGTCCGCCTCTCGCGGGCGGAACGGGCCGTCTACAAGCACGCCGACGTCGCCGACCTCGCGCGCGTCCTCGAGACCGCCGAGGGGCACGCGCCCGCCTACCGGCGGATCCTCGTGATCACGGACGGGGTCTTCTCGATGGACGGAGACGTCGCGCCCCTCGACCGGATCGCCGAGGTCGCCCACCGGCACGGCGCGATGGTCTACGTCGACGACGCGCACGGCGAGGGCGTCCTCGGACCGGGCGGGCGCGGGATCGTCGCGCACTTCGGGCTCGGGCGCGACCGCGTCCACGTCGAGATGGGCACGTTCTCGAAGGCGTTCGGGGTCGTCGGCGGCCACATCTCGGGGTCGCGCGCGCTGGTCGACTTCGCGTTCAACAAGTCGCGGACGTGGCTCCTGAGCGGCTCGCACCCTCCGCCGGTCGCGGCCGCCTGCCTCGCCGCGGTCGACGTGCTCGAGGGGGAGCCCGAGCACGTCGAACGGCTCTGGACGCTCACCCGCCGGTTCAAGAAGGAGATGGGCGCGCTCGGGTTCGACCTGGGGGTGAGCACGACGCCGATCACGCCGGTGATGGTCGGGGAGAACGCGCGCGCGCGCCGGCTCTCCGACCGGCTGCTCGAGCTCGGCGTGTTCGCGCTGCCGATCGTCTATCCGATGGTCGCGCCGGGGAAGGCGCGGATCCGCACGATCATGAACGCCGCGCTCACCGACGACGACGTCGGGTTCGCGATCGACGCGTTCGCGAAGGCCGGCCGCGAGCTCGGCCTCGTGTGAACGGACGGCCGGGCGCTCTCCGACCGTGGTTACCACAGGGCCATTGCGGGGGTAAATAGGGGCGGCCGCCTCTCTCTCCCGAGGCACGATGGGGACGCACGCGCCCGCGCACGACCCCCGTCCGGTCGACCCGCCGCGGCTGTGGACCGTGGACGAGGCGAACGCGCGGATCGCCGGGCTCGAGGAGCTCCTGCCCCAGTTGAAGGGCTGGGTCGTCCGGTTGGGGGAGGTCCACGCGGAGCTCGAGCGGCTCGCCGACTTCTGGGGGCGGGAGATCGACGCGCCCGACCACCCGGATCGCGAACTGAAGGCTCGCCTCGAAGCGGAGTGGGCGAACCTCGGCCGCCGGCTCGAGGAGGCCGTCGCCGGACTGCGCGCCGAGGGGATCGAGGTGAAGGACGTCGAAGGGGGGCTCGTCGACTTCTACAGCCTCTACGACGGGGACTTGGTCTACCTCTGCTGGCGACGGGGCGAGGCCCAGGTCGCGTTCTACCACACGCTGACGGGCGGGTTCGCCGGTCGGCGGCCGCTCCCGACCCGGGCGCGGTCCCCGGCCGCCCGCACGTAAGTTCACGGCAGGTCGGGCGGAACGGCCGGACCGGTCTGGGCGAGCTCGACCGCCCGCAGGGCGACCACGAACGCGCCGACGGCGCTGACGCCGGCGAGGCTGAAGAACACGACGGGGAACACCGTGTCGAGCGCGAGGAAGTGGATCGCGACGGGGCTGAGGAGTCCCGCGCCGCCCCCGACCACCCCGAGCGCGGGCCGGTCGGCGCGGACGGTCGCGACCGTCGCGAACCCCGCGACCAGCGCGACCAGGCCGAGGACGACCGCCCCGCCGCCGACCGACGCGAGGAAGCTCTCGAGGTCGGTGAACTGCGTGTAGTCGTTCACCGCCGCGACCCCGTTGCCCGGCGGGAGGACGACCACGAAGCCGGTCGACCCGGCGTCGTAGACCGAGGAGACGAACGAGTCGATCGTGACGGAGGCGTAGCCGGCCCGCGTGATGTTGAGGACGATCCCGCCCGCCGGGATCGAGGAGAACGTGAATTCGCCCGTCGAACCGACGACGACGCGGTGGCTGTGGTTGTTGTCGTCGACCAGGACGACCACCGCGCCCGTGCCGGGGGCGGTCGTGTTGAGCGGGGTGACGACCCGGACCTCGCCGTCCACGACGAACGACGTCGGCGCCGCCGCCGAGAACCCGTAGAAGGCGAGCAGCCCGCCGAACCCGGCGGTGACGACCGTGATCACGGCGAGCGCGACCGCGACGACCCGACGGATCCGCCACCGCGGCGGCCGCGGGGCCGGAAGAAGGGGGTAAAGGCCGGGGAGGACCTCCCACGAGAAGAGGGGGGGCGGGTCGCGCGGCACGACGACCGGCACGGCGGCGTGGCAGCGCGGGCACGGAAACCACTGGGTCGGCGGCCCGGCGGCCAGGACCGCGCGCAGTTCCTGTCCGCAGGTCGGACAGCGCACCGCCACCGGCGAGGCCGCCATCGGGCGCGACCTAGCGCCGTAGGTCTCTTAGCCTTGCGGCGGGCGCTGGCGAAACCGCACCCGCGCGTCCTCGGCCTGGACGACGGGGCGTTCCGGCGCGGCGACCGGGCGGCGCCGATCGCCGCGGTGGTCCTGTCGGCACCCGACTACGTCGAGTCGGTCGCGGTGGGGCGGGTCACGGTGGACGGCGCGGACGGCACGGACCGCGTCCTCGCGCTGATCCGTCGTGCGGCGCCCTCGGAGGGGATCCGGGCCGTCCTGCTCGACGGCCCGGTCGTCGGAGGGTTCAACGTCCTCGACCTGGACCGCCTCCACGCGGCCGTCGGGGTGCCGGTGGTCGCGCTCACCCGGCGGCCGCCGGATTTCGCGCGCATCCGTGCGGCGGTGACCCGGTGGTTCCCGCGCGACGCGCGCCGGCGCATCGAGCGCCTCGAGCGGTACCGGCTCGTCCGGATCCCGACGGACGACGCGCCGCTCTGGGCCGCGCGGGTCGGGTGCACCGCCCGGGACGCGGCGTGGCTCGTGCGACGCACGACCGTGCGCGGCCACTGGCCCGAGCCCTTGCGCCTCGCGCACCTCGTCGCCTCGGCGGCCGCCGCGAGCGAACCCTTAAGGGGCGTCTCCCCCGTCCGGCGAGCGGGCCTGTAGCTTAGTCTGGACAAAGTACTGGCCTTCTAAGCCAGCAATCTCGGGTTCAAAGGTCGGGGGGACCGGCCCCCCGGCGGAGACTCCCGACAGGCCCGCTTCCGCCCGTCAGGCGGCGCCGACCTTCGCGGCGCAGTCGTCGCAGAGGATCCCGCGGGGCCCGGAGGGGAGCGGGGCCCCGCAGAGCGGGCAGGTCGCGCGGGCGTCGGCGGCCGCGATCAGCTCCTGGACGCTCGAGTGGAGCGCCGGGTCCGGGCCGGCGACGTACGGGTCGGCCGCGGCCGTGTCGCGCGTCGGGAGGTAGGCGGCGAGCCGCGGGCGGTAGACGAGCGTGCGACGGTCGAACGTGACGAGGCGGCGGGCGACCAGGCCCTGGAGGGCGGAGTCGGTCAGCTCGCGCACGCCGCCGAACACGTGCGACAGCTCGACCGCCGAGAGGCCGTTCGACTCGACCAGCACCTCGAGGCACCGCGACTGCAGGATCGACAGGTCGCCCCGGCCGACCATCTGGTCGACCCCCCACGAGAGCCGCGTCGGGCGGTTCACGCGGCGGGTCGCCGAGAGGCGCCGCGCGCGCGGGTCGGGCAGGAGGGTGGTGTGCACGAGGTCGAGCTCGTACCGCACGCGGCGGTCGGGCAGGTAGAGGAGGATCGCGACGCCGAACGGGACCAGGCCGCGGACCCGGCAGGCGGCGAGGCCCTCGCCGAGGGTCGCGATGTTCGCGGGGAGCGCACGCCGGCCGCCCCCGGACGCCGCGCGGTGCTCCTCGTCCTGCGTCCGGACGACGTAATGCTCGCGGAGCGAGACGCGGGCGATCGCCCGCACCGGCGCGACCGCGCCGGGCGGGAACAGGTTCGCGGAGCCGTCCGCGTGGAAGGCGATCCGCACGAACGGCAGGAGGAACTCCCACTCGGGCCCGGCGGGCGGCGCGGGCTCCAGCCGGAGCTCGAGCTCCGCCAAGTTCGCCTTCGCGTCCTCGATCAGCGCGTAGAACGTCGGGTACTCGGTCCCCTCGGTCGACACCGCGGCGGCGGCGAGCGCCGGACGCCGGCGCGCGACGAACTCCTCGTAGGCGCGGGCGAGCGCCTGCTTCGCGTAGGCGTCGTACCGCGCGGGGGCGAGCCGGCCGGCGAACCGGTCGAGTTCAGGCAGGGGGACGGTCGGCACGCGGCGTCCTCTCCGAGCTAACCAGCGAGTAGAGGGAGATAAAGCGGCGGGCCATCGTCTCGAGCGACGCGTTCGTCCGGACCCATTCCGCGGCCCGACGCCCCGTCGCGCGACGGTCGTCGCCGTGGTCGATCAGGTCGGCGAACGCCCGCGCGAGCGCGGGCGCATCGGTCACGGCGACGCGACGGCCGGTCGCTCCGTCGTGGACGACCTCCGCAGCGCCGCCGGTCGCGGGGGCGATCACCATCGTGCCGGACGCCATCGCCTCGAGGAGCGCGACGCTCGAGGTGTCGCTGGTGGACGGCAGGACGAAGACGTCCGTCTGCGCGAGCAGGGCCGGCTTCTCCTCCTCGACGACCGGCCCGACGTACCGGACGCGCGACGCGAGGCGCGGATCCTCGGCGATCCGCGCGCGTACGCTCGCCTCCTCCGGGCCGCTGCCGCCGACGATCGCCGTCAGGTCGTACCGGGCGCTCGCCAACGAGACCGCGTCCAGGAACCGGTGGACGCCCTTGTCGACCGTCAGCCGCCCGAGGTAGGTGAACAGCGGCGCGGCCGAGAGCCCGCACCGGGCCCGCCAGTCCGGCACCCGGACCCCCGCGTGGAAGCGCGCCACGTCGATCCCGTTCGGGACGACCTCGACCGGGCGGGGGAACGGCTTCTTGACCGCGTGCGTCAACTCCTGCGCGGCGGCCTCGGACGGCGCGGTCGTGACGTCGCACCGCCAGTAGGTCCCGAGGTTGTACCACCACGCGACGCGGAAGAACAGCGGCACGAGGAACTTCTGCGGGACCGCTTCGCGCATCGCGCGGATGTTGGTGTGGAACGTCCCGACCAGCGGCCGCTCGAACCGGCGGGAGGCGAGGAACGCCATGCTCCCGATCGGGCCGGGCGTGTGGAGGTGGATCACGTCGACGTCCTGGACCCCGCGCGCCGCGCGGAGGAGGCCGAACGGGAACAGCGACCACCGGTACTGCGCGTAGAGGGGCACCGGAAGCGTCCGCACCCGGCGCACCTCGACCCCGTCGACGACCTCGTCGCTCGGCGGCGCCCCGATGCGGGTCTGCGGGGCGAACACCTTCACCCGGTGCCCGAGCCGCTGGAGCGTGCGGGCGAGCCCGTCGGTGACGGCCGCGACCCCGTCCTTCATCGGGACGTAGGAGTCGGTGAAGAACGCGACCTCCATGCGGGGCTCGAGGGGAGTCCACCGGGAGGGTTCGTATGCTTATGGGTGGACCCGCGGCGCCCCGCTAGCCCGCGGGGAGTACGTGCGCGAACGCCCGCTCGAGCCGGCTCGCGTCCTTCAGGTCGAGCGACCGCGCGTCGAACGACACGAGCAGCGCGGAGCGCGTGCGGGCGGCCTGCTCGACCAGCCAGCCGACGAACCGCACGGTCGTCTCGGGCCCCTCCTCGCTCGCGATCTGTTCGAGCGCATCGAGGTAGACGAGGGCGCCGCCGCCCGCTTCGGTCGGCTCCTTGAGCCGCCCGCCGATCGCGCCGGCGCTCAGCCGGTCGCCCGGCCCGCCCCCGGGCGCCCGGAGCGTGATCACGATCCGGCGCTCGGGCGGGACGCCGGCGAGC
>JASHPZ010000086.1 GCA_030037815.1 Thermoplasmata archaeon | reverse complement strand
TCGCGGCGCACGAGCCCCTTCGCGAACCGGGCGTCCTCGACCTGGTCGCACAGCGCGACCTTGTAGCCGCGCTGGACGAGCCGGCCGAGGTACGTCTCGACGGCGTGGTGGGGCACCCCGGCCATCGGCGTCCGCTCGCCCCGCGTATCCGGGGCCCGGGCCGTGAGGACGACGTCGACCTCCCGGGCGAGGAGCTTCGCGTCGTCCCCGAACGTCTCGAAGAAATCTCCGACCCGGAAGAGGACGAGGTGACCCGGGTACTGCGACTTGACCGCGGCGTACTGCTCGAGCAGTGGGGTGGTCAGCGCGGCCTCCGGCATCGGGTGGGCGTCGGAGCCGGGCGCGGGATATAATCGGTGGGGCGGGGCCGGGCGGAACGGTCGGCCGGGACGCCGCCGCTGAGGGGGAGATTTGAACTCCCGTGGCGTCGCCGCCACCAGCTTTCAAGGCTGGCGCCTTGCCGGACTAGGCTACCTCAGCGCAGCCGCGTACCGGGACCGGCGGGAATAAACCTCGCGTCGGCCCGCGGGCGGACGATGCAGGTGCCGGGAGATCCGCGAGGAAGGGGCGCCCTTCCCCGATTCGAACCCGGGCGGTCAGCTTGGAGGGCTGACATCCTACCGCTAGATTACACCTGCACGGAGAGCCCGCGGACCGGGCCGCGGACCCGTCCCGCGCGTTAAGTCTTTGTGGTGGCGCCGCGGCCGGCGGGGGCGCTCAGGTCGACCAGCGCGACCCGCTCCAAGACGAGCGCTTCCCACGCGGTGGGCGGAACGGTCGACCGCTCGACGGAGTCGATCCCGAGCCGGTCGAGCGTCCCCTCGTCGACCGGTCGGGGGTAGGCGGTCGGGTCCGGCGCGAGCTGGAATCGAGGGAGCAGCGCGACGGGGTCGAGCGGCCGCTCGGCGACCAGGACGAACTGCTCGGCGTCGGCCCGCACCCCGACCTTCTGGAGCGCGCGCGGCAGCTGGTCGTCGCCGGCGACGTAGAGCGCGAACTCGGCGCCGCGGTCGCGCAGGCGCGTTTCGCCGCGCGCGCGCGACCGGCCGAGGTGCGCCCACGCGGAGAGAAGATGGCGTTCCCCCGCGACGGCGGTCGCGTCGAACAGCGCGACCAACGCGGGCGACTCCGCGGCGATCTCGCGGAGCGTCGCCACCACCTGGGGGGTGGTGGGGGATCCCGGGTTCACGCGCCGGGCGCCGGCGGCCCGGAGCGTCCGTTCGTCGACCGGGGGGAGCGGGGCCACGGCTCACTCCCGCATGAACGCGAGGAACTCGTCGCGCGTCCTCGGCTGGAGCGTGTAGTTCTCCGCCCGCTCCCGTCCGATCGTCGAGGTCGGCGTGACCCCGTAGTCGTGGCCGGGTAGCACGACCAGCGCGTCGTCGAGCGCCAGGACCCGCCCTTGGAGGCTCTCGTACATCTCGGCCGGGTCCCCGCCCGGGAGGTCGGTGCGCCCGCACTCTCCGACGAACAAGGTGTCGCCGGTCGCGACCTGGCCCTCGAACACGTAGAGGACGCTGTCCTTCGTGTGGCCGGGCGTGTGGACGACCTCGAAGTGCAGCCGGCCCGCGGCGACCGCGTCCCCGTCCTCCACCGAGACGTCCTGTCCGAGCGGCGCGACGCGGTGGGCGACCACCTTCGCCCCGGTGCGCTCCCGCACCTCCTGGTTGCCCGCGACGTGGTCCCGGTGGCTGTGCGTGTTCAGGATGTACCGCACCTTGACCCGCCGGTCGTCGACCGCGGCGAGGACCGGCTCGATCCCGTACGACGGGTCGATCACGACGGCGTCCCCGCCGTCCGACTCGGCGACGAGGTACGTGAAGTTGAGATACGGCCCGACGCGGAACTGGTCGAGGATCACGGCCGGCCGACCGACCGTCGCTATTTAGGGGTGCGGCGGCGGCGCTCGCTCACTCCGCCGCGCCCGCCGCCCGGCGCCCCGTGACCGCGTCGAGCACCACGCGGCCTTCGCTCCCTTCGACGTACCAATACGGGACGTAGAGCAGCGAGAACGGCCCGAGCCGGATGTCGTCCGACGTTGGGGCGACCCGCCGCGTCTCGATGACGAGGGCCCCGCCGTGCTGTTCGGTGTGGTCGACGTGGACGGTGTGCCGCCGACGGATCGCCTCCAGCGCGAGCGGAACCGCCTGGGACTCCGAGAGCTGCGGGGCCATCTCCTCGTGGGGGACGTCGAGCGCCCCGACGAGCTCCCGATCCCCTTCCTCCCAGATCTCGGTGCGACGGTTGACCGCGTTCACCGCCACGAGCTGGCGGACCACCCCGCCGGTCCCGCCGTGGGGGGACGCCGGTCGCGCTTCGTACGCCGCGACCCGGAACGGCACCAAGGCGAGCGTGTATCGGGTTCCGTCGACGCCCGCGAGCGACTCGGCCGCCGCTCGGCCGATCCGCGGGCGGACCGTTCGCCGTCCTTCGGGCGCGATCGCGAGCGGCCGCTCGAGCGGCGGCAGCGCCCCGCCGGCCCCCGGCGTCTCCGGAGCGGCCGGAAGCAAGATCTCGCCGAGCGCCGGGCCGAGCGTCGAGGGGTCCAGCACCTCGATCCCGCGGTCGGCCGCGACCGCGCGCGCGACCCCGCCCGGGTCCTCGTCGTAGACGATCGTCTTCCGGACCGCGTCCGGTGGGAACAGGGCGTCGAGCGCCGCCGGCGAGCGGGCCGACGCCGAGATCACGACCGCCCGGTGGTCGCGGGATCGGACCGCGACGGTCGCCTCGGGGCGGTGCTCGAGGCGGTAGCCGGCCGCGTCGAGGAGGCGACCGAGCAGCGACGAGGGCGCCGGTGGGCGCGACACACGCGAGCCACCGGGGTGGTCCATTATCTCGGTTCCGTTCCTCGGGGCCCTCCCGCGCCGCGCGGAAGGGAGATACCGCGGGGGAACTACCTCGGGGCGATGCCCGAGTACTGGCTCGGCTGCTCCGGCTGGGCGTACGACGACTGGGTCGGTCCGTTCTACCCGCCGGGTACTCCGCCCGGCGACTTCCTCGAGCGGTACGCCCAAGTGTTCCGCACCGTCGAGGTCGATTCGAGCTTCTACCGCGCCCCGTCGCTCGGTCTCGTGCGCCGGTGGGCGGAGCGGACGCCCGACGGGTTCCGCTTCGCGCTCAAGGTCCCGCGGGACGTCACCCACGAGAAGGACGCCGCGCGCGGCGACGCCGTCCTCGCCGAATTCCTCGCGCACCTCGCGCCGCTCGCAGAGCGGGGGAAGCTCGGGCCGGTCGTCCTCCAGTTCCCGCCGTCGTTCCGGGCGGCCGCGGGCAGCGCCCGCTTGGAGCACCTCCTCGACGCCGTCCCGACCCGGTTCGCGCTGGCCGTCGAGCTGCGCGACGCCTCCTGGTGGAACGAGGCGACGCGACGTCGGCTCGAACAGCGGGGCGCCGCGCTCGTCTGGTCCGTCGTTCCCGAGACGCGCCCGCCGCCGTGGGTCACCGGCGCGTTCCTCTACGCGCGGTTCGTCGGCGACCGCGCGCTGACGAAGTTCGACCGCATCCAGCGGGACGCCGGCCCCGAGTACTCCCAGATGCACCGCCGGATCGACGAGGAAGGGCGGGACACCGGCAACGTCTTCGCCTACGCGAACAACCATTTCGTCGGGTTCGGACCCGGCACCGTGCGGTCGTTCGCCGGCGAGCTGGGGCTCCCCCTGCCCGACCTCGGGCGGGCGGCCCGGGCCCCCGGACAGCGGGCCCTGGACGGCGCCGGACCGGCGGCGGACGCACCGTAGAAAGCAATCCTTATCCCTCGGAGAGCGGGTCCAAACCCCGCGGATGGGCGAAGCGATACCGCTCCGGGTCGCCGAGGCATTCCAGCAGGACATTGGCCTCGGAACGGCCCGGCTCGACGTCCAGACGCGCCAGCGGCTCAAGGTCGGGCTCGGCGACATCGTCGAGATCCGCGGCCGCAAGGCGACCCCCGCGATCGTGAGCCGCGCGCAGCCGGACGACGAGGGGAAGGGGCTCGTCCGGATCGAGGCCGTCGTGCGCCGGAACGCCGGCGTCTCGATCGGCGACCGCGTCTCGGTCCAGCGGGTGGACGCGCCGAACGCGGACGCGGTGACGATCGCGCCGATCTACGCGGGCTCCGCGCGGATGGACCTGGGGCCCGGACTCGAGAGTTTCGTCGCGAAGGCGCTCACCCGACGGCCGTTCGTCCGCGGGGACGTGTTCGTCATTCCCGGCGTGTTCCTGATGGGCGGGTCGCTCCCGTTCATGGTCGTCTCGACCCAGCCGAAGGGGATCGTCCAGGTCGCCCCGGCGACCCTGATCACGATCAAGGAGGAGACCGTCAGCGAGACCGAGGTCGCCGCCCCGCGGGTCTCCTACGAGGACATCGGCGGCCTCAAGGAGAAGCTGGGGCGCGTCCGCGAGATGATCGAACTCCCGCTGAAGCACCCCGAGCTGTTCGACCGGCTCGCGATCTCGCCGCCGAAGGGGGTGCTCCTCTACGGCCCCCCCGGGACCGGCAAGACGCTGATCGCGAAGGCCGTCGCGAACGAGGCGGGCGCGCACTTCATCGGGATCCAGGGGCCGGAGATCATCTCGAAGTACTACGGCGAGAGCGAGAAGGAGCTCCGCGAGAAGTTCGAGGAGGCCGAGAAGAACGCCCCGAGCGTGATCTTCATCGACGAGCTCGACTCGATCGCGCCGCGCCGGGACGAGGTCGTCGGCGAGGTCGAGCGCCGCGTCGTCGCGCAGCTGCTCACCCTGATGGACGGCCTCTCGGGGCGCGGGAACGTGATCGTGATCGCGGCCACGAACCGCGAGGAGGCGATCGACCCCGCCCTCAGGCGGCCCGGCCGCTTCGACCGCGAGATCGAGATCGGCGTCCCGACCCAGGACGGCCGGCTCGAGATCCTCCAGATCCACACCCGCGGCATGCCGATCGACGGGAGCGAGCGGGAGCGCGAGAAGCTCTTGAAGGAGCTCGCGGCGCTGAGCCACGGGTTCGTCGGCGCCGACCTCTCCTCCCTCGCGCGCGAGGCCGCGATGCGCGCGCTGCGACGGTACCTGCCCGAGATCGACTTCGACCAGCCGATCCCGCTCTCGCTCCTCGAGCGGATGAAGGTCACCGAACACGACTTCAAGGAGGCGCTGAAGCAGATCGAGCCGTCCAGCCTCCGCGACGTCGCGGTCGAGGTGCCGACCACCCGCTGGGAGGAGGTCGGGGGCGTCGAGCGCGTCCGACGGATCCTCGAGGAGTCGGTCGAACTGCCGTTCAAGAACCCGCAGGTGTACCGCCACATCGGCATCGAGCCGCCGCGCGGGATCCTGCTCTACGGGCCGCCCGGCGTCGGGAAGACGCTCCTCGCCAAGGCGGCGGCGACCGAGAGCCAGGCGAACTTCATCTCGGTAAAGGGCCCCGAAGTGATGAGCAAGTGGGTCGGCGAGAGCGAGAAGGCCGTCCGGATGATCTTCAAGAAGGCGCGGCAGGCCTCCCCGTCGATCGTCTTCATCGACGAGATCGACTCGATCGCGCCGCGGCGGGGGCTCCAGACGTCGAGCGGCGTGACGGAGCGGATCGTCAACCAGCTCCTCACCTCCATCGACGGCCTCGAGACGCTCGAGCGCGTCCTCGTGATCGCCGCGACCAACCGCCCGGACATCATCGACGAGGCGCTCCTCCGGACGGGCCGGTTCGACCGGCTCCTCTACGTCGAGCCGCCGAACGTCGCCGGCCGCACGGAGATCTTCAAGGTCCACACGAAAAGGATGCCGCTGGCCGACGACGTCAACTTGGCCGACCTCGCGGGGCGGACCGAAGGGTACGTCGGCAGCGACATCGCCGCGCTCTGCCGCGAGGCGGGACTCACCGCCATCCGCGAGAACCTGAAGGCGTCCAAGGTGACGCGCGCCCACTTCGACGCGGCGATGAAGACCGTGCGGGCGTCCGTCGATCCCGAGAGCCTCAAGTTCTACGAGGAGTTCGAAAAGCACCTCCTTCGCGAACGGGTCGCGCGACGCCGCGACTCGCCCGCGGAGGTCATCTACCGATAGCCGGAGCGCGTGCCGGTCGGCGCGCGAGTTCTCGTCCGAGCAATCTATAAGTAGAGGGGCCAAGTTCGGCGCGCCGCCTTCGTCAGAGGGCATACCGAAGGGGAGACGTGGAACAGTTGGACCGGCCGCTCTATCGCACCGCCCTGTGGGCCCTGGTGCTGGCGATCGTGGGGAGCACGCTCTTCACGTTCACCGGGACCGTCGCCGCCGCGACGCCGAACTACACCCTATCCGGGTTCGTCTACCAGCCTGCGGGCTTCGGTGGACCCGTCCCGTCGGGCGTGCAGGTCGACCTCGTGTCGCAGGCGACGGGCGTGGTCTACACGGCCAACGTCGGAAGCGGCGGCCAGTTCACCTTCACGGCGACCAGCACGAGCTCCGCGCTCTCGCCCGGCTACTGGGGGATCTGGGTCCCGACCCAGACGAACGTCACGTTCTCGGGCTCCTCGACGACGCCGTACGCCATCCTGTCGGAGAACCAGAACCCGGTCTACCAGTACCTCAACTCGAGCCAGCTCTCCCCGACCGGCACGTTCCGGTGGGTCATCTCGAACGTCCTCGCCCTGCCGTACAACTCGACCGTCAAGGGCACGGTCTCGTCCCAGGGGTACCCCGAGGGCGGCGCCAACCTCCGCCTCCTCGCCCCGCAGTACAACGGCGTGACGCTCGTCACGAACACGACGCCCGCGAACGGGACGTTCACGCTCCTGGCGCCGTTCGGCAACTGGACGCTCCAGACGTCGTTCACGCAGGGGCCCGCGCTGTTCAACACGACCGCGCTGACGATCGCCTCGCGCAGCCCGCCGCGGCTGAACATCTCGCTGCAGAGCTACGTCCTCGCCGGGAACTCCTACCTCGCGAGCGCGCCGCTCTCGCCCGTGCCGGACGGCGGCAACGTCACCCTGTTCAACCCCTCGACGGGCGCGATCTACTCCCAGACGACGCCGGCGGGCGGGTACTACACGTTGGGGACGTACCCCGGCAGCTTCGACACGATCGTCTCGACGGTCGGCTACCAGACGACCTGGTACCCCGTGACCGTCACGGCGCCGGGCCGCGTCGTCCACAACGTCCAGGTCGCGAACGTGCCGTTCGCGAACCTCGGCAACTACTCGACCACGCTCAACTACACCGGGATCGACATCCTGAACGGGACGGGGAACCTCACCGTCACGACCAACGTCCAGCTCGGGAACAACTCCGTGTTCCCGTACCTTCCGAACGGCTCGGTCGGTCAACTGTGGGCGCAGCTCGGCCTCGACTTCAACCACTCCCTGACGTTCCCCAGCTCCGACCTCGCGCAGCTCCAGTCCTGGGTCGCCTCGCAGGGTCCGTTCCTCCCGGCGGTGCAGGCCGGCGCGGTCGTCAACTCGACCGGCTTCCTCGCCCCGAAGACGACCCCGGTGCTGCTCAACTGGAACCCGACCTGCTCGGGGGCCTGCGGGATCGCGAGCACCGCGAAGATCTCCTACGGCTGGAACTCGACGTACGCGCTCAACGGGACGATCGCGCTGAACAGCTCGACCTACACGGTCGGGTTCAACTTCGCCCACCCCACGAGCGCGAACTCGTACAACTACACGGTCGTCTTGCCGTCGGGATTCATCCTCGCCTCCGACACGCAGGCGCCGGCCCACACGAAGCTGGTCGCGGCGGGCCCCGGCGGGACGTGGACGAAGTTCACGCTGGTGAGCCTCCCGTCGCCCAGCGCGGGCGGGACGGCGAAGTTCACGATCGTCAAGGCGGCGAGCCTGGTCGCGAACGTCAACATCTCGGTCGCGAACTTCGCGTTCTCCTCGGCGAACATCCTGAACGGGACGCACGCGAACTACACGTTCGTGGTCGGGGTCGGGCAGAACGTCACGTTCTCCGCCCTCAACTCGACGTACCCGGCGGGCACGAACGGCACGCTGTTCCAGTGGACGTTCGGCGACGGCGCGACCAACACCACGACCAAGGCGACCACCAACCACACCTACCTCCTCGCGACCGCGAACGGGACCCAGTACCACGGGAACCTGACGATCACGAGCTCGGGGGGCCTCGTCAACTGGACGACGTTCAACGTCTCGGTGGTCACCAGCACGCCGACCGCGGGGATCGCCTCGAACGCCTCTTCGGCGCAGACCCGGACGGTCGCCGGTACGACGTACCTGTTCGTGAACTGGAGCACGGTGCTCCACTTCAACGCGACCGCGAGCGCGGTCGCGAACCCGAACGTCCTCGCGATCGGGGCGTTCACCAACTCCGGCCGCGGGTTCAAGCTCGCGGGCGCGAACTACACGGGCGGGCTCTACTGGCAGAACTACACGTTCCAGTTCCTCGGGAACGGGGTCTACCTGACGAGCGGGGTCGTCGCCGGGAACCACATCGCGTTCCTGGGGTGGCAGTACAACCTCACCCTGACGGTCTGGACCGGCACGGGCAAGTCCGCCAAGACGAGCCTGGTCGTCCTCGTCAACGACACGCAGAAGCCGGTGCCCGCGATCCAGCTGCTCAACTCGGCGGGCAAGCCGATCGCCTCGTCCGGCGGCGTGACGGAGGGATCGAACGGGACCGCGAAGGTGCAGTTCAACGCGGGCAACTCGTCGGACCCGAACAACGGGTCGGTCGTGAAGTACTACTGGCTGGTCACGGCGTCCAACGGCACGATCCACGACGGGATCAACGCGACCAAGGTGAAGCCGGGGAACGTCTACCCGGCGCTCTGGCTGACGCCGCTCGTCACCGGTAGCTACTCGGTGAACCTGACGGTCTGGGACCGCAACAACAACTCGGCGTACACGGTCACGTCGGTCACGGTCACGACCAACTCGACGATCCGGCCGATCATCTCGTCGGCGAACCTGACCGGTCCGTCCTCGCTGACCGCGGGCTCGAGCTACACGTTCTGGGTGAACATCACGAACCTGGGCGGCTCCTTGTCGACCGCGCAGTACGTGACGGTCACCTGGTACACCACCGGCCCGAGCGGGACCGGCAGCCGCTCGACGCTCGGCGGGAGCCCGTCCTCGGTGCAGTTCTTCAACTACACCGCGCCGGGCGTGGTCAATACCGTGCCGTTCGCGACGGGTTCGATCGCGAACCTGACGTACAACAAGACGGTCCGCGCGCAGGTGACGTGGTCGCCCTCGACCTCGGGCAACTACATCTTCTACGCGAACGGGACCTCGAACAACGAGTGGACGGGGGTCGCGAACTCGACCAGCCCGCCGGGAACGATCTCGCAGTCGATCTCGGTGAAGCCGAACCCGACCACCCAGCTGCTCGAGTACGTCGCCATCGCGGTCGTGGTGGTCGTCGTGATCCTGGCGCTCGTCTGGTGGTACCGCCGCCCCGCGCGGAAGGCCGGCGGGAAGTCCACGACGTCGAAGTCCGGCCTCGAGCGCAGCTCGAAGAAGCCGGCGGACGACGAGGACGACGACGACTAGCGGGGCCGGACCGGCCCCCGAGCGAACCCTTTCTTCTCGATTTCTCCCCGAACCCAGAGTCGGGATCGGGGCTACGCGCCCGAGGGCGCGCGCCGGACTCGGCGCTCAGCCGTACGGGCCGACCTCGTCCAGGAGGTCGACGTGGGTGAGCAGCATCCGCCGGCAGCAGTACCGGTGGAGGCCAAGGCCGTCCATCACGGCGCCCGCGGGCTCGCCGCGGCTCGTCCGCTCGCGGAACTCGTCCCAGTGCTGTCCGATCACGGCGCCGCAGGTGAAGCAGCGCACGGGCACCATCATCGTCATCGTCGCGCGCCTCCCGTCACCGGTACGACTTCTGGCGGCGCTTGCGGGCGCCGCGTCCGCCCGGCCGCTTCGGCAGCTTGCGGCGCGGGTCGTTCACGAGCAGCGAGCGGTCGTAGTGCTTGAACGTCTCCTTCAATTCGGCGTCCTTGAGCCACTCGATCAGGCCGCGCGCGACCGCGGTGCGGGCGGCGGAGGCCTGGCCGATGATCCCGCCGCCGCGGGTCGCGACGGTGATGTCGAGCGCCCGCGCGCGGTCGCCGACCATCAGGAGCGGCTCGGAGACCTTCTGGCGGACGATCTCGGGCGTGACCAGCTCGAGGGGCAGGTCGTTGAAGCGGACGAGGCCCTGGCCCTTGCGCACGGTCGCGCGCGCCACCGCGCGCTTCCGCTTGCCCGTGGTCAGGACGACGACCGGCGCCTTCAAACGTGCGCCCCCAAGAGGCGGGTGATCTCGGCGAGCGTCAGCGGCGGACGGAGGCTCGGCCGCGCCTTCGCCCGGTCGAGGGTCACGGGCGTCGAGCCCTTGAACTCGTCCGGGACGCCGATGTGGACGTCGAGGCGCTCCATCGCGACCTTGCCGCGGGTCTTGAGATGCGGCAGCATGCCGCGGACCGTCCGTCGGAAGATGCGGTCGGGGTAGCGCGGGAAGTGCGGACCGGAGCGGACCGAGCCGCGGGCGCGGGCCGCCGTGTAGTGGGCGAGGACCTGCGCGCGCGAACCGGTGACGACGCTCTTCTCGGCGTTGACGACGACGACCTCCTCGCCGGCGAGGAGGCGCTGCGCGATCAGGCTGGCGGCGCGGCCCAGCACGAGGCCGCTCGCGTCGACGACCACCGGACCCGTCGGCGCCGCTTTAGGCAAAGAGACGCACCCCCGCGCCGTCGGGCTTCGCCTTGACGAGGTCGTGGACCGTGAGCGCCGAGCCGCCCGCGGCGCGCACCTTGGCGCGCGCCTGGGCCGAGTAGGAGAACGCCGCGACCGTCACCTTCTTCGACAGCCGGCCCTCGGCGAGGAGCTTCCCGGGGACGACCAGCGTCTCGTCCTCGGTCGCCAGCCGGTCGAGGTGGCCGACGTTCACCGGGGTCGTCTGGTGGCGCGCCCGCTCGAGCCGGTCCGCGACCGCGCCCCAGATCGGGGCCTGGTGCGCCCGGGCCGCGCGTCGCAGCTCGACGATGAGCCGTACGAGCTCGGGGTTGTCCTTGCGGATCGATTGGGGCATGCGCGGAAGGCCCTCGACCCGGGTGCCCGATATAAGCATTGCCCGACCGAATGCCGCGTCCGGCGCCGGACCGGTTCCTCGCCGGCCGGAACCGGCTCCGGAGCGTTGCCGTTGCTCGCTAACGATTAAATACGGCTCCCGGGCATCGCCGCGTGAGGCGTTCCCCCCATGCGCAAGTTCCTGACCGAGCTCCGCGGCAAGACGGTGATGACCAACGACGGCCAGATCCTCGGACTGATCGACAACTTCGTGGTCGACACCCTGACCGGCGGGATCGCGCACGTCCTCGTCACCCCGAGCGAGGACGTCGAGCAGCGCCTCTTCCAGAACGACGCGTCGGGCCGGCTCGTGCTCCCCTTCAAGAGCATGCGCGCGGTCAAGGACGTCGTCGTGATGGACATTGGGAAGTAACGCCGCGCCGGCCCCCCTCCTTTCCGTCGTCATCACCGTTCGGAACGAGGAAGACCACCTCCCCCAGCTGCTCGACAGCCTGCTCCTCCAGGAGCCGCCGTTCGAGGTCGTGCTGGTCGAGTCGGAGAGCCGCGACCGCACCTGGGAGATCGCCCAGGAGTACGCGCGGCGGCACGGCGACCTGGTCCGCGTCTTCCAGCACCCGGGGTCGCGCGGAATCGGTCGGAACACCGGGGTCGAGCACGCGCGCGGCGCCTTCGTCGCGTTCATCGACGGCGACTGCTACGCCGCGCCGGACTGGCTGCACGCCCTGCGGGGCGGGCTCGCGACCGCCGCGGTCGCCGCCGGACGCACCGTCGTCACCGGCACCCACCCCTACGGCCAGCTCGAGCGGGTCGAGCTGTACCAGAGCGGCTACGACGTGACGTACCCGAGCTGCAACCTCGCCTACGACCGGGCGCTGTTCGACCGGCTCGGCGGGTTCGACCCGCGGTTCATCACCGCCGAGGACATCGACCTGAACCTGCGGGCCGTCCGGGCCGGCGCCGCGATCCGGTACGTGCCCGAGGCGGTCGTCTACCACCACATGCGCGCGACGTTCCTCCGGTTCCTCTGGCAGGCGTTCTGGAACGGCTACGGCCGCAAGCAGCTCACCGAGAAGCAGGGCAGCCTCTGGGGTCGGTACCGGATGAGCCGGCTCCTCGCCGGCCAGCAGGGGGTCATCGCCTGGTCCCGCCTCGCCGCGGCGTTCGCGGGTTACGTGACGCGGGTCTTGACGGCCCGCGACCGCCGGCTCGGGAACGGCCAGCCTCCCTCGGGCGCTCCCGCCCGGTAGATCGAAGTTCGCGGAGCGCCGCGGCGCGCCTAGTTCGCCTTCAGGAGGTCGGCGACCTTGACGACCTCGCCCAGGACCTTCTGCAGGTCGACCGTCTGGTCGACGACCGCGACCAGGAGCGCCTTCTTGCCGCTGCCGACGATGATCGTCTTCGAGTCGTTGCCCTCGATGACGATCCGCTCGGGCGGCGCGCGGTTGAGCTCGGTGTTCGCCGTCGCGGCGGCGCCCAAGATCGTCGCGCACATGATCGCGAACGTTTCGGTGTAGACGCCCGCGGGCACGTCCGCGTAGAGCACGAGGCCGTCGCGCGAGACGAGCGCGGTGGCGATCCCGCCGATGCGGGTCTTCAGGTCCTTAATGACTGCGCCGACGTTCCCGGTAGCCATCATGCGCCGACCCCCCTACATCTCCTCGATTCGAAAGCGGCACTCGGGGTTGCCGGTGCTAGCGCACATTTCTTCCGTACACTTAACGCGCCCCCCCTTAAAACGTTCGTAGAACTCGCGAAGCATCCCTCGGAGCCGGTGGCACGTCGGGATGTCGCTGGGGGCGACTTCGATCGACCCTTTCGCGACCACTTCGTGGTCGGAAAACCGGATCTCCTCGACCCAGCCGCGCTCGCGCAGGAGCTTGCCCGCGAGGTCGAAGAAGTGCGCCTTGTCCTTCAGCGCCTCCTCGGCCATCGTGCTCCCGATCACGGAGCCTTCCTTGAAGAACAGGCCGTGGCAGGCGTGGGACATCACGCCCTCGTAGAGTTCCTTGATCTGGCGGAGCTCTTCCTGGTCGAGCTTCACCTGACGCATGACGGTGCGGGCACCCCCGACCCGAGTATATAGGTTGTGCCAATGCGAGGTTTTTCCTATCGGTCCGGGCGCGCGAACGGGGCGCGTCACCCGCGCCCGGTTCCGTCGGGACCGTCGTGCCCCGACTCCGCGTCCTCGTCGGGATCCCCGCCTTCCGGGACATCGCCGCGGGCGAACGCCGCCTCGAGCGCTTCGAGGGTCGCGACCCGACCGGACTGGACTTTCGGCCAGGCGTCGTGCCGGTCGAGCAGCACCGCGTGCAGGCCGGCGCGCGCGGCGGCCCGGACGTCGCTCCAGAACAGGTCGCCGACGTACCCGGTCCGCTTCGGCTCGCTGCCGAGCCGCGCGACGGCGTCGCGGAACGCCGCGCGGTCGGGCAGCGCCGGTCCGGGGTCGTCCCCGTGGCGGACGAGGAGTTCGGGCGCGAGGCCGGACCGCCGGAGCATCCACCGCGCGGATTCCGCCGGATACGGCGTGGCGACCCCCACCCGCACGCCCGCGGCCGCGAGCCGCGCGAGCGCCGGCGCGACGTCCGGGAACTTCTCGACCTCGCCGGCGGGCCTCAGCACGCGGCGGACGACGGCCTCCGTCTCCACGTCGGGCAGCGGGTGGCCGGCGAGGACGGTGAGCGTGTTCGCGATGTGATCGCGGAGCGCCGCCAGGTCGGCCGGCGGCGCCTTGCCGGTGAGCCCCAGCCAGCGGCGGCGGTCCCACGCGCGCAGCGCGCGACGGACGGCGGCCCGCACGCGGCGGTCGCCGAGGAGCGGTCCCTGCGGCTTCCACGCCCACTGCCACGCCCGCGGCGTGTCGACCGGCACGAGCACGTCGTCCAGGTCGAACAGGACCGCGTCGAGCGTCTCCGCGCCGTACGCGATCGTCACAGCCGGTCCCGCTAGCCGCGTCCGGTCTTCTGGAGTTCGAGGAGGTCCTCGGTCGAGACCTTCTCGCCCTTCTTCAAGCGGGCGAGGAAGTCCTCCTCGCGCGGAGGCTCCTCGGCGGCCCAGGCGGCCGGCGCCCGGCCGCCGCGCGCCGCGTAGAGCATCTTCTCGATGTCGCGGACCTCCTCGATCGCCGCGATGTGGGCCCGGTGGGCCTCGTCCGCCTGGCCCTTCACCTCGATCAGGCGGGTCTGCACTTCGTCGGCCTTCCGACGGAGCTCGTCCACCGACTCGTAGAGCGCGACCATCGCCTCGTGCTCGCGCTGGGCGTCCTCCGCGTACTGGCCGACCAGGGCGTGGTGCTTCTCGGCCTCGTCCCGGGCCTCCTGGAGCGCCTTCAGCGTCTCGTCGACCTCGGGGTCGCGGCGGAGCTGCTCGTCCTGGTCGCGGATCGCGGCCTCGAGCCGCTTCATCTCCTCGATCAGCCGCTTTTCCTGGTCGCCCGTGAGGGCGGTCGTCATGTGGCGGAACTCGAGCTCCTTGAGGTCCTTGCGGAGCCGCCACACCGGGACCGCGCCCGGTCGCGGGGCGTGGACCCGCTTCAGTTCGGCGACCTTGTCGGCGGTCGCCTGGAGCTTCCCGTTCCACTCCTCGCGGAGCCGCTTCTCCTCGCGGACCTGGTTGTTCAGCATGTCGCGGAGCCGCCGGTGGTCCTGCGCCTCCGCGCTCTTGTCGTGGAGCTCGTCCAGGATCCGCCCGCGCTCGTCGGCGGTCGCGCGGGCCTCCGCGTTCAGGCGGTCGCGACGGGCCCGGTGCTCGTCCGCGCGGGCGTTGCACTCGGCCCGCCGCTGTTCGAGCTCCTCGGTCGCGTCCGTCACTCGGGCACCGTCGCACCGGGGGAATCGCCCGGTGGGGGGTCGTTCGACCAAGAGCGCCGATATAACGTTGCGGGAGGAAAACCCCGGTCGCTTGCGTTTGCCGCGTCAGTCTAATATCGGACCCGTCGGTTGAATCGCGCCGTGGAAGAGGTCGGCCGCATCTTCGGCGACGTCGGGCTGGGCCAGTTCCACCTGAGCCTGAGCCACCCGGTCGAGCGGGGGGACTACCTCACCGTCGACGACGAGCTCCACGGGAAGGTCCTCTGCCAGCTGGACGACCTGAAGCGGAAGAGCGACCTGGACCTCCAGCGCGCGGGGAACCTCGGCACCTCCGACCTGGTCCCGATCCACGAGAACCTCCTCGGGCTCGCCCGCATCATCGGCTACCGGGACGGCCAGGGGCTCGTCAAGGTCCCGACGATCCCGTTCCGGCCCGGGGCCCACGTCTTCCGCGCGGACGAACCGCTGATCGCCGAGGTGCTCGGCCTCAAGCACCACAGCGCGACCGGCGCGTACGTCGGGATGCTGCGGAACCACGGGCTCAAGGTCGAGCTCGACATCAACCAGCTCGTCCAGCGCCACGTGAGCGTCCTCGCGAAGTCCGGCGGCGGGAAGAGCTACCTGCTCGGGGTGATGGTCGAGGAGCTCCTCCGGCACCACGTCACGTGCGTCATCATCGATCCGCACGGGGAGTACGGGTCGCTCCGCGTCGCGGCTGAGAAGAACGGCGTCCACGCGCGGTTCGGGGTCGAGTCGCAGGGGTTCGCGAAGCAGATCCAGGAGTACTCGCCCGACGTCACGCTCAACCCCTCGGCGAAGCCGCTGACGTTCTCGCTCCACCACACCGACCCGCGCGACCTCCTGATCTTCATGGGCCTCACGAACGTCAAGACGTTCCTCGGGCCCCTCAAGCAGCTGATCGAGCGGGTCGGCGCGGCGAACCCCGACTACACGGTGAAGGACCTGATCCGCGCCGCGGAGGCGGGCGAGGGGGCAGCGCTCGAGACGCTCCGCGAGCGCCTCGAGTACGTCGAGGAGTCGAAGCTCCTCGGGCCGGTCGGGACGAGCCTCAACGACCTCGTGAAGAAGGGGGACGCGACGCTCGTCAACCTGCGCGGGGTCGCGCCGGACGTCCAGGAGCTCGTGGTCGCGCGGCTCGCGTCGACGCTGTTCGAGAACCGCAAGAAGGGGAAGATCCCGCCGCTCTTCCTCGTCATCGAGGAGGCGCACAACTTCGCGCCGCAGCAGGGGCAGGCGACCTGCTCGCGGATCCTGAAGAACATCGCGAGCGAGGGCCGCAAGTTCGGGCTCGGACTGTGCGTCGTCACCCAGCGCGCCGCGCGGATCGACAAGAGCGTCCTTTCGCAGTGCAACACCCAGTTGATCCTCCAGGTGACGAACCCGCTCGACCTGAAGGCGATCTCCTCGTCGATCGAGGGGCTGACCGACGGGATGACCGAGATGATCCAGGGGCTGCCCGTCGGCGTCGCGCTGATCACCGGCGGCGGCTACCACACCCCGCTGTTCTGCGAGGTCCGCCCGCGGGCGACCCGCCACGGCGGCGAGAGCGTCGCGATCGTCGCCGCGTGAGCGGGCCCCCGCGCCGTCAGGCGCGCGGGGCGTCCAGCAAGTACCGCGTCACGAGGCGGACGCCGAACCCCGTCGCGCCGACGTTCTGGTACGATGGCTGGTACTTGCGGGTCGAGACGGTCGTGTACGCCGCCCCGGCGATGTCGAGGTGGGCCCACGGGGTCGACCCGACGAAGTTCTCGAGGAACGCCGCCGCGGTCAGCATCCCCGCGAGCGGGATCTCGATCGAGTTGCGTACGTCCCCGACCTCGCTCTTGACGAGCTCGCGGTGGTAGTCGGTGAGCGGCATCCGCCAGATCGGCTCGCCGGTGGCGGCGGACGCCGCGAGGAGCCCCTGCGCGAGCTTCTCGTCGTTCGCAACCAGGCCCGCGGTGTCGTCCCCGAGCGCGACCACCTGGGCGCCGGTGAGCGTCGCGAGGTCGATGATCTCGTCCGGCCGGTAGTGCTGCGTGACGTAGCCGAGCCCGTCCGAGAGGACGACGCGGCCCTCCGCGTCGGTGTTCAGCACCTCGATCGTCTTGCCGTTGAACGTCCGCACGACGTCCCCCGGCCGGTAGGCGGTGCCGCTCGGAAGGTTCTCCGCGCAGCACATCACCCCGACGACCCGCGGCGGGACCTTGAGGGTCGCCGCGGCCCGCAGGATGCCGAGGACGGCGACCGCCCCGGACTTGTCGAACTTCATGTCGCTCATGTGGGGCGCGGGCTTGATCGAGATCCCGCCCGAGTCGAACGTGATCCCCTTCCCGACCACGGCGACCGTGCGGCCGCGCCGGGCGCCGCCCGCGTACTCGAGGACGACCATCCGCGGCGGGTGGGCCGACCCCCCGCCGACGGCGAGGATCCCGCCGCATCCCATCTCGGCGAGCTTCTCCTCGTCGAACACGGTGACCTTGAGGCCGAGCTCCTTGCCAAGCGCGACCGCCTCCGCCGCGAGCCGCTCGGGCGTCGCGGTGTCGGCCGGGAGGTTCGCGAGGTCGCGGGTCCAGACGACGGTCTCGGCGATCTCGACCTCGTGCGCGACCGCCCGCTTCACCGCCGCCTCGTTGCGGGCGAACTCCTCCCCGAGGTGGACGGTCGACTCCTCGACCCCGCCCTCGGTGGTGGACTTGTACTTCACGAACTCGTAGCCGCCGAGGGTCCCCCCGTCCACGATCGCGCGCGCGGCCGCCTCGGCGTCCACCGCCTCGGTCACGAACGCGGCGAGACGGAAGGCGACCGTGCGGGCGCCCTTCCCCTTGAGGGCCTTGACGGCCTCCGCCGCCGCCCGGCGGACGGTCTCGGCCGAGTACTTCTCCCGCGCTCCGAGGCCCACCAGGACGAGCCGCCCCTGGTTCGCTCCGCGGTGCACGACCGTGACCTCGCGCCGCTTGCCGCGCACCTCTTTGCGCGCCCACGCCGCCTTGAGCGCGCCGCGGGTCGCCTCGTCCTCCTTCGCGAGGGTGCGGGGGAACGTGTCGTCCTTCTCGCCGCGCTCGTAGAGCGCGCTCACGACCGCGTCCGACGCCGACGCGAACGCGTCGCGCCGGTCGACCAGGAGCTTCACGCGCCGCCCCCGCGGGCGGCGACGGCCCTAGAACGAGGGCCGGATTTTTTGCCGGTCGATGCGGATCCCTGCGGGCGTGATCGCCAGGAGGTTCTTCGCGATGCCTGCGACATCGCCGCCCGTATCCTTCGAGACGTTCTTCAAGTCGATGGACATCCGCTTGACGGCGATCTGGTCGTTCGCGATCGACGTATAATCGAGGAGAACGATGTCGCCCTGGTAGGCGAGCTTCGAGACCTGGTGGAGGTCCTCGAAGCGGAGGATCTCGGCCAGGCGGACGGTGCCCCGCGCGCCCGCGAGCGCGCCGGCCTCGTCCTCGAACTGCATCGCGCCGAGGTCGAGGAACGAGCCCTCTTCCAGCGTGTCCGCACCGTGGTGGCGTCTGAGAATTCCGCTCTTTTTCATCATGGGGGATCGACCCTCGCTGCCCGAGCGTGCGACGCGGCCGTCCCTTCTTAAAGCTACGTTTCCAGATGCGCGGGGTCGGCGACCGCGGAGCCCGGTGGGTCGGCCGGACGCGGGAACCTTAGGCAGAACGTGACCCGGTAGACGTCCTGGCCGTGCTTGCGGCCGAACAGGGACGCGGACTCCGTGAGCTTCGCCCCGAAGCGCTGCTTCGCGAGCCGGGCGACCGACCGCGCGGCGAGCGTGTCGGTGAAGAAGCAGTCCCACCCCTCGGGGAGCTCCTCCCGCCAGGAGACGGCGTGGCGCCAGTCGGACCGCGCGTCGGCCATCAGGTCCTTCCAGACCGCGTCGAGGCGCGCGCGCAACGGCGCCGGCTTCTCCGTGAGGCGGTCGGTCATCCCCCGCAGCTGCAGGATCGCGGTGTAGTACCGCCCGCTCTTGCGGCTGCAGTCGGGGCACGTCTTCGACACGAGCCGCACCGACAGCGGGACCTCGACCTCGCGGCGGGCGCCGCGGAAGACGACCGTCGCCCGACCGACGAACTCGCGGACGGTCGCGGTCGCCTGGGTCTCCTCCCACCGGACCCGCCGGACCCCCGCCTCGGGGTGGACGGTCAGGAACGGCGCCAAGTCCTCGGCGGTGAGGAGCGGGCTCGACCCGGCCCGGTCCCAGTGGTTCGCGACCTGCCGCGCCCCGCAGTGAGGGCAGACGACGACCTCGCCCCGCTGGGGCGCGGAGACGAGCAGCGTCCGGTCGGCCGCGCACTCCGCGCAGACACCGTCCACCAACGCGCGGCCCGTCGCGCCGCAGACGACGCAGAACTCGCCCGACTCGTCGGCCATCCCGGACCGCCCGCTAGCCCACCAGCGCGAAGATCTCGGCGTGCGGCACGCCCCCGAGCGTCCCGGTGCCCCCGGGCTCGACGAACCCACCCTCCGCGGCGACCTGAAGCACGCGGGCGCCGAGGAGGTTCGCGATGGTCGCGCGCTGGAGCGCCCAGAGGAGCTCCTCCCGCGAGACGCGCCGCTCCCCGTAGAAGTGGCTCGATACCTTCACCGTCTGGCCGTTCTCGCCGACGGGCAGGTCGCGGTCCAAGAGGTCCGCGTCGCAGGCGGCGACCACGAACTCGGCCCGGACGCGGTGGACCCGCATCACGAACCCGTCGTCCGTCACCGTCCCTCCGTCCCCGACGACCGGGCCGCTCGGCTTAAGCTCGCCCTCGGGCGCGGCGCCTCAGAACCGGACGAGCTGGAGCTGGTTCGGCCGGGCTTCGATGATCTCGCCCTGGTTGCGGAGCGTCTGGAGGATCGCGTCCGCCTTGGCGCGGGGGACCTCCGCCTTCTCCATCGCTTCGTGGTACTGCTCGACCGTGAAGTAGCCGTCGTGCGCTTCTTGGAGCTCGCGCATCACCCGCTGGGCGATGTCGAACCGCTCCCGCTGGCTGTGGCTGACGCCGCCCTGCGTCAGGTCGATGTCGAGCTTCCCTTCCTCCGTCATCGAGACGCGCTTCAGGAAGTTCTCCATGATCCGGGTCGCCCGGCGCGCGTCGTCCACCTCGACGACGCTCGACAGGCGGGCCCGCGCGGCGGCCTCGCTCAGGCGGACGAGCGCCTCGAGCTGTCGGGCGGTGATCGGGACCGGCGCGTTCGGCTCCTCCCCCTGGCGCCGGACGCGGACGTAGTAGTCCTCGAGCTCGGACAGCGCGGCGTCCGACAGGATCGGGCGGACGTTCCGCTTGGCGTAGGCGATGTACTTCTTCAGGAGGTCCGGCGAGAACGGGGGGGCGGTGGCCTCCCCCGTCCCCGCGGTCGGGCCGGCGCCCATCTGGTGGGACGCGAGGATCCGGTTCGCCAGCCGGCGGTCCCGGGTCTGGTCCGGCAGGTCCTTGATCGAGAAGATCACGTCGAACCGCGAGAGCAGGGTCGGCGGGAGGTCGATCTGTTCGGCGATCGACCGGTCGTTCGTGAACCGGCCCCACTTGGGGTTCGCGGCCGCCAGCACCGGGCAGCGCGCGTTCAAGGTCGACGTGATCCCGGCCTTCGCGATCGAGACGGAGTTGTGGAGGACGACGCCCTGGCCGACGAACGTGTGGGCCGGCTCGACCGTGACGTCGTAGACGAACGGAACGGATGAGTTCCGGACGCGCTCGACCGACACCACGCGCGTCGGGCGGAACGGCGGCGTCGCGAGCGCTCGAAGGGCGTGGAGTTCCGCGCGGTCCGCTTCCGAGGGGCCCGCCGGCGGGGTCCGGTCCCATCGACGCTCGATTTCCGCGAGCGAGGCGGCGAACTCCGCCCAACCGAGACGGGAGGTTCGGACGGGACCTCGGGCACTTCCTCCGGTTCCGGTCCCGCGGTGGGAGAGGCGGACGAGCCGTCGGGCGAACTCCCGGGGGACTCGATCGTCGGCGTCCGTTCGGGCCTCGTCGAGCGCGACGACGTGCCGGATCCGTACCTCGCGCGGGTCCGCGTGCGCGACGAGGTCGAAGAATCGACGCCGGCTCGCCGCCCCGAGCACGACCAACCGGGCCCTGTCGTGCCGGCGGTCGGGAGCGGGCGCGCGGGGGGTCACGAGTCGGGTGCGGATCCCGAGGGAGAGGAGGAGGTCGGCGTAGTCCTCGGCGAGCGCGCGCGACGGCGCGGAGAGGCCGATCCGGCGCGCGTCCGCGAAGCCGGCGACGCGGTAGGCGCCCGCGAGGAACTCGCGGCGGCACGCCTCCGTCGCGTGGAAGATCCCGGGCGGGACCCGTCGGTCCGACCCGTCTCGTGCCAGCTCCGGGAAGTTCACTTCGAGATACCCGAGGAGCCCCGAATCGTCGACGCGCGCGGCCCACCGACGCGGGCGACCCCCGCCCGGAGCCGCGATCACGGGCCCGACTGTTGCCAAGCCCGCCCCGAAGGTCGCGTCGATCCGTTGCGCCACCTCCGCCGCGAGCGCCCGCTCCCGGTGGACGAAGGCGAAGCCGTCGGTGGGCTCTCGACCGGCCGGGTACGTCGCCGTGGAACCGGCCCAGAGCCCGAGCAAACGCGCGAGACTCGGGTCGAATCCCGTGGGGTATCGAGGGTGCCCCGAGGCGGACTCCGCGTCGGGGGCGCGAAGGACCGCTTCGTTCCGCTCCCGGGGATACTCCGACACCCCGGGCGCGAGGTCGCCGACCCGAAGCCGCTCCGCCGGGACGGTCGACCACGCCGATCGGGACCACCGGAACATCGGGTGACCCGGCGTGACGACCACCGAGCGCCCGTTCGCGAAGCCGACGCGCAGAAACGTGTCGGGCGCGGCGTGCCGGCTGACGCGGTCGACGGGGGCGCGGTGGAGGCCCTTGAAGTCGGTGCCGAGCAGCGCCAGGCCGAGGTCCCGCACCGGGAGGATCTCGCAGTCGGCGCCGGGGAGGACGCGCTCCGGGTACCGCGCGAACAGGCCATCGACCAGCGGGCCGATCGGGCGGGGCTCCCCGTTGTAGAGCATCAGTTCGAACGTCGGGTGGTACGACTGCTGCTCGAGGGCCTCGTGCATCGCCGAGCGGTCCTCGGGGCTCATCTTATCGAGCTCGTCGATGATCGCCATCCCGCCGTCGGCGAGGACCAGCATGCCGGCCTCGAGGACCCAGCGGCCGCCGGCGAAATCGTCCTTCACGGCCGCGGCGGTCAGCCCGGCGGCCGTCGCGCCCTTGCCGCTCGTGTAGATGCCTCGCGGGGCGACGTCCGCGATGTACCGGAGGAGCTGGCTCTTCGCCGTCCCGGGATCCCCGACGATCAGGACGTGGGCGTCGCCGCGGACCCGGACCCCATCCGAGTGCCGCTTCTCCACCCCGCCGAACAGCTGGAGGGCGATCGCCTCCTTCTCCTCCTCCATCCCCTTGATCGTCGGCGCGAGCGAGAGCACGATCTTGTCCACGACCGTCGGGTCGCCGCGGAACGACTCGATGAGGGTGACCTCCTCGGGCGAGAGCTCGATCTCGGCGTACTCCTGCGTCTTCGACTCGAACGAGTTGGCGAGGACCATCAGGTCGAACGTCGTGTTCCGGACGACGCCGCCGCGGGAGGCGCTCGCCCGCTGGAAGCTCTTCAGCACCCCGTTCAGGACGATCCGGTTCCCGGGGAGGACCTTACCGGTCAGGTCCTCGGTCAGCAAGACCGAAAGGCCCTGCGGATGCGCGCCGTGCTTGAGCGACTCCGGGTGCTCCTGCACCTCGATGCGCTGCGCGTCCAGGTACGTCGACTCCTCGGCGACCAGCCGGAACCGGGTGCGCCCCTGCGTCTTGCCGCACCCGCCCTGCGCTTCGGGACACTCGAGCGGCTCGCGGAAGATGAGGGACGCCTCGTCCTGGGGCTCGTGGAACTTCGTGCGGCAGGAGACGCACTCGAACACCGCGTCGCGGATCTGCGGACGGACCTCGCTGACGCGGCGGACGATCCCGTCGATCGCCACCAGCCGGTTCAGGTCGGTCTCGCGGATCGCCCGGATGAGGCGGTGTGCGGTCGGCGGCAGTTCGATCACGCGGAGCCGGAGCCCGTCGGCTTCGGGGCCGGCGACCGGCAGGAGCTCGCGCATCGCCCGCTCCCCGGCGTCGACCACCTCGTCCGGACGCTCCAACAGGAGGTCGGCGAGTCCGGTGTCGGCGCTGTCGATCGCGGGGAACGGCACCTCGAGCGACCGCTCCTCCGGGTAGCGGTCGTGCAGCTGGAGGATTCGCGGCCGAAGCCCGGCCTCCTCGAGGACCGCGGCCCAGCGGCCCTGGAGCTCGGGCGGCGCGGGGAGGGTCCTCCGTACTGCGACCATCGCAAAGCGCCCCCGGCTACGGTTCGAGTCGGTAGCGGTCGCGGGGGAAGAGGCGGGCCTCCCGTATATTGGGGAGCCCTGCGAGCACCTGGACGAGGCGGTCGATGCCCAGTCCCCAGCCGCCGTGGGGCGGCATCCCGTACCGGAATGGCTCGAGGTAGCCCTCGAACCCGGCGGGGTTCACCCCCGCGGCCTCCATGTTCGCGAGCAGCCGCTCGAGGCGGTGCTCGCGGAGCCCGCCGCTCGTGATCTCTAGGCCGCGGAAGTCGAGGTCGAAGTAGTGGGTCCGCGTCGGGTCGGCGTCCTGGCGCTGCGCGTAGAACGTGTGCGCCTTCACCGCGGTCGGGAAGTCGGTGATGAAGTAGAAGTCCGCCCCCAGCTCGCGCGCCGCGCGCTCTCCGACCGTCTTCTCGTCCTCGGTGCCCAGGTCCTGTTCGCTGCCGGGCCGCCCGAGCCACTCCTCCACCTGGGGGAACGGGATCCGGGGAATGGGCACGCGCATCTCGGGGATCCGCTCCGCGAGCGAATTCCCGCGGGCCGCCAGCGTCGCGCGCGTCGCGCGCAGCGCGTCGGCGACGATCCCCTCCAGGAGCGCGCGGACCTCCTCGGCGCCCTCCACGAACCCGACCTCCGCGTCGAGGCTCGTGAACTCGGTGATGTGCCGGATCGTGTCGGACGGCTCCGCGCGGAACGCGGGCGCGATCTCGAAGACGCGCTCGAAACCGGCGCCGATGAGCATCTGCTTGTAGAGCTGCGGGCTCTGCGCGAGGTAGGCGCGCGCGTCGAAGTAGTCGAGGCCGAAGAGGGTCGCGCCGCCCTCGGCCCCCTGCCGCAGGATCTTCGGGGTCTCGATCTCGAGGAAGTCGCGGTCGAGGAACGCGGCCCGGAAGCTGGCGAGGAGCGCAGTCCGCAGCTCGAAGACGGCCCGGACGGCGGGCTTGCGCAGGTCGAGCACCCGGTGGTTGAGCCGCGTGTCGAGCTCCGCGCCGACCTTGTCGACCACGCCGAGCGGCAGCGGGGAGCCGGCTCGGGTCAGGACTCGGACGGACGCGGGCGCCAGCTCGACGCCGCGCTGCGCCTTCTCCGAGCGTCGGACGGTCCCTTCGACCTCGACGACCGACTCCCGCGGCAGTTCGGCGAACGCCGCGAACAGCTCGGGGGCCGTCACCCCCTTCTTCAGCGTGACCTGGGTCGACCCGCTCCCGTCCCGGACGAGCGCGAACGCGACCCCCCCGAGCGCGCGGTAGTCTTCGAGGTGGCCGGCGACCCGGACGGTCGCGCCGTCGAGCTCCTTGAGCTCACGCGAGAGCCGGCGCGGGGGCGACAGGGCTCGCGACCTCCTTGCGGGCCATCGCCGCCCGCACGAGCGCGAGGTAGAGCGGGTGGGGGGCCTCCGGCCGGGAGAGGAACTCGGGGTGGTACTGGACCCCGAGGAAGAACGGGTGGTCGGCCGTCTCGAGCACCTCGACGCGGCCGTCGACCGCGCGCCCGGTCACGCGGAGGCCGGTCGCCTCGAACCGGTCGACGTACGCGGGGTTGATCTCGAAGCGGTGGCGGTGCCGCTCCCAGATCTCGGTCTTCCCGTAGATCTGGGCGACCCGAGAGCCCTCGACCAATTGGACCCGCTGGGCGCCGAGCCGCATCGTGCCCCCCAGGTCGGTCTGCCCCTTCTGCGCCTCGAGGAGGCAGACGACCGGGTCCTTCGTGTCGGCCTCGATCTCCGTCGTGTGGGCGGCCGCGAGGCCGAGCACGTTGCGCGCGTGCTCGACCGCGGCCATCTGGAACCCGTAGCAGACCCCGAGGAACGGGATCCCCCGCGTGCGCGCGACCTCGATCGCGCGCACCTTCCCCTCGACCCCGCGCGCTCCGAAGCCGCCGGGCACGAGGACGGCGTCCGACCGCTCGATCCGGGCGAGGACGGAGGGGCTCTTCGGGATGTCCTCCGCGTCGTACCATTGGAGGCGGACCTCGACCCCGAGGTGGCCCTGGCAGTGGTGGAACGCCTCCGTGTGCGAGAGGTAGGCGTCCCGGAGCTCGGTGTACTTGCCGACGACCGCGACCTCGATCGAATTGTCGCCCCGCCGGTACGTCGCGAGGAACTCCTTCCAGCTGCCGTAGTCCGGCGGCCGCTCGGGCAGGTTGAGGAGTCGCGACAGGAACGTGCCGACGCCCTGGGCCTCGAGGACGAGCGGGACCTCGTAGATCACGGGCTGGTCCGGGATCGAGATGACGCCCTCGGGGGGCACGTCGCAGAAGAGCGAGATCTTCGCCTTGATGTCCGGCGAGAGCGGCGACGGGCCGCGCGCCACGATCAGGTTCGGGCGGATCCCGATCGCGCGCAGTTCGCGCACCGAGTGCTGGGTCGGCTTCGTCTTCGACTCGCCGACCGGCCCGACCACGGGCACGAGCGTCGTGTGGACGAACGCCATGTGGCCTTCGCCGAGCTCGTAGGAGAGTTCGCGCAGGGCCTCCAAGAACGGCATCGACTCGATGTCGCCCACCGTGCCGCCGACCTCGACCAGGACGACCTCGGCCCCCGAAGATTGCGCGACCTCGCGGATCGTGCGCTTGATCTCCCCGGTGACGTGCGGGATGATCTGGACGGTGTTCCCGAGGTAGTCGCCGCGACGCTCCTTCTCGATGACGGAGCGGTAGATCTTCCCCGTCGTGAGGTTGTGCGTGCCGACGAGGCTCTGGCCGAGGAACCGCTCGTAGTTCCCGAGGTCCAGGTCGACCTCCGTGCCGTCGTCCAGCACGAACACCTCGCCGTGCTGGTACGGGTTCATCGTGCCCGCGTCGACGTTCAGGTACGGGTCGATTTTGATGATCGTGACGGGGATGCCGCGGGCCTTGAGCAGTCGTCCGAGGGAGGAGGTCGTGATCCCCTTTCCGAGCCCGGAAATCACCCCTCCACTGACGACAATGACCTTCACAACACCCTCCCGCGGAGTCGTAGCGGGGGCGACCATAAAGCCTGTGGCGGGGCGCGCGCCCGACGGCGGGCGCCGGACCGATCCGAAGGTCCCCGCGAGGCTAGAACGCGACGCGTCGGCCGGAGGGGTCGCGGTGGAACCGCCCGAAGTCGGGCACCCCGGCGAGTCGCGCCGCCGCGAAAACCGGCCCGTCGGTACACACGTGGTACGGTCCGAGCGCGCAGGCGTCGCACAGCCCGAGCGCGCACTTCATGTGCCGCTCCATCGAGCAGAAGACCGGCACGCCCGCGCGATCCGCGGCGGCGATCACCTTGCCCATCATCACTTCCGGACCGCAGGTCCACACCGCGTCGAACCGGTGCCGCGCGAGGAGCTGCTCGGCGACCGCCGTGACGTACCCCCGGTGTCCTTCGGAACCGTCGTCGGTGGCGACTTCGACGGTCGCCCCCATCGACTCGAACCGACCTCGGAACAGGAGTTCGCTCGCCCGGGTCGCCCCGAGCGCCACCACGACCTCGGCCCCGCGTTGACGGACCGCTTCCGCGGCCGGTGCGAGCACGGCGGCGCCGGATCCCCCGCCGACGACGAGCACGGAACGGGCCGACAGGTCGAACCGGTTGCCGTAGGGCCCGCGGATCCCGACCCAGGCCCCCGGCGCGATCGACTGGATGCGGCGGCTCGTGTCGCCCATCACCTTCACCGTCACGCCCTTCGAGGGTCCTCCGACGTACGAGAGCGACATCGGAAGCTCGTCGTCGCCCGGGACCCACAGCATCACGAACTGGCCCGGCGCGGCCTCGCCCGGGTACGGAAACCGGAGGGTCACGGTCGAGGGGGTCTCCTGGACGCGGTCGGTGACCCGGACGGCGGTCCGCACGGCGCGGGCTAGCGGGCGCGCGATATAGCCGCGACGCGCGCTCAGGGAGGCGGAAGCCCCGTCGTACCCTGGTGCGCCACGCCCACGGCGTCCGCGACGCGGGAGAAGCCGAGCTCGTCGAGGAGCTGGGAGAGTTCCGGCCCGAGCCGGGAGAACACCCCGACCCCGTCGAACGCGACGGCGGTCCCGACCTGGACCGCGCGCGCGCCGGCCATGATGTACTCGAGGGCGTCCTGGGCGGTCATGATGCCGCCGATGCCGACGACCGGGATCCGGACCTTCTCGTAGATCTGCCAGACGCAGGCGAGCCCGACCGGCCGGATCGCCGGACCGCTGAGGCCGCCGGTGCCGTGGGCCAGCACCGGTCGGCGGAGGTGGACGTCGATCGCGAGGCCGCGGACGGTGTTGATCGCGCTGATCGCGGCCGCCCCGCCCCGTTCTGCCGCTACGGCGAGCGCCGCCGCGTCCGCGGTGTTCGGGGTGATCTTCGCGACGACCGGCACGCGGACCTTCGACGTGACCGCCCGAAGGATCCGTTCGACGTTCTCGGGGTCGCTTCCGACCTCGGAGCCGAACCCCTCGGCGTGGGGACAGCTGAGGTTGAGCTCGAGGGCGTCCACCCCCGTGGCGGCCATCCGTTCCCCCAACTGGGCGAACTCCTCGGCGTCCCCGCCGAACACCGAGCCGATCACCGGAGCGCCCGCGCGTCGCGCGATCTCGATCTCCCGGGGGTACTCCGCGATCCCGGGGTTCGGCAATCCCATCGCGTTGAGGAACCCCCATCGGTCGTACTCTTCGACCGTGGGGTTCGGGAAGCCCGGGCGGGGCGCGGCTCCGATCGATTTGGTGACGACGCCCCCGGCGCCCGCGCGCACGGCGCCGGCGAGCGAATCCCCGCTCTCCCCCCAGATCCCGGAGGCGAGCCAGAACGGATTCGCGAACCGAAGGCCCGCGAGTTGGACCGAGAGATCGGCCACGACGCGGGTCCACGAGGAGTCCGCTTAAATCGGCTCGCCCGGATGCATCCCCGATGCACCTCGAGCGCCTCACGGACGCGGCCCGGGCGGCCCTCGAAGCCGCGTTCCAGCGCGCGAGCGAACTGCGTCACCCCGCGGTCGAGCCCGAGCACTTGCTCGCGGCCCTGCTCTCCACCGCGGACAGCCCCGTACGGGCGCTGCTCGAGTCGCTCCACGTCGCAGTCGGGCCGCTCCAGGAGAAGCTCGACCGTCACTTGGCCGAACTTCCGACGGCCCAGCACGTCGCGCCGTCGGACCAGTACCTCTCGCGACCGCTCTCGCAGGTGCTGGACGCCGCCGAGAAGGAGGCCGGCCGGCGCAAGGACCGGTACACGACCGCCGACCAGCTGCTCCTCGGACTCCTCGAGGTCGCCTCGCCCGCCGCCGACCTGCTCCGAGACGCCGGCGTGCGACGGGCGGACCTCGAGGCGGCGCTCGACCGGGTGCGGGGCGCCGATCGCCCGGTCGAGAGCCGCGGCGCGGAGGCGCAGTACCAGGCGCTCGAGAAGTACGGCAAGGACCTGACCACCCTCGCGCGCGACCGAAAGCTCGACCCGGTGATCGGACGGGACGACGAGATCCGGCGCGTGATCCAGATCCTGTCGCGCCGGACGAAGAACAATCCGGTGCTGATCGGCGACCCCGGCGTCGGCAAAACGGCCGTGGTCGAGGGGCTCGCCCTGCGCATCGCCACAAAGGACGTGCCCGACTCGCTCCGCGAGAAACGCCTCATCGCGCTCGACCTCGGGGCACTGCTCGCCGGAGCGAAGTTCCGCGGCGAGTTCGAAGAGCGGCTCAAAGCGGTCCTCCAGGAGGTCGAGCGGGCCGAGGGGAAGGTGCTCCTGTTCATCGACGAGCTGCACACGCTCGTCCACGCCGGCGCGACCGAGGGCGGGGCGCTGGACGCCTCCAACCTCCTCAAACCGGCGCTCGCGCGCGGGGTGCTCCATTGCATCGGCGCGACCACGACCCAGGAGTACCGCAAGTACATCGAGAAGGACGCCGCGCTCGAGCGGCGCTTCCAGCCGGTGCCCGTCGCGGAGCCGACGGTCGAGGACACCATCTCGATCCTGCGCGGGCTCAAGGAGCGGTACGAGCTCCACCACGGGGTACGGATCCACGACGCGGCGCTGGTCGCCGCGGCGACGCTCTCGGCCCGATACATCCCCGACCGGCACCTCCCGGACAAGGCGATCGACGCCGTGGACGAAGCGGCGTCGATGGTGCGGCTCGCGCTCGACTCCCGGCCGGTCGAGCTGGACCAGCTCACGCGGCGGATCCGACAGCTCGAGGTCGAACGGGCCGCGCTCACCCGGGAGAAGGACCCGGGGTCGAAGGAGCGGCTCCGCGCGCTCGACAAGGAGCTCGCGAACCTCAAGGAGAAGGAAGGGACGCTCCAGGCCCGCTGGCAGAAGGAGCGCGCCGAGGTCGAGAAACTGCGGGCGCTCCGCGCCGAGCTGGACGGCGCGAAGGCCGAGGAGGAGCGCGCCGAGCGATCGGGCGACCTCGAGGCGACCGCGCGGCTGCGGTACGGCCGGGTCCCCGAGCTTCAGCGCGAAGTCGAGCGCCTGACCAAGGCGACCGAGGGACCGCGCGACGGCCTCCTGCGCGAGGAGGTGACGGAGGAGGACGTCGGCCAGATCATCGCCAAGTGGAGCGGCGTGCCGGTCCAGCGGCTGCTCGAAGGGGAGACCGAACGGCTCCTCCACATGGAGGCCGAGCTGAAGCGCCGGGTGGTCGGGCAGGACGAGGCGGTGGAGGCGGTCGCGAAGGCCGTCCGTCGCTCGCGGTCCGGGCTCGCGGACCCGAACCGCCCGATGGGCACGTTCCTCTTCGTCGGGCCGACGGGAGTCGGGAAGACCGAGCTCGCGAAGGCGCTCGCGGCGTTCCTGTTCCACTCCGACCGCGCGTTCGTCCGGATCGACATGTCCGAGTACATGGAGAAGCACACCGTCGCCCGGCTGATCGGGGCCCCGCCGGGGTACGTGGGCTACGAGGAAGGCGGCCAGCTCACGGAGGCGGTCCGCTCCCACCCGTACACGGTCCTCCTGTTCGACGAGGTCGAGAAGGCGCACCCGGACGTGATCAACGTCCTGCTCCAGTTGATGGACGACGGCCGGCTGACGGACGGCCAAGGCCGCACCGTCGACTTCCGGAACACGCTCGTCATCCTGACGTCGAACCTCGGCACCGACGCGCTCGCGACCGCGACCACCGACGCGGAGCGCCGCGTCGTCATCGACCGGGCCTTGCGGGGGCACTTCCGCCCCGAGTTCCTCAACCGGCTCGACGAGGTCGTCATCTTCCACCCCCTCGCCGAGAGCCAGATCGCCGAGATCGCGGGGCTCCAGCTCGCGCAGGTGGAGGCCCGGCTCAAGGACCGGCGGATCACCCTCAAGGCGACTCCTCCGGCGAAACGGCTCCTCGCCCAGGAGGGCTTCGACCCGGATTTCGGCGCGCGGCCGTTGAAGCGGACCGTGCAGCGCCTCGTGGTCGACCCGCTCACGACCCGCCTTCTCGCCGGCGACCTCAAGGACGGGAGCACCGTCACCGTGGACGCGGACGACGGCGCGATCCGGCTGACGGTCGGCGCGGGCCGCGCGGCGAAGGAGTCCCGATGACGACCGGGGTGACGGTGGCGGTGGTCGGCGCGACCGAGGTCGCGAAGGAGCTCGGCAAGAAGGGGACGACCTCGGACGTCTCGATGTTCAACACCGTGCTCGAGGGCCACGCGGTGACGCTGGTCGAGCCGACCCAGTTTCCCGAGAAGCTCGCGCCGTTGTTCGTCGCCCTCGCGATGGCCGACCAGTGCCTCCTCGTCGTCCCCGAGCTGAACCGCGCCGTCGCCGAGACGATCGCGACCGTCGACCTGAGCGACCGCCCGACGACGGTCGTCCTCGGCCCGAACGTCGGCGACGCGGAGATCGCCCGCGTGCTGAAGGGGAGCCGCCTCGAGTCGCTCGCGCGCGTGCCGCTCGACTTTCCGCACCTCCGGGCGATGATGGAAGGGTGGACCGCCCCGACCGTGGACGGCCCGGTCGAGGTCCCGATCGACCACTCGTTCCCCGTGAAGGGCGTCGGCGCGGTCGCGCTCGGGGTGGTGCGGCGGGGCACGCTCCGCGCGCACGACAAGCTCCGGCTCCACCCGACGGGGAAGGACGTCGAAGTCCGCTCGATCCAGGTCCACGACATCGACCGGAAGGACGCGGGATGCGGCGAGCGGGTCGGGGTCGCGCTGAAGGGGGCGGACGCCGACGAGATCTCCCGCGGCCAGGTGCTCGCGCCGCCGGACGCGCTCCGGGACCCGCCGACCGTCCGCGGGACCGAGTTCACGAAGTGCCGGTACTACCGCGGCGACGCGGGCGTCGGCGCCCAACTCCACCTCGCGCTCGGCCTCCAGGTCGTGCCCGCGACCCTGGAGGAGCTCTCCGGCACGGCCGTCCAGGTGACGGCCGACCGGCCGGTCGCCCAACGCGCCGGCACGCCGGCGTACCTGATCGACCTCTCGGTGCCCGCGGGTCCGCGGATCTTCGGGCGGTTCACCACCGCCTGACGCGCCCCGTCGCCGTCAGGCGAACATCGTGACCGACTCCTTGCGGAGCTCTTCCTCGCCGACGACCTTCTCGATCGCCCGGTCGAAGTCGGCGACCGTCACGCTGTCGCGTTCCTCGCGGATCGCCCACATGCCGGCCTCGGTGCAGATGGCCCGGATGTCGGCGCCCGTGGCGCCGTCGCACCGGGAGGCGAGCGCCTCGAAGTCGACCGCCTCGCGGATCGCCATCCCGCGCGTGTGGATCTTGAAGATCTCCGCCCGTCCCAGGTAGGTCGGGACTGGGATCTCGATGATCCGGTCGAACCGGCCGGGCCGCAGGAGCGCGTCGTCCAGGATGTCGGGGCGGTTGGTCGCCGCGATGATCTTCACGTTCGAGAGCGGCTCGAACCCGTCCATCTCGGCCAGGAGCTGCATCAGCGTCCGCTGCACCTCGCGGTCGCCGCTGGTCGCGACCTCGAGCCGCTTCGCGCCGATCGAGTCGACCTCGTCGATGAAGATGATCGTCGGCGCCTTCTCGCGGGCGAGCTGGAACAGCTCGCGGACGAGGCGCGCGCCCTCCCCGATGTACTTCTGGACGAGCTCGCTGCCGACCAGCCGCACGAACGTCGCGTTCGTGTGGTGGGCGACCGCCTTCGCGATCATCGTCTTGCCGGTCCCGGGGGAGCCGATCAGGAGGACGCCCTTCGGGGGGTCGACGCCGACCTTCTTGTAGAGCTCCGAGCGCAGCAGGGGGTACTCGACCGCCTCGCGGATCTCGCGGATCTGGTCCGTGAGCCCGCCGATGTCGGCGTACGAGACGGACGGCTTGTCGACGATCTCGCTCGCCGTGACGAGCGGGTCGAGCGATGCCGGCAGCACGCCCATGACGGCCAGCGTCTGCTTGTTGAGCGCGACCCGGCTCCCGACGGTGATCTTCGTGTGCTCGACCGTCTCGGCCGAGTTCACGACGAAGTCCGGCCCGGTCGACGACTTCACGATGACGCGTCCGTCGGTCAGTACGTCGCGGACGCTCCCGACGATGAGGGGCGGGTAGCGCAGCCGGTCGAGCTCCGTCTTGAGGCGCTTCACTTCCCGCTGGAGCCGGAGGATCTCCGCCTCCATGTAGTGCCGCTCGCTCTCGACCCGCTTGATCGCCTCGGCGAGCTGCGTGTTCCGCAGTTCGAGGAAGTTCACGCGGTCGTAGGCGTCGTGCGACGACGGTGCGGGGGATTCAGAATCGCTCATGGTAGTCCGTACGGTCTCTCCACGGCGTTTTCCGACCCTCTCAAAGCGCCCCCGCTTATAAGTAGTCAGTCGTCCGAATTCTCCCCGACCGATGGCACCGGCGGAGTTCGAGCGTTCCACCGCCTTCGCGCCCGGCCACGTCACCGGGATCTTCCGCCCCGAATCTGAGGGACGGGACCCGCGCGCCCGCGGCTCCGTCGGGGCGGGCCTGGTGCTCGAGCTCGGCGCGTCGGCGATCGCGCGCTGGTCCCCCGGACCCGCGCGTTCGGTCCGCGTGCGGGATGCGTCGGGCGGCGCGCTCCCGATCTCCGAGACGGTCGTGCGCCGGCTGGTCGGAGACCGGCGCGGGCGGTGCGTGGTCCTCGTCCGTCACGACCTGCCCGTCGGCCAGGGGTTCGGGATGAGCGCCGCGGGCTCGCTCGCGGCCGGGCTCGCCGTCGCCCCGCTGGTCGGCCGGTCGACGCAATCCGCGCGGGAGACGGCCCACCTCGCCGAGCTGTTCGGCGGCGGAGGTCTGGGCGGCGTGGCCGCGATCCTGGGCGGGGGCCTCGAGGTACGGGACCGCCCGGGCGTGCCGCCGTGGGGCCACGTCACGCACACCGCGAGCGACCGGGTCGTGTTCGTCGGCACGGTCACGGGACCGATCCCGTCGCCCGAGATCCTCGCCGACGCGCGCTGGCTCCGGCGCATTCGGTCGGCCGCCCTCCCGCTCGACCGTCTGGGCCCTCGGACGGAGTGGGACGAGTTCTGGGCTGCGAGCGAGGCGTTCACCGACCGCGTCGGACTCGCGCCGCCGTCGCTGCGGTCGCTCCTCCGGGGTCTCCGGCGGCGGGGGGTCCCGGCCGCCCAAGCGATGTTCGGCGGGTCGTTCTTCGCGGACCTCGGAGCGGGGTCGACCCGGGCACGGGCCGTCGAGTTCCTGACCCGCGCCGGCGCCCGCGGCGCCGAACTCCGGTTGGCCGTCCGCGGCGCGCGCGCCGGTCGCCGGCGTCCGCCGGCCGGTCGGCCGGCGTAAGCCTTTTAGCGGGTGCCCCGTCTCCGCCGCGCCCATGACGCGCAAGCCCGCCCGGATGTACCGGAAGGTGGAGGGTCAGATCTACACCCGCCGGGAGTACATGGGCGGCGTGCCGGCGGTCCGGGTCACGCAATTCGACACGGGCAACCTCCGGCAGGAGTTCCCCGTCAGCCTGAGCCTCGGGATGGAGGAGGCGGCCCAGGTACGGGACGTCGCGCTCGAGGCGGCGCGCGTCAGCGCGGTCCGCGTGCTCGAGAAGGCGGCGCCGAACGAGTACCACCTCAAGGTCCGCCGTTTCCCCCACCAGATCCTGCGCGAACACAAGATGGCGATGGGCGCCGGCGCCGACCGTATCTCGGACGGGATGCGTCGGGCGTTCGGCAAGCCGGTCGGTCACGCCGTCCGGGCGGAGATCGGCAGCGAGATCCTGACGATCCACACCACGCTCGCCCACATGGACGACGCGAAGGAGGCCCTCCGGAAGGCCTCCCACAAGCTGCCGGTACCGACCCGCGTCGTGATCACGCACCGGGCTTCGTAGGCGCGGGCCGCACGACCAGCACCGGACACGGTGCGTGGTGGACGACCGCGGTCGACACGCTGCCCAACAGTAGGCGACGGGTCGCCGACAACCCGCGCGAACCGACGACCACGAGGTCGCTCGGTTGCTTCTCCAGATGGTCGAGGATCATCTCGGCGACGATCCCCTCCTCGCAGACTCCCGTGACGTGTGCGACGCCCGCGGCCTCGGCCTGCCGGACGGCCGCCGCGACCACCTTCTGGTACTCGGCGACCGAGCTCTGCGAGATCGGCGGCGCGACGAACGGGTCGTTCGGCCCGACGTATGCCGGGACAAACGGCGCGACCGTGAGCAGCACGAGTTCCGCCTGGTATCGCAGCGCCAGGTCGATGCCGGCGGCGAGCGCCGCGGCCCCGTTCGCCGATCCGTCGAGCGCGACCGTGATGCGGCGCAGCCAAGGGTCCGCCATCGCGCCGCGCACCGTCCGCGGGTTAATGGGGATTCCGTGGGCGCGCGCGCCGCGGCGAAGCAACGGCTATTACGGGGCGTTCTCCTCGGGAAACGGAGAGGTTTCCCTTGCCCCCCGTCTGTTCGAACTGCGGCGCGAACGACTTCGTCTGGGTGAACGACCTCAAGACCGGCACGATCGGCCGCGGGACGCTCTCCATCCGGTCCGGCGGCGAGCTGTCGCTCGGCACCCGCATCTGCCGGGGCTGCGGTCACGCCGACCTGTTCATGAAGGACCCGACGATCCTCAAGGCGCCCCACACGTGGCGGCCGGGGGAGTTCGTCCCGATCCCTCCGCGTCCGGCCTCTCCCGCGGCCCCGCCGGCGGCGACCCCGGCTCCGGTCGCGCCTCCGACGCCACCCCCGGTCTCCTCCGTTCCCCCTCCGGTCGCACCGTCGCCGCCCCCGGCGCCCGAAGTGCCCGCCGTCGCACCCCCCCCGCCCCCGGAGCCCGTCGCCGCCGAGCCCGCGGCGGACCCGGTGCCGTCCGACCCGGAAGGCGAACCCCCGGCCGACCCGGCGGCGTCGAAGAAGCCGACGCGACGGCGCGGAAAGGCGAAGTCGTCGGGTGCCGCCACCGCCTCCGAACCGTCGAACTGACGCCCTCCGCCGGACGCGTCGGGCCGACGCCCGACCGGCCCACCTGTTCGACCGTACCTTCCGTCGACCGAGCCCGAACACGCGCCCCTTCGACTCAGGGTCTTCGGCGGGACTCCGCGGTCGCCCGTCTCGGTCGTGCGACTCGCCGTGACCCTAGCGGGGCATGGATTTGAACCATGGATCTACGGGTTATGAGCCCGTCGGGATTTCAGGACGTCCGACCACCGGTCGGACGCTTTCCTGACTACCCTACCCCGCTGCGGCGCGGGGGAGTAGCCCGTTCTATTAAGGCCTTCGCGGGCGCGCGCGCTGACGGCGAAAACGCGCGACGACGCCGTCAGCCGAGCCGCACGCGCGGGTCGAGAATCGAGTAGATCACGTCCACGATGAGGTTCGCCGCGACGACGATGTAGGTGAACAGGAGCGTCGTGCCGAACAGGAGGCCGAAGTCGATCGGGTTGACGACGGACTGCGCGAACATCCGGCCGACGCCGTTGACGCCGAACACCGACTCGACGATCGGGAACCCCCCAAGGAACCCCGCGAACGTGAGCCCCAGCACGGTCACGACGACGTTCATCGAATTCCGGCCGGCGTGCTTCTTGATCACGCTCGACTCCGGTAGCCCGGTCGCGCGGGCCGTGCGGACGTAGTCCTGGTTGAGCACCTCGAGCATGCTGTTCCGCACGAAGCGGAGGAGCCCCGCGACCGAGCCGATCGCGATCACGAGGGCCGGGAGCAGCATGCGGAGCACCGTGTCGAACGCGAGGAAGTACTGGTGGTGGAGCGCCGCGTCGATCGTCGGGAAACCGGTCGGGGTGCTCGTCACGCCGTTCTGGAGCCACGCCGGATACGTCCCGCCGGGGAAGCAGGCGCGGCTCGGCCACGACCCGTAGAGCATCAGGAACGTCGATTGGCTGTGGCAGAACGGGTCGCGGAACCCGTAGTTCGGCTCGATGGAGAGGATGGTGAAGAACAGGAGGAGGCTCCCGACGAGGTACGACGGGATCGCGAACCCGCTGAACGAGAAGGCGCGGATGACGTGGTCCGACGTCCGGTTCCGCTGGACCGCCGCGATGCGGCCGAGCGGGAACGTGATGAGGAGGATGAGCGCGAGCGAGAGGAACCCGAGCTCGATCGTGTACGGCAGGTACCAGCCGATCACCGTGATCACGGTGTGGCCCTGGATCTCGGGCTGGTTGGTCGCCGCGATGCTGTGGTTGTTCACCCAGCCCCACTGGAGCGTGATCGTGTTCCACATGTAGACGCCCCACTGCACGATCACCGGCTGGTCGAGCCCGAGCTTGTGGGCGTACAGCGCGTACGTCGGGTTGGCGCAGGAGCCGTTCTGGTCGATCCCGATCTGGCGGCAGCTGACGGTCGGGTCGTAGGCGTCCGGGTTCTTCAGCGGGGCGGGGCCGAACGTCGCGATCATCCGCTGCTGGACCGGGATCGCGCTCACCAGGAGGAACGTGATCGTCATCACGCTCACGACGACGGGGAGCACGAGGATCGCCCGCCGCAGGATGTAGACGGAGAGCCGCACGTTCGGTCGGATTGCGATACCGGCCGCTCCCCCTCGCGGCCCGTGCGCCCGGAGCCGGCCCCCGATATATGTAACCGGGACCGGGAATTCGACCGGGCCGACCGCGCGCGGGCCCTACCGGGCCCGGAAGTGGGCGAACGCGAACGCCGCGGCGCCGACGGCCAGGCTGACCGCCAGATAGATTCCCAGGAACGGCGCGACCGCGACCGAGATCCCGCAGGCGACGCCCGCCGTCACGACCAGCCCCTGCGGGACCGGGCGCATGCGGCGGAACAGCCGCCACGCGGCGGCCGTGCCGAGCACGTAGACGACGATCGCGGCGCCGCTCGCGACCAGGAGCGCGGTCGTCAGGCCGACGTCGGCGACGTAGTAGACGCCGAAGACGACGGCCGACCCGAGGAACAGCGCCCACAGCGCGCGGTCGGGCACCCGCGAGACCGGGTTCAGGTGGGAGAGCCCCCGCGGCAGCCCGCCGTCGCGCGCGGTCGCGTAGGTGACGCGCGCGAGCCCCGCGGTGTAGGCGTTCAGCACCGCGAACACGACGCCCGCGGCGAGGACGGCCGTGCCCGCCGCCGCGTACGGCCCAAACACGTCGGCGAGGAGCGCCGCGAACGGCGCCACGCCGCCGCCCGCCCGGTACGCGCCCGTGCCGACGGTCACGAACGCGACGGCGAAGTAGAGCCCCCCGACGAGCGCGAGGCTCGCCCCGACCGACCGGGGGAGGTCGCGGCGCGGGTCCGCGAACTCCTCGGCGACGTTCGAGACGTTCTCGTAGCCGAGGAACGACCAGAAGATCAGGGCGGCCGCGACGCCGACCGAGAGCGGCCCCCCCGGCAGGAACGGCGTGAACTGCGACGGCCGGACCCGGGGTCCCGCGACCGCGACGGCCGCGACCAACAGGAGCACGATCGCCGCGAGGACCGCGACCTGGACCCGGCTCGAGAGCACGATCCCGCGCAGGTTGATCAGGAACGCGAGCGCGACCAGCGCGAAACCGAGCACGAACGACTCGGGGCGGTCGAGCGGGAACGCGTACGCGAGGTAGGAGGCGGCGATCAGCGCGACCGCCGGGGCGCCGACGACCTGCCAGAGCGCGAACAGCCAACCGGTGACGGTCGCGAGTTCCCGTCCGAACGCGTCCCGGGCGAACGCATAGATCCCCCCCGCGGCGGGCCGACGGGCGGAGAGCGACGCGAACGTCCAGGCGAACGGCACGCTCGCGGCGGCGAGCAACGCCCACGCCACGAGGGACGCCGGGCCGGCGATCCGCGCGGCGAGTCCGGGGAGGACGAGGATCCCCGAACCGAGCACCGAACTGACGTAGATCGCGATCGCCTGGGGCGTGCGGAGAACGCGGCGGAATCCGGAGTGGGGGCTAGAAGATCCCGCCGCGGGAGGAGGTTCGGCCGCGCCTAGCTCTTCGGCCACTGGTAGAGGCCGACCGTGTTCCCTTCGCTGTCCTTGAAGTAGGCGGTGAAGCCCATGCTGCCGTCCCCGATCGGCTCCTTGCGGCGGACGACCTTCCCGCCGTGCCGTTCGATCGTCTTCTCCGCCGCCGAGATGTCGTCGACGACGATCGTCACCACCGGGTGCTCGAGGATCGGGCCGCGCTTCCCGATCCCGCCCCCGATCGAGCCGGGCTCTTTCGGCATGCCCTGCTCGTCGACCGGGCTGGTCGTGACCATCGTGTAGTCCATGCCGGGGACTTCGGTCGTCTTCCAACCGAGCGCTCCCGCGTAGAACTTCTTCGCGCGCTCGACGTTGTCCGCCGGAATCTCGAAGTGGCCGACCTGACCGCTCATGGCGACCCGCCCACCCCCGCGGGGTCGAATAAATCCCCCGGGAGGGGTGGTGAAACACCGCGGACGGCGCGGATCGACGCCCGGTCCGCCGACCGCGCCGGGGTTTCGACCGGCTCCCTCAGGCAATCCCGTACGATGGGGCGCGTGGACGGGGGGAGTCATCGAGCCGCCGGCAGTGAATCCACGCGTCGGGAGTTGGGACGAGCCAGGCTGGAACGGAGTCGGAGAAGGGAGGCGGCGAACGGGTATCCTCAGCCCGGCCGGCCCGGGGGCATTGGCGTCCGGGCTCGGTGCTCAACGGTCGCCCCACGGGCGAATGACGTCGTCATAGTTCGCTCCACGGGTCTTGAGTCCCTTCAGGAGCTTCCGCGTCTCCGGAGAAACGGGGATGGCGGTTGCCGTCAGGGTCGAGAACGATGGCCGCAGTGGTCATACTTCTATGAAAACCGCTCGGCGGCCCGCCGGTATCGTCCCGCCGAAAACGGTGATTGGAAGCCGCGGGAGGGATTTGAACCCTCGGCCTGCTCCTTACCAAGGAGCCGCTCTGCCAGCTGAGCCACCGCGGCGCTAGCCGCCGTCCGGGCGCTCGACCTTATTTCGCTTTGGCTCCGACGACTGTTCCCCCCGCGCCCAAGGGAATCCCGCGGATTCGGAGTCCCAGTCGTCGCGGCGGGGCGGCGCCGGCGCGCGCTTCGCCAGGAACGCCGACATCCCTTCCTGTTGACCGCGAGTTCCGAACAGGCGGGCCCACAGTTCGAGTTCGTACTCGAGGCCGGCATCGACCACCGGGTCGATCGACGCGAGCAGGGCGAACTTCGCGGCCGCGACGGCGAGCGGCGGCTTCCCCGCAAGCTCCTCCGCGACCGCGATCGCGGTCGGAAGCAAGTCGGCCCGGGCGACCACGCGGTCGACCAGCCCGGCCGCGGCGGCGTCGGCGGCCGAGACGGGACGACCCGTCAAGATCCAACGTCGCGCCCGCGCCGCGCCGATGCGGCGGGGGAGTCGGCGCGTCCCGCCCCACCCCGGCATGACGCCCAGGTTGATCTCGGGCTGTCCGAACTGCGCGTCGTCGCTCGCGACGATCAGGTCGCACGCGAGCGCGATCTCGCATCCTCCGCCGAGGCAGACGCCGTGCACGGCGGCGATCACCGGGAGGGGAAGTCGTTCGATGTGTCGGGTCGTGGATTGCCCCCGGTGGCCGTGCACTTGGGCTTCGGCCGGACCCATGCCGGCCATCTCCCGAATGTCCGCGCCGGCGGCGAACGCCTTCGGAGCCGCGCTCGCGAGCACGACCGCGCGGGTCGCCGGGTCGCGTTCGGCTTCGTCCAATCGTTCCACGAGCGACTCGAGGACCGGCTTCGACAGCACGTTCACGGGCGGGTGGTCCAGGGTCAGGATCCGGACGGGTCCTCGCATCTCGGCGCGCACGAGGGAAGCGGTCGGGTCCGCGCTCATCGGCGGCGGACCCGGGCCGCGCTATTTATCTCAGGTGCTCTCGGCCGACCGTGCGGAGCCGAGGGAAGAGGTTGTCGACGGCCGGGGGGATCGACGCCCGCCGGCCGTTTCGGGGAGCCGCTCCGCGCGACGAGATCGCGGGCCGCCGCGGGACCCGGCCGCCGCCCGGCCCGGAGTGAGTCATGCCCCGGACGCTCGTTTCGCTCTGGTCGGGGACGTATCTTCTCGACGGGACCCGGATCGTCCGCTCGGCCGAGGCTCCGCCGGACGTCGACGCGTTGGTCGAACGCGCGCGTATGCGCCGGACGGGCGACCTCACGCCGGAAGAGCGACTGTTGCTCGCCGACCCCGACGTCGGGTCGTGGGTGACGTCGGACCGGCGCCTGGCGGAGCACGGCCCACGTTTCGACTCGCGCGCGCCGCGCGTCGTGGAGCTCGAGGCGGGAGACCCCGGACGTCTGCGCACGACGATCCTCCGGGACGCCGAACGCGCGTTGGACGCGGCGTGGGACCCGTCGATCCACGTCGAGGAGGCGGTGCGCGCCGCGGCCGATTTGGACCGCGTGAAGAACCTCGTGGGCGAGCGGTTGGGCAGCTGGGCGGCGCGGGACGCCCCCGGGCTCGACCCGGGGGACCACGGGCGGGCCGCGGACAGCGTCCTGACGCCCTCCGCCGAGACGAGCCCGCTCGGCCCGGGCGACGAGCCGCTGCGGAACGCGCGGCGCCGCCTCGCGCAATTGTATCGGGAGGTCGAGAGCGCGCAGGCCGCGCTCGCCCAGGCCGTCGCGGACGCGACCCCGCAGAGGACCCCGAATCTCGCCGCGCTCCTCGGCCCGGACCTCGCCGCCCGGATGCTCGCCCAGGCCGGAGGGCTCGCGCGGCTCGCGCGATTGCCCGCGTCCACCGTGCAGGTGCTCGGGGCGGAGCGGGCGTTCTTCGAGCACCTGCGGGGCCGCGCGCCCCCGCCCCGCCACGGGCTCCTGTTCCTCTACCCCGCGATCCAGTCGGCCCCCCGGAAGGAGCGGGGCAAGCTCGCGCGCGCGCTCGCCGGAAAGGTCGTCATCGCGGCCCGCCTGGACCTGCAGCACGCGCCCGTCCGCCCCGAACTCGCCCGCGCCTTCGAGGCGCGCCGCGCGGACCTGAAGGCGCGGCGCGGTGCCCCGAAGTCGCCGCGCGGCCGGGGTCGATCAGGCCCGCCACTTCACGGTGCACCCGAGCACCGGTAGCTCGGCCGGTTCGACGGGCGCCCCGCGGAGCCCCTGGGCGATCGCGGCATCCAGGTACGAGTGGGTGACGAGGTCGGCCCGCTGGTGGTTGTCGTCGATCCGGCCCTGGTAGATCAGCCGCCGGTCCGCGTCGAACACCATCACGTGTGGCGTGACCAGGGCCCCGTAGGCCCGGGCGACGTCCTGGGTCTCGTCCTGCAGGTACGGGAACGGGTACCCCTGTTCCCGGGCGCGGGCCACCATCGCCTCCAGCCGGTCGTCCGGGTACGCGCGGGCGTCGTTCGAGTTGATCAGCACGAACCCGACGCCGTCCGCGCCGTACTTCCGACCGAGCGCGACCATCCGCCCTTCCCACGCCCGTACGTACGGGCAGTGGTTGCACCAGAACGCGACCACGAGGAGCTTCCGCCCGGAGAAGTCCGCGAGGCGGACGGTCTTCCCGTCCACCCCCGGGAGCGCGAAGTCGGGGGCGGGGTCGCCCGGGTGGAGGCGGAAGTCCTGGAGTTCGGCCATGCCCGAACGAGCGGACCGCCCTCATAGCGTTTTGAGCGGCGGCCGCTGGCCGGCGAACGATGGACAGTTCGGCGCCGCGGAGCCCTTCGCCTCGTGCGGAGACGGCGGCGGAGAACCTCGCGGCCGACGAGGCGATGCTGGCGGCGGGGAGGGCGGCGGCGCGGGTCGGCGTGATCCGGGACCGCGCCGTGACGGTCGGCGCCGGGACCCGCCTGACCCCGTCCGTGGTCGAGCGGATGCGGGCGGTCGGTCTGCCGTGCCTCGTGCGGGGGAGCGGCGGCGCGGCCGTGCTGCACCAGCCCGGAGACCTCGCGTGGTCGGTCGTGTTGCCGCGGTCGGACGTGCGCGTCGGGCGAGACTTCACGCGGTCGTACGCTCGCTTCGGCGAGCCGGTGGTCCGGCTGCTCGCGGAATTCGGGGTCGTCGGCCGCTGGGCCGCGGCCCCCGGCCTCTCGGACGAATACTGTCTCCTGAGCGGGCGCGGGGAGGTGCTCCTCGTCGGCGAGACCGTGGTCGGCGGCGCGGCCCAGCACGCCACCGCCCGGTCGCTGCTCCACCACGGGATCCTGCCGTGGTCGGTCGACCGGGCGACCGTCGCGCACGTCTTCGGGATCGATCCGTCGGTCGTGGCCGGCCGGCTGGGCGGCTGGGAGGAGCTCCCCGGCCGTCCCGCGCGCGAGACCGTGTCGGCGCGGCTCGCGGCGCGGTTGGCCGCCTGGGTCGGCGCGTCGCCGACCTAGGTCGCCGGCCCACGGGCCGCCCAGAGCGCGGCGGCGTGCTCCTCGGCGGCCTGTCGGATCGCGGCCCAGCTGCCTTTCTGGAGCGCCCGGCCGCGCACCACGGCCTCGCCGGCGACGAACACGGTGTCGACCGCTTCGTCGCTCGCCGCGTAGGCCAGGTGCGACACGATCGCCTCGGGACGGGCGGGCAGGAGGGTCGGGTGGTCGAGCCGGAACAGGGAGAAGTCGGCCTGCTTCCCCACCTCGAGGGACCCCAGGTCCGCGGCGCGGCCGAGGAGCGACGCCCCGCCGAGCGTGGCGAGGTCGAGGAGCTCCTGGGCCGGAAGGACCGCCGCGTCCCACCGGGCGTTCTTCTGCACGAGCCCGGCGAGGTGCATCTCGCGCAGCATCGAGAGCGCGTTGTTGCTCGCGACCGAGTCCGTCCCGAGCCCGACCGGGGCCCCGGCCGCGCGCAGTTCGACGATGGGGGCCGACCCGCCCGACGCGAGCTTCAGGTTCGAGCTCGCGCAGTGGGCGATCCCGACTGCGCGCTGGCCCAGGATCTGGATCTCCCGGCCGGTCAGCCAGACGGCGTGCGCGGCGACCATCCGCGGCCCGAAGAAACCGATCTCCTCGAGCCACTCGGCGGGGCGCCGGCCCGTCTGCGCGACGTGGTCGTGGACCTCCCGGCGCGTCTCGGAGAGGTGGAAGTGGCAGAGCGAGTTCGACTCCGCGGCGACCGCCTTCGCGGCCAGCCACGTCTCCCGATTGCACACGTACACGCCCTGCGGCGCGACGAGCGGCGTGACGGTCGGGTGGTTCCGCCAGCGCCCCACGAACGCCCGCGCGTTCTCGACCGGGACCCCGTGTTGGGTCGTCTTGTCGGCGTCCAGGACGGCCCAGCCGAGGAACCCCCGGATGCCGAGCGACTCGACCGCCCGCGCGACCGCGTCTTCGTGGTAGTAGAGGTCCAGGAACGCGGTCGTCCCGCCGAGCAGCATCTCGGCGATTCCCGCGCGCGCGCCGGCTTCGACGTCCGCTTCGGTCCGGCCCGCGTCCACGCGGAACAACGTCTCGAGGAAGCCCGAGAGGTCGCGGTCGTCCGCGATCCCGCGGAGAAGCTGCATCGCGACGTGGCCGTGGGTGTTGATGAACCCGGGCACGGCCGCGAACCCGCGGCCGTCCAGCACCTCCGCGCCCTCCTTCGGCGCGCCGGGTCCGACGTGGGTGAACCGACCGGAGTCGATCCGGAGGTCCCCCCGCACGACCCGGCGGCGCGCGTCCTGCGTGACGAGGAGCGCGTCCGTGATCACGACGGGCGAGATGCCGAGCGGCGCGGCCACGGCGGCGCACCCGGGGTCGAAGGATAAGTCGTTCGGGCGCGGCGCTAGATGTCGAGGTTCGTGACCTCGACCGCGTGCTCCTGGATGTAGAGGCGGCGGGGTTCGACCTCCTCGCCCATCAGCACCTTGCACAGCTCGTTCGCGCGGCTCGCGTCGTCGATCGTCACCTTGAGGAGCGTCCGCGCCCCCGGCCGCATGGTCGTCTCGGCGAGCTGCTCCGCGTTCATCTCGCCGAGTCCCTTGTACCGCTGGATCGTGACGCCCTTCATCCCGCCCCAGTCGGCGAGGACGCGGTCCCGCTCCTCATCGGAGTAGGCGTGGGCGACCCGGTTCCCCTTCTGGAGCCGGTAGAGCGGCGCCTGCGCGATGTAGATCCGGCCCTCGGTGATCAGCGCCGGCATCTTGCGGTAGAACAGCGTCAGGAGGAGCGTGCGGATGTGCGAGCCGTCGACGTCGGCATCCGTCATCAGGATGATCTTGTGGTACCGGAGGCGGGAGAGGTCCTGCTCGTCGCCGATCCCGATCCCGATCGCCGTGATCAGGGCGCGGATCGCGTCGTTCTGCAGCATCTTGTCGAGCCGCGCCTTCTCGACGTTCAGGATCTTGCCGCGCAGCGGCAGGATCGCCTGGAACTCGCGGTCGCGCCCCTGCTTCGCGGTCCCGCCCGCGCTGTCGCCTTCGACCAGGAACAGCTCGCACTCCGCCGGGTCGCGGGAGTGGCAGTCGGCGAGCTTGCCCGGGAGCCCCCCGCCCTCGAGGAGCCCCTTGCGGCGGGTCAG
>JASHPZ010000085.1 GCA_030037815.1 Thermoplasmata archaeon | reverse complement strand
CCCCGGACGGAGCCGCTTCGAGCGGAGCGGGCTCGGGGACGGACGAAACGTCCGCGGCCGGAGCGCTCGCGACCCCCGACTCGAGCGGCGGTTCGGCTGCGGCGGCGGCCCCGGCCTCGGGAACGGGGTCCTCCGGCGGGAGGACCTCCCGAGCCACGGCGCTCTCCGCCGGCCGTTCCGCCTCGGAACCGGCGTCGGCGGGCGCCGCGCCGGGCCCTCCGACCGGGCCTTCGACCGGTACGGACGGCAGGCTCGAATCCGTTTCCGTAACGACTTCGACTTCGGTGTTCGGGGCCGTGGGCGACTCGGGCGGCGGGAGCGGTGTGGCTAACGGCTCGGGCGGCGGGAGCGATGCGGCAACCGACTCAGAGGTCGTTGGCGGCATGACTTCCGGCTCGGAGACGACCGAGTCCTCGGGCGTGGGCAGTTCGGCCACCCCGTCCCCCCCGGAGTCCGTTTCGACAGGCTCCGGAGCCGGCGGAAGGGTGGGTGGCCGAAGGGTCTCCGCCTTCGAAACGGGCGCCGTGAGGTCGGGGGCGACGAGAGTTCCTGGGGCGGCGGGAGCGACGGGCGGTGCGCTCCGAGCCGTCCGCCGGGGGGGAGGAGCCCTCGCCTCCGGCGGGACCGTGCGCCCCAGCTTGTCGAACAGTTCGATCGTGAGGGCCCGGCCGAATCCCGGCATCGCGACGAGGGTGTCGAACGGAGCGCTGCGATACCCCTCCAACGAGGTCACCCCGCCCTCCCACGCGCCCGCGACCTTTGCCGGCCCGATCAGGGGCGCCCCGAGCAACGCATCCAGTTCCTGGCCCAGCGCGCGGACCGCCTCCTCGCGCGCGATCTGCGCCAGGTCGGCGAAATCGCGGTCGCCCGGCGCCAACCCGCGGTGCGCGGACGGGACGGCGATCCGCATGCGACGGCGGGGGCTCGTCAGCCGACGGGGCGTGCGCGGCGCCGGCGGGAGCCCCGGCAGGTCGACCCACCACCGCGCGCCCGTGCGGGTCCGGCCCACGATGCGCCCCGGGGGCGGGGCGCTCTCGCCGTGCTCAACGACCCGCAGTTCGGCGAGGCCGAGGGATTGGGCGATCGGGGCCGCGTGCCGCGCAAGTTCCTCCGCGAGGGGCGGCGACGTCGCCACGACGGCGACCGTCACGGCGGCGGGAATCCCGTCGCGGCGCGCGGCGCGCAGTCGCTTCGCGATGCGCCGGGTCAACCAGAAGGCGTCCGCGGAGAGCGGCGGGCCGGCGGTCGCGCCGTCGGCGCTGCCGGGCAGCTCGACGTAGAGCGAACCGCCGGTCCACGGCGTCTCCACGACGCCGGCGGGGAGCGACTCCACGTACTCGTACATCGCGGGCGTGATCGTGCGGGGGAGCCCGTGGATGACGACGCTCAGCTCCCCCGACTCGCCGCTCGCCCGCGGAAGGCCCCGCTGGAGCAGGTGCATGATCTGGGAGGCCTGGGTCGGGTACGCCCGCTGGATCTCGCTCTCGATCGGTCGGAGCGTGCGTCGGCGTCCGGTCCACGGAGATTTCGGCGAAGCGACCTCGAGGTGGGCGGCGCGGGCCAGGCGTGCCAAGGTCGCCGCGTCCTCACGGAGCCGGTCGCCGAGCTCGTCGGTCGCGGCGGCCAGGACGACCATCGGGAGGAGGGTCGTCCGCCCGATCCGTTGCCGCCGGCGGAACCGGTCGAGCGTGGAGAGGACCGTGCGCCACCGATCCCAGCGGGCGGTGGCGGCGTCGTCGACCAGCGCCCGGTCGACCGGTTCCGAGGTCGCTTCGAAGACGCTCGTCGCCTCGGGTCGGAGCAGGCGGTAGACCGCCTCCGCGGTGAACGGCGCGACCGGTGCGACGAGGACCGCACCGGATCGGAGGAGGTGGACGAGCGTCCGCTGGGCCGCCCGGCGGGACGGCGCGAGCGCGTTGGCCCCGAGGCGCGCCGCGGCCCAATCGCGGTAGTCCCCGAAGTCGCTCTCGAGAAACCGGTGGAAGCGTTGGAGCGCCGCACCGGGCTGGTGGCGCTCGAAGTCGGCGACCGCCTGCGCGCGGACCCGCTCCCAGAGCGCGAGGACCGCGCGGTCCTCCGGCTCGAGCTCTCCGAGCGCCTCGTGGATCGGTCGGTTCGCGCTGGCGAGGAGCGAGCGTTCGGCCGCGTCGGCGAGCGCGCGCGCCGCCGACCACCACCGCGAGAGCCGCGCCCGCTCCTGGACGCACAACGCGGTGAACGTCGCGGCCGTCAGACCGGTCGCCGGGGCGCGGACGAGCGCCGACCGGACGGCGTCCGTACCGTGCGCGGTCACGAGCGCGTCGAGGTCGAGGTCGGCGATCGACGCGAGGACGTCGAGGGTGAACTCGCCCGTGAGCCCGTCGACGACCGACGCGCAGGCGAGGTGGTGGACGAGCGTCGGGGCGCGTCGCCGGTCGTTGACGTAGACGCGGACCGCGTCCCCGAACGGCACGGGGTCCGTCCGCGCCCACGCGGAGACGGCGCCTTCGAACGAGCTGAGCAGCCGGCGGTTCACGAGCGTCCGGCGGCCCCCACAGGCGCACCGCAGGTCGGCGGGGGGCATCTCCAGCCGCTCGCAACGGCTGCACTCGAGCAGTCCGACCGCCCGCTCGCCGTCCGTCGTGGACGACTCGCTCACCGGCCACGCGGCGAACTCGATCTGCCCGACGATCGGGTCGCGGGGCAGCAGCCGCCGGTACGTCTCCGCGACCTCGCGCGGCAACCGCGCCGGCTCGAGGCACCAGGCGCGGCCGGGCGCCCAGATCAGCCCCCCGCCGCACACCTGGCAGTGCGGGACGCCGCGACGCACCCGGAGACGGGCGTAGAGCGCCCCCTCCTCCGCGAGGTCCCGGAGGACGAAGTCGTTCGCCGTGGCGAGGTCGAGCCCGGCGTACTTGTGCATCAACGTGAGGTCGAGCTGGCCGCGGGCCGTCAGGAGCGGCCAGCCGGGCACCTTCAGCCGCTCGGCGACCTGCGCGTCCGTGCCCCCGTGCCCCGGCACGAGCGGTACGATCCCCGTGCCGCTCTCCCCGACGTCCGCGGCGCCCTGGACCGTGCCGGCGGGCGGGGCGAGGCTGCCGCCCATCGGGAACTCGTGGCGGAGCGGGTACTCGTAGACGAGGTCGAGGAGCTGGGCGCCGACGACCTCCTCCTCCACCTCGAGCAACACGCCCGGGAGCCAGCTGCGGAGCCGGTCGAGGGACGCGCGCGACGTGACGACCCGCTCCACCGCGTCGCGGTGCCGCGACCGGGCGACCACGTACGGGAACTCGGGGTTCACGAGCAGCGCGCTCGTTCCGAGGAGCCGCCACGGGGCGTCCACCCAGACGACCAGCGCGACGGTCCGGTCGCCGAGGCGCGTCGGGAATCGGACGAGGTAGGTGTCGCCCTCCTCTTCCCGGTAGACGATCCGCTCCGGGTTTCGCGGCGTCGAGCAGGTCGGGCAGACCCGGAACGGCGCATCCCGCAACACGAGCGCGCCGGCCCGCGCGAGCCGCCCGACGATCGCCGCGCGCCCGGCCGCCCGTTCGGTCTCGTCCCACGCCCGCGCGCCTTCACCGCCGACCCACACCCCGAGCCGTCCGAGGAGCGGCCCGATCGGCGCGGCGGCGGGGTCGCCTCCCGGCGTCACGCGGCGCAGCGTCCCGACGGCCCTCCGGCCCGAGAGCGCGTAGAACCGGGCGTCGACGTCCGCGGCGACCGACCGGTGCGCGATCCGCACCGGGGTATCCGAGTCCGCGAACGCTCCGACGTACTGGCGCAGCACCGGGCCGTCGCCGCGGCCCACCCACCCGCCGACCGGGGGGAGCCGTCGGTTCTTCCAGAGCGCCGCCGCGGCCTCCTCGAGGACGTGCGGAGTGTACCGTGGTACGTCGCCGGCCATGGGGCGCCCCGGGAACGGGTGTACGCAGAGAGGGGGCCGGGCGGGAATAAACCCTGCCGTCGCGCGGCGCGCCGCCGGGCCGGCGCCCCGAAATCAGGGCAACTCTTATGCCGCCCCGAACTTCCCCCGCCCCCGAGGAACACCCCGATGGCGTGGACGCAGCAGGAGGTCCGCGAACTCAAGGAAGGACGGTACATGCTGATCGACGAGGAGCCGTGCCGGATCCTCTCGATCCAGACGTCCAAACCGGGGAAGCACGGGGAAGCGAAGGCCCGGATCGACGCGGTGGGCATCTTCGACGGGTCGAAGCGGAGCGTCGTATTCCCCGTGAAGCACAAGGTCCAGGTCCCGATGATCGGCAAGCGCCAGGCGCAGGTGCTGTCGCTGACCGACACCGAGGTCCAGTTGATGGACCTCGAATCGTACGAGACGTTCAGCCTCGCGATCGACGCGGAGACGAAGCCGTCGCTCAGCCCCGGCGCCGAGGTCCAGTACATCGACGCGATGGGCCGGCGGATGATCAGCCGGACCTAGGGGGACCGGGGGCGGGCCCGCCGCGTTCCTGACGTTTCATTAATAAAGGAGACCCGGCATGAAACGACTGCCGGGGCCCTCTGCGTCCGCCGGGGGTCCGGCGCGCGCTTAGGGAGATACCGTGTCCGGTCCGGGAGGGGTGGGTTCACTCCCGTCGTCCCGGCTGACGCGGATCCTGCAAGAAAAAGCCGAGGCGCTCAAGAAGAAGCGCCAGGGCGGCGAGGCGCTCCAGAAGGAGGTCGACGAGAAGCTCCTCCTCCTCGAGCGCCTCGCGATCCGGCCCCCCGAGGCCGCGGAACGGTCGGCCAAGATCAAGGAGTCCGCGCGTCGGTCGGACTGGGACACGGTCGAGACCGAGGCCCGGTCCTTGCTCACGTATCTCGGAGAGGTCGTCCCGTCGCCGCTCGAGGCCCGTCGACGTCGCACGACCGAGGCGGTCGGCCGACTCTCGGGCATGGGGGTCCCGCTCCCGGAGGGGGTGAGCGGCCGCCTCGAGGCGATGGCCGCCGCCGGGGCGGGCCGCGACTGGGCGGACACCGCGGCGACCCTGGTCGGGATCGAGGGAAGTCTCGAAGCCGCCGAGGTCCAGTTCATCGAACAAGCCCGCGCACGCGCGGTCGCCGTGGCCCGCTGGGCGACCCTCTCGTCCGAACGGTTCGCGGAGTTTGAGCGGGGCCTCGCGACCGCCGTCGAGCCGGCAAAGGAGGGCGGGCTCCTCGAAGCGATGGACCAGTTGAACCGGTTCGTCGCCGACGGACTCCCCGAGGCGGTCGCCCGGCGCACGCAGTCGCGCGACGCCGCGACGGAGATGATCGCGGCGGCGAAGGAGTTCGGCGCGCCGACTGGTGCGCTCGACGCCGCGCTGCGCGACGACGCGGACGCCCCGGCCGACCGCTGGCCGACCACGGTGGACGCGGTCGACCGCGGACTGACCGAGCTCGCGGAGGCGCTGCGCGATCGGTGCGGTCAGGCGCTCGAGAGCCTGCGCTCCTCCCTGGACGCGACCGCCGAGTTCGGGGTCGACCCGACCGCCGCGCGCGCGGCCGTCGAGTCCGCGATCGCCCGGCTCCCCCAGGCCCCTCCGCTCGATATCGCGCCGCTGCTCACCGACGCCCGGCGGGCGGCGGAGGAGCCGATCGTCAGCGTGGTCGCCGGACTCCTCGACGAGGTCCGGCCCCGGATCGTCGAGGCGCGCCGGCTCGGTCGCGACCCGACCGACGTCTTCGCGGCGATGAACCGCGCGCGCGAGGCGCTGCGTCTCAAGATCTATTCGGAGGCCCTGGCCGCCAGCCAAGAGGCGCTCGACCGCGTCGGGCGGCTCACCGAAGACCTCGACGGCGCGCGGGACGAGCTCGGCGCGATGGACGAGATGGCGCAACGGTTCCGCGCCTCCGGCTTCTCGACCGAGGCGCTCGACCCGCTGCTCGTGAAGGCGCGCGGCCACTTGGACCGCGCCGAGGTCGACGTCGCCCGCCAGATCCTCCGCGAAGCGGTCCTCGCCTTCGGACGGGACGCGCTCCAGTTCTTCCGCCAACGGTGGACGACCCTCGACCGCATCCGGGAGTACGCCCGGGAACGCGGCTTCCTCCACCCGGACGCGGAGGCGGAGATCTCGACCGCGCGGGGGCTCCTGGACGACGGGAAGCTGGTCGAGGCAGCGGAGTCCGTGGCCAAGGCGGAGGTCGCCCTCCGGACCGCGGCCGCGCCGTTCGTCGCGCGGCGCGTGGAAGAGATGGAACAGGGGTTCGCCGACATTCCGGACGAGGCGCTCACGTCTCCGGTCCGGCGGCTCCTCGCGGACGCCGACGTCTCCCTCCGCGTCAAGGAGGACCTGCCCGCGTCGATCGAGAGCATGCGCCGGGCCGAGCGGGACTTCGCCGCGGTGTTCGCCGCGCACGCGTCCGCGCTGGTCGAGCTGCTCGAGTCGGAGGTGCGCGTGCTCGAGTCGATGGGCGGCGCGAGCGACGAGGTCCAGCGGCAGATCGACGAGGTCCAGCAGATTTTCAACATGGGGGACTTCGTCAAGGCGTCCCGCGCCTCCCAGGAGATCCGGACCCGCGCGCAGCAGCAGCAGCTCCTCCGCAGCGAGGAAGCGGTCTCTCATGCGAAGCTCTCGTTGGTCGAGCTCGAGACGATGGGGCTCGACCTCGGGCGGTTCCGATCCCAGCTCGAGGAGGCGCAGTCGGCGGCGCGAGGCGGACGGTATCCCGAGGCGTACCAGGTCGCGACCCGGCTCGAAGAGTCGGCGGGCCGCGCGCGGGCCGGGGCGCAGGCGGTGCTCGAGGGCATCTCCCGCGCCCAGGACCTGCTCGGGCGGCTGCGGGGCGCGGGCGCCGACCCGACCCCGTTCTACGAACCGCTCCGGAACGCCCGACTCGCGTACCAGGCGCTCGATTTCGACGGGGCCCGCACGCTGCTCGACGGGGTGGAGCAGTCGCTCCGCGCCGAAGAGGCCCGCCTGGACGGGGATCGGATCTTGAACGAGACCCAGCTCCTGATCGAGGACGGCCGCCGGCTCTCCGCGGCGATGGACCCGTACCAGCACCGGCTGGAGACGCTCCGCACGGAGCGGGCGACCGCCGCGCCCGAGGCGACCCGGACCGGCGCGCACCTCCTCCATGAAGAGCTGGTCGCGCTCCTGCGGCCGATCCTCGAAGAGAACCTGCGCGGCCTCGAGCGGGACCTCGACATCGCGCGCGCCGCGGGGGTCCAGGTCGACAAGATCCTGACGCCGCTGGGCGAGGCCCGCCGGCGCGTGGCGTTGCCGCTCCCGGTCGGCGCGGCGGCGCTGCTCGACCAGGCGCGCGCGGAGTTCATCTCGACCCGCGGGTTCGTCGAGCACGCCGACCGCGTGACGAAGCGGGCGCGCGAGTCGCTCGCCCAGGCGGACCTCCTCCACGTCGACGTCGCCGCGCTCCGGGCCCAGATGGAGCGGCTCGAGCAGATGCTTCGCGACCGTCAGTACGCGCGCGTCATCGAGCTCGGCGGCCCGCTCGAGCGCGAGATCCTCCAGGTCACCTACCAGCACGTTTCGAAGACGCTCGCCGGATTCCAGGCGACCGTCACGCGGCTGCGGCACGAAGGGTCGAACACGTCGATCGCCGAGAACCTCCTCCACCAGGCGCGGATGGCGCTCGACGAGGGCCGCGCGGTGGAGGCGCTCCAGCTCGCCGCGAAGAGCGAGAACGAGCTCGAGCGGGTCGACCTCCAGCGCCGGTTGGCGGAAGGGTCGCTCGAGGCGACCGAGCGGGCGATCGCGCGCGCGGTCGAGGAGGGCGTGGTCGCCCCGAGCGCGAAGGAGGAGTTCGACCTCGCCCGCGCCGCGTTCCAGCAGCACGCGTACCCCGACGTCCTCGAGCAGTCGATGGTCGCCTCCGACGCCCTCGGCGTCGCGCGGGACGGACACCGCCGCGCCGGCGACGCGATGCGGTCGGCGGAGCGCCAGATCGCAGAGGCCGCGGACCTGGGGGCGGTCGTCACGGACGGGGCCGGTCGCCTCGCGGAGGCGCAGCGGCACGGGGCCCTCGGCCAGTACGCGGAGGCGATCCGGGCCGCCCGCGAGGCGACCGAGATGGGTCGCTGGGCGATCGAGCGGCTGTTCGCCGCCCCGATGGGCGAGCTCCGTCGGCAGGTCGAAGCCGCGCGCGGCGAGCGACTCGCGACGGAGCTCGACCCGCTCGAGAGCGTCGTGGCGGAGGCCGAGGCCGCGCTGCGCGGGCGCGAGTGGCCGCACGTGAAGCAGGCGCTCGCGCGCGGCGAGGCCGCGAGCCGGCGACTGTTCGAGTCCGTCGTCGACGGACGGTGGCGCGAGGTCGAGGCGGAGTACGCCCGGGCGGGCGACGCGTCCCCCGCGGAGCAGGCCCGCCGCGAGGAGCTGCGGACGCAACTGACGCAGCTCCGCGAGCGTCGCGACTTCGGGCAGGCGCTGAAGCTCGTCCGATCCGAGGCCGAGCTCGCCCGCCGACGTCGGCAAGAGGAGATCATCGGCCGGATGGGCGCGTTCAAGGACCGCCTCTGGGTCGGCGAACGGCTGGGCGTCGACACGACCCCGGTGATGCAGGTGTTCAGCGAGGCGCGGATCGCGGTCGACCAGGGCCGCCTCGACGAGGCCGAGAACCTGCTCGGGCAGGCGACCCGGACGCTGGAACCGTCGGTCCGCGAGCCGTTCGAGCGCCGGCTGCGCGACCTCCAGACCGAGGTGACGTTCGCCGAGGAAGGTCTCCACGTCAGCGTCGGTCCGGTCCGCGCGCGCGTGAAGGAAGTGGTCGAGCTCGCGAGCGCGGGGCACGCGCTGGATGCGGGCCGACTGCTCCTGAAGGCCGAGGAGGACCTGAATCTGCGCAAGTCGCTCCACCGCGAGCTCCTCAACCTCCACTTCCTGATCGACGCCGCGCTCGCGCGCGCGCACGAACGCCACCTCGACACGACCGAGGCCCGGCAGCTGCTCGCGGAGTCGCTGCGGCTGCGCGACACCGACTACGCCGCCGCGCTCGAGAAGGCCCGCGAGTCGCTGAAGCGGCTCCAGGCGGAAGGCGCGGCGACCACCGAGCCCGCCCCGCCTCCGGCGTCGGCGCCCGCGGCCAGCGCGTTCTGGCCGTTCCGCCGGCCCCCGTCCGAGCCGTAGTCCGGCGGTCGGTCCCGGTCAGCCCGAGAGGAACCCCGGCGTCGAGCCGGGCGGAGGCATCCCCGGGAGGCCGCGCGGCGGTCCGAGGGCGAGGCGGTCGTACTCGACCGTGTGCTTGATGCCGCGGCGGCGCAGGAGCGCGGAGACCTGCTCCGTGATCTGGACGACCTCCTGGCAGCGCGCGGGCTTGGTGAAGTAGAACTCCGCCCGTTCGTCGTCGACGATCGGGAAGATCAGGCGGAGGCCGAAGACGTCCTGCCGGTTGTAGCCGACCGGCTTGCGGTCCCCCTTCAAGTCGCGGAGGTTCTCGTCCAGCATCACGTCCGGGAGAAGCGGGTCCGACTCCTTGACGAACGGCCGATTCATCTCGACGACGCGCTTGTGGATCTCGGGGTAGACGCGGACGAGGTCCTTGTACGAGCGCTTGGTGTCGAGGAGGATGTGGCCGCTGCGGGCCTTCACGGGCGGGGTCACGTCCCGAAGAGCCGGCGCGACCTCATAGGCGCTTCCCCGTCGGACGCGTCCTCCTTAAGTCGGCGGCCGGGCATTCGCCCGCATGTCCGGCCCGCCGCTCCCGCCGAGTCCCCCCGTCTATGCGCCGCCGACCGACTTCCCGGTCGTCACGATGCCGTTCTTGCCGGGGTACCGCGTTGACCGGGTCATCGGGCTCACCTACGGGCTGATCGTGCGTTCGCGCGGCCTCGGCCGCAACATCGTGGCGGGGTTCCGCAGCCTCGGGGGCGGCGAGATCAAGGAGTACACGCAGCTCCTCGAGCAGTCGCGGCACGAGGCGCTCACGCGCTTGGTCGACCACGCGCGAAGCCTCGGCGCGAACGCCGTCATCTCCGCCTCGTTCGACACGTCCGAGATGAGCGAAATCATGACCGAGATCTTCGCCTACGGCACCGCGGTGGTCGTGAGCCCCGAGACGTCGCCCGCCCAACCGGTTGCGCTCCGGTAGCCCCGACCTAGAAAGGCTCAAAGAGGAGGTGGCCTACACGCGCCTCGGCGCTCCCGTAGTCTAGTGGTCAAGGATAGAGGCCTCTCGAGCCTCTGACGCGGGTTCAAAACCGACGGCGCCCTCGGGCCCGTCGGGGAAACTCCCGCCGGGAGCACCTCCCCCGGTCGACGGCCCCCCGGGAAGCGCACTGCGCCGAAATGCGCATAAGTGCGTATTACGATGCGCACGCACGCGCATCGGTGGTGCGGGCTTCATTTAGTATAACTCGGTACGGCGCGCCATGCGAACCGGGTATCGCCGCGCCACGATCGTGCTCGCCGTCGCCGCATTCATGGTGGTCTCCTCGGCGTTGGTCGCCGGGGTGGTCGGAGCGCCCGCCGTAGGGTCCTCGGCCGCCCCGACCGCCGGCGCGACCTCGACTCCCGCGCCGGTCTCGGCGCCCGCGGTCTCGTCGGCCGCGTCCACCGCGCCGACGAAGACGTTCGGGATCGACGCCGGCCGCGCCGCGACCGTGGCCGCCGACGAGGCGTCCTATCTCGCCAGCGGAGGGAACCCGAACCTGTTCCTCCCGCCGAACCTGCACCAGGCGGCCGACCCGACCGCCGCCGGACCGGTGACGCCGCTCTACTCGGGCGCCCCGGCCCCGATGGGCATCGCCTACTACGGCCTCAACGACACGAACGGCACGATCGGCACGACCACGGTCGACACGACCAGTCTCCAGGCGACGTTCTCGACCCAGGACCCGCTCGGGGTCCAGACGGAGGAGTTCGACTTCGGGACCCAGACGGCGTACGGCGCCCAGTTGAACGCGGTCCTGACGAACGTGACGCTGTTCGGACAGAACTCGTTCCCGGCGAACCCGAATGCGCCGACCGGCTGTACGGTCGGGTCGTCGAACGCCCCGAACTGCCCGAACGAATTCTGGCTGCAGAACGTCATCAACTACAATCCGGCGACCCACTCGCTCTCGTTCGAGAACAACATCTGGAACTTCTCGAACCCGACGGCCGCGTGGACGTCCGGCACCAACGCCCTCGAGGGCTTCTCGACCCCGCGCGGCGGCTTCTACGCCGTCAACGGGCCGTCGATCACGATCTCCTACCCGTTCACCCTGGCCCTCTACCTGAACACGACGACCGGCCCGTGCCATCTCGACACGACACCGGGGACCGGCGTCCCGTCCTGCGGCACGATCAGCCAGACCGCGCCGGTGAACGAGGTGTTCTTCAACTACACGGTGCTCAACTCGCTCGGCCAGCGCGTCTGTCCGACCAGCCCGGGCACCGGGAAGGTCTGCGGCGAGTACGACGACGTGTTCTTCAATTCCGTCAGCCCGTCCGTCAACCCCGGTGGCGTGCCGATCCACGGCCCGAACGGCCGCATCGGCTCGGCCGCGATCGAGGCGAACGGGACGGTCTACGACCCGGTCGGCCTGACGAACGACTTCGAGATGGACTGGGGGATCGGGACCTCGAGCGGCGCGACCACGGTCACCGCGTACGCGAACGCCGAGGTCGGGATTAACTACTGTCCCGCGGCCAACGAGATGACGTCGGGCCAGTGCACGGCGTACGCGGCGACCCCCGCGGCGTACGACTTCGGCGGGGAGACCGGTGAGACGAGCTCGGGGTCGGTCGGCTACTGGGCGCCGCAGGGCGTCAGCGGACCGGGCCCGACGCTTCTCACGGGAGCCGGCACGCCGGTGGCCCACTTGGTGACGGGCGCATCGATCCTGGGCGGCCTCTGGAACGCGACCGGCGCCCCCTACCCCGCGGGCGGCGGGGCGTACGCGCTCAACTACGGACACATCAGCCCGGCGAACGCCTGGGTGGGCGTCGCGCGGGGCGCGGGCGTCACGAACCAGTCGCAGTTCCAGGTGGCCCCGACGTTCGGCTGGTTCTCCGGCTGGAGCGGGTCGGGGGGTTCCCCCACGCCGACGACGCTCGGACGGAACCTCTGGCTGTCGCCCGGGCTCTACACGGTCGAGGTGCTGCTCGGCGGGTACGACCCGATCCTCCAGACGGTCAACCTGACCGCGTCGAGCCAGGAGCCGACCATCACGCTCACGCGCGACGCCTCCACGGGGGTCTACACCCCCTTGTGGGCGTTCAGCGCGGGCGACCTCGCGAACATCTCCACGAACGCGGGGAGCTTCGGGCTCGGCAGCGTCGGGAATCAGTACCGGATCGAGAGCGGGGCACCGACCGTCGGCGCGCCGTACGGGGTGTCGGGGTCGCTCTCGTGGCTGTTCAGCGACCTGAACGACTACCTGTTCACGGTCTGGATCGGGGAGTACATCAACTCGACCACCGTCTACGCGCAGTCGAACCCGGCCCCGTCGTTCCTGATCGATTACCCGTCCTGGCAGCTCCCGAGCCTCAACCTGTTCGACGTGCCGTACTCCGACCAGTTCCAGCTGTACTTCTACCACGTGCAGAACTTCACGCTCGCGGGCACGAGCGGGATCTACGCGTGGGCGAACTCGGAGGCGACCACGCTCTACTCCGTCGTGTGCAACACCTGCCAGAACGACCTGTTCGCCGCGAACACGTTCTCGGTCTCGGACCGGGGCCTCGAGTTCATCAACGGCGGAACGTCCGTCGTGAACGGGGCCGCCCTGACCAACACGCGGAACGTCGTCTGGGGGAACACGTTCACCCCGGCGCCGCAGCCCTCGTACGTCGGCCTCACGGCGCCGTCCACGGGGCTCGTGGTCTCGGAGAGCTACGACCGGATCTGGAACAACGCGTTCTACACCAACGGGACGGCCAGCGCTGCCGCGTCGGACCAGGACTTCTGGAACGTGACGTGCCAGGCCGGCTATGCGCCGCTCTCCTCCCCGACCTACCCCGGACCGACCACCTGCCAGTCGGCGTCGTTCGTCACGTCGTACCTCGGGTTCTCGCTCAGCGGGAGCATCCTCGGCACGACCTACCAGGGCGGCAACTTCTGGTTCAACTACGGCAACGCCGCGAACCCGTACGCGAACATCCCGTACGCGGCGCGCTCGACCAGCATCACGTCGTCCGCCGGCATCGCGGCGACCGCGAACCCGTTCCGCGGCGACTACGCGCCGCTGATCGCCTACTCGGTCTACGACCCGACGTTCTACGCGACCGGGTTGCCGAGCTCGACCGGCACGACCTCCTTTGAGGTGCGGGTGGTCAACGCGACCGGCTACGGCTGGCTGAACGAGACGCAGACGACCACGCTGCTCGCGGTCTGCGGCGGCACGCCGTGCGTGGTGTTCTACCTGCCCTCCGGGACGTACACCTACACCGGGTTCAGCGGGCTGACGGGCGCGTCCCAGTCGGCCGCGAACCCGGCGACCGGGTCGTTCACGATCTCGGGCGCGCCGATCGGGACCGTCACGACGTTCGCGTTCTCGGCGGGCCACACGGTGACGTTCACCGAGTCGGGTCTCACGTCGGGCACGCACTGGTCGATCGCCATCCCCGGTCAGTTGACGGTCGCGAGCTCGACCACGACGATCGCGTTCAACCTGCCGAACGGCGGCTACACCTACCAGATCGCGATCGTGCCCGGCTTCACGACGACCCAGTCCGGGTCGTTCACCGTGAGCGGCGCGGCGCTCGGGATCCCCGTGACGTTCACCGTCACGACGTATGCGGTGGCGTTCGACGAGTCCGGACTCCCGGCCTCCGAGACGTGGGCGGTCACGCTCAACGGCGTGCCGATGAGCACCACGACGGACGGCGGCACGGACTCGGTGACGTTCGCGGTCGCGAACGGCACCTGGGCGTACTCGATCCAGGACGTCTCGGGCTGGCACCAGTCGAGCCTCCCGTACTCGGGTACGGTGACGGTCAACGGCGCGCCGGTGACGGAGAACGCGGTGTTCACCCAGGTGACCTACGCGGTCAGCTTCTCCGAGTCGGGACTGCCGGCCGGTCAGACCTGGTCGGTGACGTTCAACGCGGTGCCGATGTCGACGATCACGGACGGCGCGACCGACACCCTGTCGTTCGCGGCCGAACCGAACGGGACGTACGCGTACTCGGTCCAGGACGTTTCGGGCTGGCACCAGTCGACGATCGCCTACTCCGGCGTGGAGTCGGTCTCGGGCGGCGCCCTCGCGGTGTCGGTCGTGTTCGCCCAAGTGACGTACGGCGTCTCGTTCTCCGAGTCGGGGCTCCCTGCGGGCCAGACCTGGATGGTGACGTTCAACGGCGGGCCGATGAGCACGCTGACGGACGGCGGCACCGACGCGCTCGACTTCGGCGCGGTCGCGAACGGGACCTTCAGCTACGCGATCGCGGACGTGTCGGGATGGCACCAGGACTCGGTCGCCTACTCGGGAACGGTCACGGTGGCGGGCGGCGTGGCGTCGGTCGCGGTCGTCTTCACCCAGGTGACGTACTCGGTCGAGTTCGACGAGTCGGGGCTGCCCGGCGGCCAGACGTGGGCGGTCTCGGTGAACGGCACCCCGATGAGCACGACCACCGACGGCGGGACGGACGCGCTCGTCTTCTCGGGGCTCCCGAACGGGACGTACGCCTACGCGATCCAGGACGTCTCGGGCTGGCACCAGTCGACGATCGCCTACGCGGGCACGGTCACGGTGAACGGCGCGGCCGTCACCGAGTCGGTCGTGTTCGCGCCGGTGCTCTACAGCGTCACCTTCACCGCGATCCACCTGCCGAACGGCACCGCGTGGTCGATCACGATGAACTCCGAGACGCTCTCCTCGACGGGGGCGACCATCGTCTTCGAGGAGCCGAACGGCACCTACGGGTTCACGGTCGGGCTCGTCCCCGGCTACCGCACCTCCGAATCGGGGTCGGTCATCGTCGCGGGCTCGGACGTCTCCCTGACGCGGACGTTCTCGCAGGTGAAGTACACGGTCACCTTCAAGGAGACCGGACTCCCCGCGGGCACGAACTGGTCGGTGACGGTCGGCGCGACCTCGATGAGCGCGACGGTCAGCGAGATCCACTTCACGCTGCCGAACGGGACGTACGCGTTCACGGTCGGAAGCGTGCCGGGCTACACGAGCGCGTCGGGCGGGAGCTTCACGGTCGCGGGCACCACGGTGACGATCACCGAGGCGTTCTCGGTCGCGAAGTACGCCGTGACGTTCCAGGAGACCGGGCTGCCGGCGCACACGTCCTGGTCGGTGACGGTCGGCGCAACCACGATGACCGCGACGACGCCGAAGATCGTGTTCCACCTCGCGAACGGGTCGTACAGCTACGCGATCGCGACCGTGCCGAACTACTCGGCGACCCAGTCCGGGTCTTTCGCGGTCTCGGGCGCGCCGGTGACGGTCGTGACGCACTTCACGCTCGTGAAGTACGTCGTGACGTTCACGGAGTCGGGGCTGCCGCACCACACGAGCTGGCAGGTGACGGTCGGGTCGACCACGAAGTCGACGACCGGCACGTCGATCACCTTCCAGTTGGCGAACGGCACCTACGCCTACACCGTGCTCGCGCCCGGCTCGGGCTACTCGGCGACCAACGCGAGCGTGACGGTGAACGGCGGTCCGGCGAGCGTCTCGGTCGGGTTCACCGTCGGCGGCCCGATGGCGACCGGCGCGGCGGCGGCGCGGACGGAGCGCGCGGTCCCGGCCTAGGCCCCGCCCCGACGACGGAGCGAACCCTTTCCCCTCCCCTTTTTCCGCCCCCGGCCGTCCGCGACGCCGTGGCCCCCGGGTTCCTTCTCGTGGTCGCGGCGCCGGACCCCGTCGCCGCCCTTCTCGCCGACCTTTGGGGGACTCCGCCCGCCACAGGGGCGCACGTTGACGGCGCGCCGATCCGACTCCTCGCGCCGGGCGTCGAGCTCGTGCGGCGTCCCGGCTGGCACGTCACGGACGAGCGGCTCGATGTTCGCCTTCCTCCGAAGTTCCGGGACGAAGGGTGGACGCTGGTGTTCCCCTCGGTCCACCGCAGCGAGCAGAACGTCGAGTGCCTGACCGTTCATCCGCTCGGTAATCCGGTGGGGAGCGCCGAAGTCGGCGGCCGGACCGGGACGGTGAACCCGACGGACCCCCGCCGAATGACCGACGCCCTGCGGCGACTCACGGAGGGCGCCTCCGCGCTCGGCCTCCCGGCGACGTTCGAGGCGACCCACCACGGCCCAGAGCTCGCGCTGCCGTCGTTCTTCGTCGAGATCGGGTTTGGGGCGCGCCCCGGTCCGACCCCAGAGGCGGTCGCCCTCCTCGCGCGGGTCCTGCACGAACTGACCCCCGACCCCGCCGACCGGGTCGCGGTCGGGGCGGGCGGCGGCCACTACGCGCCGCACTTCACGGAACTCGCCCTCGAACGCCGGTGGGCATTCGGGCACCTCTTGTCGCGCCACGCGCTCGAGACGGTGACCGCGGCCACGGTGCGGGCGGCCCTGGACGCCACTCCGGGGCACGACGGGGTCGTCTTCGCCCGTGCGCGCGACGCGGAACTCGCCGCCTTCGAATCCACTGCCGTGCGCCGACTCCGGGACGCGGAGGCGCCGGCGCGGGAACGAGCCCTTACTCGCGGTGCTCGTTCGACTTCTGGAACATGATCGCGCCCGACCGGTAGACCGCCTTCCCGAGGCGGACCGGCTGCGTGGACGCGACGCCCGGTGTCCGCTCGGCGAGCATCAGGCTCTCGACGATCTGGCGGAACAGCGCGCTCTGGTTGATTTCGGGGTGACGCTCCAGGAACTCCGCCTCTTCGGCGGTGATGGTGATGTTCTTGCGGAGCATCCCCTGGACCGGAGGGTCCGCCTTCGGGCGGGGGGGCATCGGCTCGGGGAGGCGGGGGGCGTATAAGTGTGTATTGGTGCTCAAATTTTCAACCCCGCCGGTCGGCGCGCACTCGCCCGCCGGTCGACGCGCCCGGGCGCTAGTCCAACCGCTGGATCCGTATCCTCGCACCGGCGGGGGTCGTGCGGCCACGCGGCAGGATCCCGAAGCCGACGGCGTCGAGGAGGTCGCGGGACCGGTGGACGCCCCAGCGCGCCGCGACGACCCCCCGCGCGGACGGACGGAACAGGTAGACCGAATCCATCCGATGGCAGTTCGCCACGGCGCGGTCCAGTCGCACGCTCTCGAACCGCCGCGGGTCGCGCCCGACGCACCGGCCCACGACATGGAGCCCGTGCTCGTGCCAGACGGTGACCGCGCTGCCGACCTGGCCCGGCAGGACGGCGACCGGGACCCGACCTACGACCCCGACGGCGCCCCGCTTGAGGACGTTCACCCGCACGCCGTCGAACAGGAGCCGGCCCGCGGCGCGGACCGCCTCCTTCGTCCGGTCGTGCGCGCCGACCGAACTTCCCCCGACCGTGACGACGAGGTCGGAGCGGCGCGCGGCCCGCCGTAGCACACGCACGATCCGGTCCGGTCGATCCGGTAGGGCGCTCTCGACCTCGACCCTTCCGAACCGGAGGAGCGCCGCGAGGGTCGGCGCGATCGAGTCCCGGACCCCCCGGTGGCCGAGCGACGCGAGCTCGTCGCCGATGGCGATCACCCGGACGTTCGGAAGGAACACCCGGAGCGAACGGGCTCCGCTCGCGACCAGTACGGCGAGGTGGAGGGGCCGGACCACCTCGCCACGTGCGACCAGGACCGCGCCGCGCGGGTAGTCCTCGCCGACGCGGATGACGTCGACGTCGCGGTGCACCACTCCGGTGGCCGAGACGGTATCGCCATCTACGCGGGCGCGCTCCCACCGGAGGACTGCGGTGGTCGTCCGGTCGAGGGGGGCGCCCGTTCCCACCCGGATCGCGTGGCCGCGCGCCAGCGTGGCCACGGTCCCGCCGGCCCGGGACTCCCCGGGGTCGACTCGGAAGACTGGGCGCGCGCTCGAGGACCCCGACCGTACCGCGAAGCCGTCCATCGCCGCGAGCCGTTGGGCGGGTTCGGGCACGCGGGCTCGAATCGTGACGGCGCTGAACCGGCCGACCGCCTGGACGATCGGAACCACCGCGGTCGGCCACGGTCGGAACCGAGCGCCGTCGATTCGATGCCGCGCGGTCTCGAGCGGCACCAACAGGTTTGATAGGTCGGCGGGACGCTCGACCGACGCCGTGCCCCGCGCCCCGCTGGTCATCCAGGTCGTCGGGAGGAGCGGTTCGGGAAAAACGCTTCTTCTCGAGGACGTCGCGCGACGGCTCTCAGCGCAGCGGATTCCTCTCGCGGTGGTGAAGCACTCCGACCACTCCCCCGATGTGCGCGGCAAGGACACCGACCGGCTGCACTCGGCCGGTGCTCGATTCGTCGTCTTCTCCGGCACCGAGTCCTTCGTACGATTTCGGGGGGATGCGTGGGCGCTGGCGCGCACCCTCCCGGTCGACGTGATCCTCGTGGAAGGGTACTCCCGCCGGAGATTCCACGGCGCGCGGGTGCGGGTGCGGCGGCCCGACGAAGTGCGCGCGCTGGCACGGGCGGTCGTCGCCGAAGTGGAGTGGCACCGGGCGACCACCTCCCCCCACGCCAGCCGGCCCGCGCCGGTCACCCGCGCGGTGTTCCTCGTAGGTCGCTCGACCCGGTTGCCGAGGAAGTTCTACCGGACGGTGGCGGGGCGCACCGTCCTCGCGCGCGGGATCTCCGCGGCCCGCCGCGCGGGCTTGAGTCCGGAAGTGGTCTCGGTCGACCCCGCCCCGGGCCTCCGCGTCCCCCAGGTACGCGACCGGCGCGGAAGCGGGCCGCTCTCGGGATATGCGGCCGCCGCGGCGAGTTCCCCCCGCCCATTCTTCCTGTTCGGCGGCGACATGCCGTCCCTCGACGCGGCGAGCCTGCGGCGAATGCGCGCGGCGTTCGACGGCCGTTCGATCGTCCCGATCGACGCCCGCGGGGTCCCGCAGGTCCTCCACGCGATCTATGCCCGTGCCTCCCGCGGGACGGTGACGCCGTTGCTCCGCCGGAGGGCGGGCCTTCAGGCGCTGGTCGATCGGCTCGACGCGCGGGGGGAAGTACGGTGGTGGCCCGCGCGGGCGGTCGTCCCCGAGTCGTTCACGGACGTGGACACCCCGCGCGACCTCCGCCAACTCCGGCGCGCGCTCGCCGGTCGGCGGCGGGCGAACCTCCGATAAATAGACCGGGTCGTTCCCGCGGCGGAGCGCGGGGCGCGACCCGTTCGGTCATGGTCCACGTACTTCTCGACGGGATGCCCCGCGAGCTCGCGACCGACCGACCGCTGCTCGAGTCGCTCCGACACGAGGGGCTGAGCATCCCCAGCCTCTGCTACCACCCGAAACTCGGACCGCTCCGGACGTGCGACGCCTGCGTGGTGCTCGTGGACGGGAAGCTCCAGCGCTCGTGCGCGGTCGTCCCCGCCGACGGGATGCGCGTGGAGGTCCGACCCCCGCTCGTGGCGGCCGCGCAACGGGGAGCGGTCGAACACGCGCTCGAGAACCACGAGCTCGCGTGCACGCTCTGCGACCGCAACAACGGAGACTGCGAGCTGCACAATACCGCGCTCGCGTTGGGAATCCGGCACCAAGCGTACCGGGCGAAGCCGTACCCCCTGGACGACTCGAGCCCGTTCTACGTCTACAACCCAGCCCAATGCATCCAGTGCGGCCGCTGCGTCGAGGCGTGCCAGAACGTCGTCGTCAACGAAGTGATCCACATGGACTGGTCGCTCGACCCCCCGCGGGTCGTCTGGGACTCGGGCCGCTCGATCGACGACTCGTCGTGCGTTTCGTGCGGGACCTGCTCGACCGTCTGCCCGGTCGACGCGATGATGGAGCGGTCGATCCGCGGGCGCGCCGGCCACTTCAGCGGGATCTCCGCCGCGGCCCGACAGCGGCTGGTCGGCTGGACGAAAGAGGCGTCCCCCGACCTCGGGCCGCTGTGGCTGACGAGCGAGGTGGAGGCGGCGGCGCGCCGCGGCTCCATCCGGCGTACGAAGACCGTCTGCACGTTCTGCGGGGTCGGCTGCTCGTTCGAGGTCTGGACGCGCGGGCGGGAGGTTCTCAAGGTCGCTCCCCGACCGGAGTCGCCGGCGAACGGGATCGCGACGTGCGTGAAGGGAAAGTTCGGCTACGACTTCGTCAACAGCCCCCGCCGGCTGGTGCGGCCCCTCCTCCGCGAGGGGGACCGGTTCCGCGAGGTCTCCTGGGAGGTGGCGCTCGCCGAGGTCGCGCGCCGCCTCGGGGAGGTCCGCGCGCAGCACGGCCCGGACGCGGTCGGCGTCATCGCGACGTGCACCGGGACGAACGAAGAGGCGTTCGTGACGCAGAAGTTCGCCCGCCAGGTACTGGGAACGCACAACGTCGATAACTGTGCGCGGTACTGCCAGGCCCCCGCGACGACCGGGCTGTTCCGCACCGTCGGCGTGGGCGCCGACGCCGGCACGATGGCCGACATCGAGTCGGCCGACCTCGTCCTCACGGTCGGGTCGAACACCGCGGAGGCGCACCCGGTCCTCGCGGGACGCGTGAAGCGCGCGCAGAAGCTGCGCGGCCAGCAGCTGATCGTCGTCGACCCCCGCCGCCACGAGATGGCCGCCCGAGCGGACCTGTTCCTCTCCCCCCGCGCGGGGACCGACCTCGCGCTGCTCAACGGGGTGGCGCACGTCGTGCTGGCGCGCGGATGGGAGGACGCCGCGTTCATCGCGGACCGGACGGTCGGGGTCGACGCGTTCCGGGCGGCGGTGGCCTCGTGGACGCCGGAACGGACCGAGGCGGTTACCGGCATTCCGGCGGCCGACATCGTCCGCTGCGCCGAGATACTGCACGCGGCGCGGTCCGCGTGTGCCCTCTGGGCGATGGGGGTCACCCAGCACCAGAACGGAAGCGACACCTCCACCGCGATCTGCAATCTGTTGTTGCTGACGGGCAACTTCGGCCGTCCCGGGACGGGGGGGTACCCGCTGCGCGGACACTGCAACGTCCAGGGCGTCAGCGACTTCGGATGCCTGCCGGGGTTCCTCCCCGGGTACCAGCGGGTCGACGACGACGCTGCGCGAGCTCGGGTCGAGGCGGAGTGGGGGGCGCCCCTCCCCCGGACGAAGGGACTGACCAGCACCGAGATGGTCGACGCGATCCTGGACGGACGCCTGCACGCGCTCTACGTCATCGGCGAAGACAAGCTCCTCGCGGACGCGGACGAAGCGAAGGTCCGGCGGGCGTTCGAATCGGTTGACTTCCTCGTGGTGCAAGAGCTGTTCCTGACCCGCACGGCGGAGTGCGCGGACGTCGTGCTGCCGGCCGCGGCGAGCCTCGAGAAGGACGGCACCTTCACCTCGACCGAGCGCCGCATCCAACGGCTGTATCCCGCGTTCCCGCCCCTCGGCGAGGCGAAGAGCGACGGCGAGATCGTGACCGCGATCGCGAACGCGATGGGCGCCGGGTGGCCCGAGTATGACCCGGGTCGCGTGCTCGACGAGGCGGCGCGCGTCACGCCGATCTTCGCCGGAGTCTCTCGGGAGCGCCTCGAGGGTTTCGCGAGCCTGCTCTGGCCCGTGGGAGCGGACGGGACCGACACCCCCGTGCTCCACGAAACGTCGTTCGCGTTCCCCGACGGCCGCGCCCGGTTCTTCCCCGTCGAGTGGCGTCCGCCCGAAGAGGACGCTCCGGAGTTCGACCTCACGCTCGACAACGGACGGCTCCTCGAGCACTTTCACTGGGGGAATCTCACCTACGAAGACCGCGCGATCGCGCACAAGGTCCCCGGGACGTTCGTCGAAGTGTCGCCCGAACTCGCGACCGAGCGCGGCCTCGTGGACGGCGACTCCGTGCGCCTGATCTCCCCGACGGGGGCCGCCCGGGCGCGCGTGGTTGTCACGGACCGCGTGCGCGGTCGGACGCTCTTCTTGACGCTCCACGACCGCGGGGAGGCCGCCGTGAACCGCCTGACGTCCGACCGCCGGGACGGCCCGACCACGACTCCGGATTACAAGGGGACCCGCGTCCGACTGGAGCGGCTCGGCCGGGCGGGGCCGGTCGCCTCCCCGCTGCCGCGCGCGAACCCGCGGGGCAAGCCCCGCGTACCGGTATCCGGCGCGGACGTCGAGCAGAAGTGGGCCCGCCCGGACTACCGTGCCCCGGGGGCCTAGCATGGCGCGACCGATCCGATCGCCGCCGGAGCCCGCGCCGCCCGAAGGGCCGCTCGAGGAACTTCGACCGGACCTCGTCGAGTCGGTCGAGTCCCTCCGGGCGCTCCTCGAGCTCGTCCGTCGACTCGACGAGCGGGGCGTGCTCCGGTTCTCCGCGGGGCTCCTCGGCGAGGAGGACCGCGTGGTCGAAGTGCTCACGGAGCGCCTCCCGGCGGCCGACGTCCGAAAGGCCGTCCGGAATCTCGAGCTCCTCGTCCGCGCGTTCCGCGACCTCGACCCGACGACGCTCGCCCCGCTGGCCGGTGCCGTTCCGGGCGCGCTCGACGCCGCCCGCGCCGCCCAAGAGGATCGACCCCTCGGCTGGCTGGACGTCGTCTCGGCGCTCCGGGACCCCGAGGTCAACCGCGGGCTCCGGATGGTCCTCGGGTTCCTGCGCGGAATGGGCCGGTCGACCTCCGGGGCCCCGTGACGAGCGACCCCCCGTCGCTCCAAACGGTCGACGCGACCCGTTGGAGCGGAGGCGCTGCGCCGTTCGAGGTCCCGGCGACCGACGAGGTCGTGGTCGAGGAGCCGCTCGAGATCCGACTCGGCCACGGCGACCGCTGGGAGGTCGTCAGCGTCACGATGCGGACGCCGGGGGACGACGCCGCGCTCGCGGCGGGCTTCCTGTTCGGGGAGGGCATCCTCACGGACTCCGCGCTGGTCGACCGGGTCGACCCGCCCGAAGCCGAGGGCGACCACGTCGTCACGGTGTGGACGCGACGTCCGGTGGCGCTCGACCCCGCGCGCCGACGCCAGTACTTCGTCAACTCCAGTTGCGGGGTGTGCGGCCGGTCGCTCGTCAAGGGACTGTTCGCCGAGCTGGGCGGCCCGGTCCAGAGCGACCTCACCCTTCCCGCGTCCACGATCGTCGAGTTTCCGGCCCGGCTTCGAGCCCGACAGCGGCTGTTCGACCGGTCGGGCGGGGTGCACGCCGCCGGCCTGTTCGACCCCGACGGGAGCGTGACCGAAGTCGCCGAGGATGTCGGGCGGCACAACGCGGTCGACAAGGTGGTCGGCCGCCGGTTCCTGGACGGAGCACTTCCCGCCCGCCGTTCGGTGCTCCAGATCTCGGGACGGGTGAGTTTCGAGATCGTGCAGAAGGCGGCGAGCGCGGGGATCCCGATCGTCGCGGCGGTCTCCGCGCCGTCCAGCCTCGCGGTGACGGCCGCCGACCGGTGGGGGATCACGCTCGCCGGTTTCGTGCGCGACGGACGGCTGAACGTCTACGCCCACCCCGAGCGGCTGCGGGCCGCCGACCCCCGGTCCGACTCCGCGCGTTAGTCGTCCAGGCCGGGTCCCGCCAGCACCGTGCGCTGACTCGCGCGGTCGAACGCCACGGCGGCGGCTTCGCGGACCTCGCGGCGCGAGACCGTCCGAAGACGGTCGGGCCACGTGACCCAGTACTCTTCGGGGAGCCGATGGTACGCCGCTTCCAGGGCCAGCTCGTGGGCCTCGGCGGTCGTCTCGAGGCCGAGCGGGATCGCCCCGATCGAGCTCTCGCGGGTCGTGCGGAGCTCGCGCTCGGGGACCTCCTCGGACCGGAGGCGGTCGAGTTCGTCGTGGAGCATCGGCACGACCTTCCGCCAGCGCTCGGGCCCGGTGCCCGCCTGTGCGATCCAGTAGCCGCCGTAGCGCATCGCTTCGAGTTCGCTCGAGGCATGGTAGGCGAGGCCGCCGCGTTCGCGCACACGTTGGAACAGCCGCGCGAGGAGCGGGCGGCCGCCGAGGACCTCGTCCGCGAGGAACGCGGCCGGATACAGTTCCGACGTGCGGGCGATCGAGCGACCCCCGACACGCACTTCCACCTGCGCGGACCCGGGCAGCGGGACCATCCGAACCGCGGCGCCGCCGGTCCGGGCGGCGGGCGCCCCGAGGGTCGGCGCCGAATGGCCCGGTAGGCCGCGGAAGACGTGGTCGGCGAACCCGACCAGGACGGAGGGGCGGAGCGGCGCCGTGAGGACCAGGAGCGCGCCGTCCGCGGTGTAGTGCTGACCGTGAAATCGCACCAGGTCGTCCCGCGTCAACCGGGCCACGCCGGCTCGGACCCCGAGCCCCGTCGCGCCGTACGGGTGGCCGCCCGGAAACAGCTCCGCGAGCAGCTCCTTGTCCGCCCGACTGGCGGGCTGGGTCATCTCGCGCGACTGGCGCTCGAACACCTGCCGGCGGACGCGCGCCAGGTCGTCACGGTCGAACCGGGGCCGCAGCACGAGGTGACCGAGGATCTCGAGCAGCGTCCTCCAGCGGTCGGCCGGGCCGCCGATCGTCAACTCCGCGGACTCGGGCGCGGCCTGCCGCGACACGGCCGCGCCCAGGGCGTCCAGCCGGCGCGCCAGCTCGACGCGGTCGTAGGGCCCCGCCGCGCTCGCCCCGACGGCGTTGACCACGCGCGCGAGCCCCCGCCTTGCCGGCGGGTCGAACCCCCAGCCGGCCGGGGCCACGTACGTCGCGGACACGCTCGCGCTGCCGGGCGGCGCCGCTTGGTACGCGATCGTCAGGCCCGCCGGACCGGGGCGGTACTCGAGGCGCAACGGGGTCCGCGACTCAGGCATCGGGGCCCTCCGGGGTCGGGGTGTACCGGACCGTCACCCGCGCCTCCGTCCGGAACATCTGCCGCGCCCGGTCGCGGACCTCGCGCGCGCGGACTCGTAAGAGCGCGCGTAGGATCCGTTCCTCGAACTCCGGCGACTTGAGCACCGAGAAGTAGCCGAGCCGGAACGCCGTCCGCGACGCGCCTTCGTAGGCGAGGCGGGCGCCTTGCGCGATCTTCGTTCGAGCGTCCCGGAGCTCGCGGACGGTCGGGCCGTCGCGGGCGAGCCGCGCGACCACGTCCGACACGGCCGCCTCGAGCCGGTCGAGGCCGACCCCGTCGGCCGCCTGGGCCTGGATCGTGAAGAGGCCAGGGTAGACCCGGGGGCGCCACTCGCTGGTCGCTCGGACCGCGAGGCCGGGGTCGACGAGCGCCCGATAGAGCCGCGCGCCCGGATGCTCGGACGAGCGGGCCCAGCCGCCGCCGGCGGCGAACAGTCGGCTCTCGCCGCCCAGGATCGTGTCGACCAGCGCGGTCGCGGGGGTCGCCGGGTCGTCGAGCGCCGGGGCGCGCCAGCCGACCGTCAGGAACGGCGTGGTCCCGGGTCCCGAAAGTTCACCACGGCGCTCTCCGCGAGGCGCCGGCTCCACGTCCCCGACGGTGACGTCCTCGCCCGAGGCGGGCAGACGCCCGAACCGGCGACGGACCTCCCGCTCCACCGCACGGGCGTCGAACGCGCCCGCGACGACCAGGACCGCGTTCCGCGGGCCGTAGAACCGACGATAGTACGCGCGGAGCTCGGCGGGCGTCATCCGCTCGATGTCCTCGCGCCGGCCGAGCGCGTCCCACCGGTACGGGTGGACGCGGAACGCCAATTGGTAGAGCTCCTCCTCCGCGCGGAACTCGGGCCAGTTCTCGTTCCCTTCCCGCTCCGAGTGGATGATCGTCCGCTCGCGCTCCACCTCCGCGTCCGCGATCAGCGCCCGGGTCATCCGGTCGGCCTCGATGTCGAGGGGCACGGCGAGGTGTTCCCGCGGAACGGTCGTCAGGTACGCGGTGAAGTCGGTGTCGGTGAAGGCGTTCGACTCGCCGCCGACCGCGACCACCGCGCGGTCCATCTGCCCCTTGGCGTAGCGCGGAGAGCCCTCGAACAGCATGTGCTCGACCCAGTGGGACGCGCCAGTCACCCCGGGCCACTCGTTCTTCGAACCGACCCGGTACCAGACCCAGACGCTCACCGTCGGGCTCGCCGGGATCGGCGCGAGCAGGACGCGGAGACCGTTCCCGAGCGCGAACCGGCGGAGGGGCGGGCGCGGGATGCGGGGAACGGGCATCGCCCGCCTCCGAGTCGCCTCCCCTAATAAGTCGCCGCGCACGCCGAGGCCACTTGGGGGGATTCGGTTCGCGGGTCCGCCCGCTCCGACACAACCGTTATCGGGGTGGGCACGCCACGCGCTCCCGTGCGGGCGGCCCTTCGGCTCGTGCGGGCCGGCAACGTGGCCGTCTCGTTCGTCGGCACGATCGTCGGCGGGCTGGTCGGGCGGGGGCTGACGTCGTGGCCCGCGCCGACGTTCTGGCTCCTCGTCCTGTTGGCCGCGGCCTCCACGGCGCTCGTGACGGCCGGCGGGAACGTGCTGAACGACCTCCTCGACCGCGACGGCGACCGGCAGAATCACCCGGACCGACCGCTCGTGACCGGCGCGGTCTCGGTGCGCGGCGCGAGACGGCTCGCGATCGGGGCGTTCGTCGCGGGCGTCCTCGTGGCCGTGCCCGTCGCGTGGGCGGAGCCGCTGGTCGGACTCCTCTTGGCGCTGGCCGTCGGCCTGCTCCTCGGCTACGAGCTGCTCCTGAAGGCCCGCGGGTTCGTCGGAAACCTCGTGGTCGGAGCCCTCACCGGCCTCGTCTTCCTCTACGGGGGCGCGGCCGCCGGCAACGCGGTCGTGCTGCTGCCGTTCGCCGGGATGGCGATCCTCGCGACCCTCAGCCGGGAAGTGATCAAGGACATGGAGGACGTCGCCGGGGACGTCGGCCGGTCGACGCTGCCGAAGGAGCGCGGGATGCCGTTTGCGGCGGGGGTGGCCCGGGCGAGCGCCGGCGCGGCGGTGGTCCTGAGCGTCCTCCCTCTCCTCTGGTTCGTCCGTCTCCTCTCCTTCGCCGGAATTATGTACGTCTTCCTGGTCGGGGCTTCGGACGTGATGTTCGGGGAGTCGGTCCGGTCGCTGCCGGCCCGCCTCCACTACGGTCAGTCGGTGAGCAAGCTCGCGATGACCGTGGCCTTGTTCGCGTTCGTGGCGGTGGCGTTCCGGTGACGCCCGCCCCCGGTCGTGTGCAGGCGTATCTCGAGGAACAGCTCCGCGCCGGCCCGCTGCACTTCACCCTGATCGACCCCGACAAATCGCCGGGCGAGAAGGCGGCCCAGGTCGCCCGCGGTGCGGTGGAGCTCGGGAGCCATGCGATCCTCCTCGGGGGCTCGACGGGGATCTCCCGCGGCGCGATGGGGGCGACGGCGGCGGCGGTCAAGAACGCCGTGCCGGTCCCGGTGATCATCTTCCCGGAAGGCGAGGGCTCGGTCGCGCCGGAGGCGGACGCGATCCTCTTCATGAGCCTCCTCAACTCGCGCCGGCTCGACCTCGTCATCCGCACCCACGCCCGCGCGGCGCCCGCGATCCGAGCGCTGGGCCTCGAGGCGATCCCCCTCGGCTACCTCATCGTCGCGCCGGGGATGCGCGTCGGCGAAGTCGGGGAGGCGGACGCCGTCCCGCGGGACGCGCCCGAGCAGGCGGTGGGGTATGCGCTCGCGGCCGAGTACCTCGGCATGCGCTACGTGTACCTCGAGGCCGGGAGCGGCGCCCCCGCGCCGGTGCCCGTGCCGCTGGTCGAGGCGGTCCGGGGGGTCCTGTCGATCCCGCTCATCGTCGGCGGCGGGATCCGCGGCGGGCCCGAGGCCCGCGCCCTCCTCGACGCGGGGGCCAACATCCTCGTCACGGGGACGATCACCGAGGAGGAGGGGTTGGGCGACGGGTTCCGCGCGATCCTCGCGGAGGTGCGGCAGTCCCGTGACGCCTGAGGCCCCCGACGACCCGACGACCCGCCGACGCGAGGTGCGCCGGGGCCACGTCCTGTTTCGTGCGCCACCGCCTCCGGTCGCGCTCGGGCTGACGGCCGTGGTCGGAGTCGTCCTCGCGCTCGTCCTGGTCGGCCGCGCAGATGGCGCGTGGCTCGCGTCGACGCTGTTCGTCACCGCGGGCCCCGCGCTCCTCGCCGCCGGTCTCACGACCCCCGTCGTCCGCGCGCTCAGCGGTCGGTTCGAGTGGCACCGGAGCACCTTCCTCGCGCTGTCCGTCCTCGCGTTCCAACTGCCGCTCGCGGGGATCTGGCGCGGGGTCGGCGCGCTGGACGCGTCCATCGTGCCGCCGCTCGTGCTCCTCGTGCCGTTCCTCGCGGGACCGGCGCTCTGGTTCCGCCACGCGACCCTCTACGGGGTCGCGCGGGCGAGCCACGCGCGGATGCTCCCGGCGGCGCTCCTCCAACCGGCGTTGATGCTCGCGGGCGCGTTCGCCCTACAGCCCCCGAACGTCGGGGTCTGGGTCGCCACCGGCGCCTTCCTCCTGATCGCGTTCGGCTGCGCGGTGGGACTGCTGCGGGCCTCCGACCGGCCGCTCCGCCGCGAGTTCCACGCGTCGGGCGTGTCGCTGATCCGACCGCTCCTCGACCACGTCGGCGCGCGCGACCCGGCGGCCACCGGCGCCCTCGAAGCGTTCTTCCAGCGCTCGGCCGTGCCCGCGGACGTCCAGGTGAGCCTCCTCACCTTCTTCCGCGGGGACCGGCCGCACGCGACCGTCGCGCTGCCGACGGTGCACCCGGGGCCGTTCGCCGCGCTCGGCGCCTCCGACCTGCCGCGCAAGCTCGCGGAGGAGCTGGGCCCGGGCGCCGGAACGGTCCTCGTGCCGCACACGCCGTCCGACCACGACCTGGACCTCCCCGCGGAGGCGGAGGTGCGGAAGATCGGCCAGTCGGCGCGGGAGGTCCTCGCCGAACTCGAGCGACCGACGTCCGGCCCCGCGAGCCCGCTCGTCCGCCCCCACCCCGAGAGCCTCGCCCGGGCGCAGCGGCTCGGCGGGGCCGTGCTCGTCCTCGTGACCCAGGCGCCGCGGCCGACCGACGACATCGCGTTCAGCGTCGCGGACCGGATCGTGCGCGAACTGGCGGCGTCCACGTCGCTCCGGATCCTGCTAGTCGACGCGCACAATTCCTACGTCGAGGACCAGGGCGACATCGTCTACGGCAGCCCCGTCGCCGAGCGACTGATCCGCGACGCGAAGGCGGCGGTCGCAGCCGCGATCGCGCAGTCGGTCGACGGGCCGGTCGAGGTGGGCGTCGCGACGCGCGGCGGGTACTCCATCGGGCAGGACGGGATCGGCCCGCAGGGGATCCGCGCGCTCGCGGTGCGCGCGGCGGGCCGGACGACCGGATACGTCCTGGTCGACGGGAACAACCTGGTCGTCGGCGCCCGCGACCCGATCGTCGCCGCGCTCTGCGAAGTGTGCGACGACGCCGAGGTGATGACGACCGACAACCACGTCGTGCACGAGGTGGACGGGGGGATCAACGCGCTGGGCGAGCGGTGCCCGCTCGAGCGTCTCCGCGCCGACGCGCGCGCGGTCCTCGCCCAGGCCCGCGACGACCTGGCGCCGACCACCGTCGCCTCCGGCGCGCGCCCGGTGCCGACGGTCCAGGTGCTCGGACCCGGCTACACCGCTCGGCTTTTGACCTCGCTCGGGGACACCCTCTCGATGTTCACGCACATGTTCGCGGCGACCCTGCTCCTGCTCCTGATGAGCTCGCTCGTGGTCGCGTTCGTGGTGCGGTAAGGGGCCGATGGCGCAGGAGGAATCCGCGCCGCTGCCGCCGAGCGCGGTGACGGCGCTCGGGGACGAACCGACCCTCCGACTCCTCCAGCAGCTGGTCGCGATCGCGCCGACGAACCTCGAAGACCCCCCCGCCGGCCGGTACGAGAAGCCGAACTACGTGCGCGCGGCCGACGCGATCGTGCGGGCCGCGCGGGGCTACGGCCTCGCGACGCGGGTCTACGACCCCCAGACGGACCCCGGCCGAGACGGCGTGCTCCACGGAGGTCCCCGCCCGAACGTCGTGGTCGACCTGGACGTCGGGGCCCGCGAGACGGTGCTGATCCTCGCCCACTTTGACGTGGTGCCGGTGCCCGCCGAACAACGGAGCCGCTGGCACTCGCCGCCGCACACGCTCACCTACCGCTCGGACGGACGGCTGTACGGCCGCGGCTCGAACGACGACCTCGGCAGCGGCGTCGTCACGAGCCTGCTCGCCATGCGGCGGCTCGCCGAGCGGGACCGCCTCGGCCGCAACGTCCGACTGGTCGCGTGCTGCGACGAGGAGACCGGGGGCGAGGGCGGCGTCGAGGCGATCAAGGCGCACGACGCGCGACTCGCGGCGGACGACCCCGCACGCGTGCTGCGGGCGGACGTCGCCCTCATCCCGGACGGGAGCCCCGAGACGACCGCCGGCTCGAGCGGGGTCGCCTTCCTCGACGCGACGTTCGACCGCCCGGTCGCGCTGGACGCCACGTTGGCGTACGGCGAGGCCCTGGTCGGTCTGCACGAGGTGGCCCGGACGTGGCGCTCCGTCTATCCGTCCCCCGACTGGCCGGACCGGCACGCGCCCGAACCGGTGCTGACCGGACGTGCCACCGTGACGAAGTTCGACCTCGGCGCCCCGGACGGTTCGACGGCGGTCCGATTGTCGGCCGCCCACGCGGAGACGGACGCCGCGAACCAGGTCGCGCGGTCCGTGACGCTCGTCTTCGAGGGCGCGCCCGGCGACCTCACCGCCCTGGCCGACCGACTCCGACCGCTCCTCGCTCCGCCGTTCCGGCTCGAAGTCGCCCAGGCGACGGCGCTCACGGTCCCCCCGGCGGCGCTCGCCCTTCAAGTGGTCGGCGAGGCGACGCACGGCGGCTATCCGCACCGCGGACACAATCCGGTCCCGGCGGCGCTCGGGCTCCTTCGGGCCGCGTGCGACCGCGACTGGGTGTCGCGCGACGTCGTCGGCACCGCCTCGTTCACGGTCGACCTCCGGCTCATCCCGGAGATGGAGCTCGCGTCGGGGCTCGCCCAGGCGACCGCCTACGTGCGCACCTGGGCGACGACGCGCTCGCCGCACGCGCAGATCGACGCGCCGCCGAGCCGCTGCCGCTCCGGCTACGCGCTCCCGGTCGACCATCCCGCGGCCCGCAAACTGGAGCGGATCCTCGCCGAGACGGTCGGCGGGCACGGGATCCGCGGCGAGTACGGCGGGACGGACGCGAGCGCGCTCCGCGACCTCACGACCCCCGCCGGCGAGCCGTTGCCGGCGCTCGTCTTCGGGTCGATGGACCCCGACGCCCACATCCACGACGCGGAGGAGAGCGCCGACCCGCGCCGAATCGCGGGCGTGGCGCGAGCGATCGAGCGGTACGTGACCGAGCCGTAAGGGGGCCCCTCGCGTGCTGAACCCGTTCCTCGACTCGGCGCTCACGGTCCTCTGGCTCCTGCTCCCCGCCTACGCCGCCAGCGCGCTCGCGACCATACCCCGCGGCGTCGGCCCGAAGATGGACGGGGGCCGCCTCTGGCGGGCCGACGGCCGACCGGTGCTCGGACCGTCCAAGACGTGGAGCGGATTCCTCTTCGGCTCGCTGGCCGCGATGCCGATCGGACTGCTCGAGGCGTGGTTGATCCTCCTGGCGCCGCCGAACCTCCAGCTCGTGCCGCGGCTCGGCACGACGGTCGCGGCCGCGATCCCGGTGGTGCTCATCCTGACGTTCGGCGCGATGACCGGGGACGCCCTCGGCTCGTTCGTGAAGCGCCGCCTCGGCCGCGCGAGCGGGGCGCGGACCGTGCTCCTCGACCAGATGCCGTTCGTGCTCGTGCCGATCGCGGTCGGGCTGGCGGCGTACCCCGCGCTGTTCCTGGGCGTGTTCGCGTCGCTCCCGGGCGTCTTCTGGCTGCTCGTCTACACGCTCGGCCTCCATACGGTCTTCAACTGGATCGGCTTCTGGGCCGGTCTGAAGAAGGTGCCCTGGTGACGACCGACGCCCCATCGAGTCCCGCGCCCCCCGAGCTGATCCGCGCGCTCCTCGACGCGGAGGCGGTGCGGTTCGGGGAGTTCACCCTCGCTTCCGGCGAGCGCAGTGACGTCTACATCGACGTGAAGCGGGCCTGGCCGGATCCGGCGCGGCTCGACCTCCTGGCCCAAGCCCTCGCGGCGCGGGTCGGCCCCGTCGACCGGCTCGCCGGGATGGAGCTCGGGGCGGTGCCGCTGGTGGTCGCGACCGCGCTGCGGACCCGACTCCCGTACGCGATCCTCCGCAAGACCGCGAAGGAGCACGGGACCCGCCAACCGTTCGAGGGCGCGATCCCGCCGGAGAGCCGGGTGCTGCTGATCGAGGACGTCTCCACCACCGGCGGGAGCATGGTGCGCTCCGTCGAGATCGTCCGGGCGGCCGGGGGCCGGGTCGAGCGCGCGCTCGTCATCGTCGATCGCGAGAGCGGCGCGACCGAGCGCCTCGGAGCGGTCGGCGTCCGCCTCGAGGCGCTCGTCACGATGGCCCAGCTGCGCGGGGCTCGCGCGTGACGGGCGAGCTCCGGCATGACGCGACCGTCCGGGTCGGCGACCCGGCCGAGGCGAGCTCGGTCTACGCGAAGGGATTCTTCGGAACCCTCGGGGCGGGCGGGGAGCTCCTCCTCGACCGGTACGAGTCGGTCTACCTCGCCGAGATGGACCGTCTCGCGATCGTCGGGCCCGCGGCCCGCCCGGTCCCCTGGTCGACCGTGTTCCGGCGCGCGGTCCGCGCCGACCCCGGCTTCGCCGTCCGCTACCTCGTCTACCGCGACCTGCGGCAGCGCGGCTACGTCGTCCGCGCGAGCCCGCCGCCGGTGGCGTTCGCGGTCCTTCCGCGCGGCGGCGTGCTCCACAAGACGCCGGCCCGGTACTGGGTCGGCGCCCTCAGCGAGCGGGAGCCGTTCGACCTCGGCCGGCTGGTCGAATTGGCCGAACGCGCGCAGGGGGCGAAGAAGACGCTCCTGCTCGGACTCGTGGACGAGGAGTCCGACCTGACGTACTATCGGGTGCGGCGCCCGTCGCCGAACGGCGCGCTCCCGGCCCGGCCGCTCGCCGCCGCCGCGGAAGGGTGGCTCGCGGAGGACCGCGTGACGGTGCACGACCCGGCGGCCGTCGCCGAATTGGGACGCGAACTCGCCTACGGGAGCCGCGTCGGCGACCGGCTCGAACTGAGCCTCCTCGAAGCCGCCTACCTCGCGGGCACGGGCCAGCTCACGCTCCGGGACGCGAAGAGCGCGCGCCCGATCCCGGCGACGCGGCTCGAGCAGCGGGCCCGGAAGGTCGACCCGCGATTCGCCGAGCGCCTCGCCGCCTACCGCGATCTCCGCGGCCGCCGACTGGTCGTCAAGACGGGATTCAAGTACGGGGCGCATTTCCGCGCGTATCCCCGCAACCCCGACCACGCGCACGCGCGGTACCTGATCCAGGCCGTGCCCGCAGAGCACGTCGCGACCTGGCCGGAGGTCGCGGGGGGCGTCCGGGTCGCACAGGGCGTCCGGAAGGAGTTCCTCCTCGCCGGGGTGCGGCCCGACGCGAGCGTCGGCTTTCTCTCGCTCGAACGCATCCGTCCCTGAACGGGGGAACGGCGCGGCCGCGCGCTAGGACACGAGCGAGCCGAGCCATCGGGCCGTGCGCTCGAGCGGCTCCGACCGGGCGAACCGCTCTTCGAGCGCCGAGCCGACGATCACCCCGTCCGCTCCGGTAGCGAGGGCCGCGACGGCCGACGCCCGATCGCGGACCCCGAACCCGACCAGGACGGACGTCCTCGGCGCGGCACCGTGCGCGACCTGGACCAGCCGCGCGAGCTCGGCGGGGCGGGAGGCCGCTCCGCGACCGGTGGTCCCGTAGCGCGCGACGAGATAGAGGAACCCGCGGGTGGCGCGGGCGAGGCGAACCGTCCGCGCCGCCCCGGTGACGGGCGCGGCGAGCAGCGCGAGGTCGACCGAGGCCACCCGGGCCGCCGTCCGCCAGGGGGCAGACTCTTCGAACGAGAGGTCGGGGACGACGAGCGCCGTCGCCCCGTGGGCGCGGAGGTCCGCGAACGCCGGTTCGAGCCCATGCCGCCACACCGGATTCGCGTACGTCATCACGGCGGTCGGGAGGACCGGAGCGAACCGGTCGAGCGCCGCGAGCAGGTCGGCCCACGTCGTCCCGTGGGCCAGCGCCCGCTCGGCCGCCGCTTCGAGAACGGGCCCGTCGGCGATCGGGTCGCTGAACGGGAAGCCGAGTTCGACCGCGCTGGCACCGCCGGCGCGGAGCGCTCGCGCGGTCGCCTCCCACGTCCGCCGCCGCGCCCGGTCGACCATCACGTACGGCACGAGCGCGGGCCGCCCCAGACGTCGGAGCTCAGCGAGCGCGCGCGCGACCCGCACGGGTCACCACCTCGAGGTCCTTGTCGCCGCGACCGGAGAGCGTCACGACCACGTGCTGGGTCCTCGGACGTCGGCGCGCCGCGCGGACCGCCGCGAACACCGCGTGGGCCGGCTCGAGGGCGGGGAGGATCCCTTCGTCCTCGGCCAGCCAGCGGAAGGCGCGGAGCGCGTCGTCGTCGTGCACCGCGACGTAGCGGGCGCGCCCGGTGTCGCGCAGCCACGCGTGCTCGGGCCCGACGCCCGCGTAGTCGAGGCCGGCCGAGAGGCTCTCGGTCTCGCGCACCTGTCCGTCCGCGTCCGACAGGACGTAGGTGTACGCCCCGTGCAGGATCCCGGGACGTCCGCGGGTCAGGGACGCGGCCCCGACCCGGGACCGGGCCGGCCCCCCGGCCTCCACGCCGAGAAGCTCAACGCCGGTGTTCCGCAGCGGATGGAACGTACCGATCGCGTTCGACCCGCCGCCGACGCACGCCACGGCGAGGTCGGGAAGGCGCCCGAACGCCCGCCGGCTCTGGGTGCGGATCTCGCGCCCGATCACGCTCTGGAGCTCGGCCACGATGGAAGGGAACGGATGGGGGCCGACCGCGGAGCCGAGAAGGTAATGGGTCGTCCGGACGTTCGTGATCCAGTCGCGCAGCGCCGCGTTGATCGCGTCCTTCAGCGTACGGCTGCCGGAGCGCACGGGCACGACCCGGGCGCCCAGGAGGCGCATCCGGTCGACGTTGGGGCGCTGGCGCGCCATGTCGACCTCGCCCATGTAGACGACCGTGTCGAGGCCGAGGGCCGCCCCGATCATCGCGGACGCCACGCCGTGCTGGCCGGCCCCCGTCTCGGCGATGACCCGGGGCTTGCCCATCCGTCGGGCGAGGAGCCCCTGCCCGAGCGCGTTGTTGAACTTGTGCGCGCCACCGTGGACGAGGTCCTCCCGCTTGAGCCAGATCTCGGCCCCACCCGCGCGACGGGTCAGGCGTTCGGCGAAGTAGAGGGGCGTGGGTCGACCGCCGAGCGTGGTCGAGTACCGTCGGAGTTCGGCCCGGAACGACGGTTCGGAGCGGGCCGTCCGCCACTCCGACGCGAGCTCGTCCAGCGCCGGGACGAGCGTCTCGGGGACGTAGGCCCCCCCGTAGGGGCCGAACCGCCTACCCATGACTCGACTCGTACGCTTCGACCGCCGACTTGAACGCCCGCATCCGCGCGACGTCCTTCACGCCGGGCGCGCTCTCGATGCCCGACGAGACGTCGACGCCCCAAGGGCGCACGGTCGCGAGGGCGTCGGCGACGTTCTCGGCCGTCAACCCGCCGGCGAGCACGAACTTTCGGCCCGGCTGGCTGTCGACGACGCGCGCGCACGACTCCCAGTCCGGTTTTTGCCCGCTCCCCCCGGGGAGCGGTTGGCCCGCGGCGTCGAGGTGGACGCGCGGGTAGTCCTCCGCCGGCGGCACGGGGGGGAGGGGGCCCCCCACGGTCGGCAGGATCGGCATCGACGGCACGAGGTGGTGGATCTCGAGGAACTCGAGGTCCGGCGGCACGGCGCCGTACACCTGGATCCGGTCGACGCCGACCTCGTCGAACAGGCGATGCACGAGCGCCGCGCTCGGAGCCACGACGACCGCCCACGCCTCGGCCTCGGTCGGGACGCTCCCGATCAGTTCGGCCGCGGCCTCCGGCGTCAGCGTCCGGGGGGACGCCGGCACGTCGATGACGAACCCGGCCGCGCCGCCGTCCGGCACCTCACGGACCGTTTCCGGGGTGCGGAGCCCGCAGAACTTCACGAACGTCTTCATCGCGCGACACCCCCCCGCTCGGCGGCGAGGTCGTCCAGGAATCGTCCGGGTCGCTCCGACCGGGCCAACGCCGAGCCGACGAGGAGGGCGTCCGCGCCGAGGTCCCAGAGGCGCCGGCCGTCCGCGGCCGACGTGACGCCGCTCATACCGACCAGCGGGTGCAGTCCGAGTTCGCGCGCCTTGACGAGGGTCCGCTCGGCCGCCGCCCGCTCGAACTTGAGGGTGTCCAGGTCGCGCATGTTGACTCCGAAGACGTCGGCCGGCACCCGGTCCACGAGGTTTAACTCTGCCTCCGCGTGGAATTCGAGGAGTACCTCGAGGCCGGCCGACCGGGCGCGCTCGGCGAGGGCCCGCAGCGGTTCCTCCAGCCCGGCGTTTCCGTCCAGACGTGCGACGAGCAAGATCGCCGCCGCCCCCGACCTCCGCGCGGTCCGGACCTGGGCCGCCCCCAGGACGAAATCCTTGAACAACACCGGGAGTGGCGTGCTCGCCGCGAGCTCCGCCAGATCGGCGGGTCCGCCCAGAAATCGCGGGCGGGTCGCGAGGCAGGAGTACGCCACGACGATCGGCAGGTCCGTCGCCCGGACGAACTCGGTCGGGGTCCACGGCCGACGGACGGAGTCGGGAGCGCCGGGCGACGCCCGCTTGAACTCCGCGACGACGCCGCGTCCGCCCCGTCGTTCCGCGAGCGCCTGCCGAAGGCTCGCGGGATGGGACGCGCCCGGCCCGGGCAGACCTTCTCCGTACTCCGGTCGCGCGACATCCGCCCGGACTTCCGCGACGATCTCGGCCAGGAACCCCATGCCTATCCGCCCCCCGGCGGAAACTCCTTGCCGAGCCGTACGAGGTCGTCGACGAGCGCCGCGGCCCGCCCGTCGTCGATCGCGCGTCGGGCCTCCGCGACCCCGTCCGCCATCGAGTCGGCGCGACCCGAGGTCCACAGGGCGGCGCCCGCCGCGAG
>JASHPZ010000084.1 GCA_030037815.1 Thermoplasmata archaeon | reverse complement strand
GGATGACGTAGGCGCAGCCGCGGCCCGTCGCCTCGCCGCGGCCTTCCGAGCCGCCGAGGCTGATCGGCTTCCCCGTCACGACGCCGGGCACGGAGTACCCCTTCTGCATCGAGTAGGTGTCGAGCACCCAGGCCATCGTCTGGCTGTCCGTGTTGACGTCCGGCGCCGGGATGTCGATCTCCGGCCCGATGATCAGGCTGATGCCCGAGGTGAACCGGCGCGTCAGGCGCTCGACTTCGCCGCGGGACATCTTCGTCGGGTCGCAGATGACGCCGCCCTTCGCCCCGCCGTAGGGGATGTTCACGACGGCGCACTTCCACGTCATCCAGGCGGCGAGCGCCCGGACCTCGTCCAGCGTGACCGACGGGTGGTAACGAATCCCGCCCTTGCACGGCCCGCGCGCCATGTTGTACTGGACGCGGTGGCCGGTGAACACCTCGACCGACCCGTTGTCCATCCGCACGGGGAAGTTGATCGTCAGCTCGCGCATCGGGTGCTTCAGCACCCGGCGCCAACCGTCGTCGAGGCCGAGCTGGTCGGCGACGATGTCGACCTGCTCCTTCGCCGTGTCGAAGGGATTGATCGCTCCGCCGCCCGGCATCGGCCCCCGACCGGCCACCCCTTCCTTCGTTACTTGAACTTAACGCGGTCCCGTCGCCGACCGTGCGGCTTCGGCGCACGGCCGTGTCGGCAGGGGTTCGTCTTATCTTCTTATCTTGACTGGACCGTCCGTGGTCGACTACGCCGAGTGCCCGTTCTGCGGCCGCATCTTCCCCGCCGAGACGTTCCACGGGATGATGCACCTCCACCCGCTCGACGACCACATCCGCTCCGAGCACGACAAGGTGAAGCTCCGGAAGGGGACGAACTACCGCTGGGTCGATCGGGTCGAGATCGAGCGCCGGATCGCCGCCGAGACCCGCGCGGCGAAGCGGACGACGCACCGCGCCTAGGAGTCGTTGACCGTGCTCGATCGGACCGCGCCGGCGAGCGAGTCGACCCGCCCGGGCGCCCCGTTCCGCCGGGTCCTGCTGGCCGTCACCCCGTCCTCCGTCTCGCCCGCCCTGCGGCCGGTGCTCGACGACCTCACCCAACGCGGTGCCGAGGTCATCGTCTGTCACGTCGTCTTTCGACCCACCGGCGTGGCCGGTAACGAGGAGGATGGGCACCCCGCGAACGCGGAGGAAGTCGCCCTCGTCCAAACCCTCCGGTCGGAGCTCCTCCGGAACCTGGCGAGCGGGGCGCGCGGTTGGCCGATCCGGGTGCTCCACGGCGACCCCGGCCAACGGCTGTGCGAGTACGCCGAGTTCCAGGGGTGCGACCTGATGCTCTTGCAGGGAGGGGGGCGACCCTCGCTGGGCCACCGCCTGAAGGGGAGCGTCCGCAAATTCGTCGTGACGAACTTCGACCGATCCGTTCTGGTCGTGGGGACGTGAGGGTGGCGCGTCGGACGTCCCGCGAGTCGGCCGGGCCGACCGCCCCCGCGCCGGACCGGTCGCGCGGGCGACGGCCTGCCCGATGACGCCGGACCCGGGAGGGTCCCCGAGTCCCCCGGCCGTCGAGACCCTCGGTGACTTTGCGAGTGCGGACCGCCGGATCCTCGTTCTCGCAGCGTGGGCGATTCTACTGGGCACGGTGGCCGCCTTCATCGCGGTCGCGCTGCTCGGGCTGATCGGGCTCTTCACGAACCTGTTCTACTACGGACGTCTCTCGTTCTCGTTCGCCTCTCCGGCCGGGAATACGCTTGGCCTGTACGCGCTCGCGATCCCCGTCGTGGGCGGGCTATTGGTCGGGGGACTCGCGCGGTTCGGCTCGGAGCGGATCCGCGGGCACGGGATCCCCGAGGCGATCGAGGCGATCCTCGTCAACAAGAGCCGGATCGAACCGAAGGTCACCGTGCTCAAGCCGGTCGCGACCGCGATCTCGATCGGTTCGGGGGGGCCGTTCGGCGCCGAGGGGCCGATCATCATGACCGGCGGGGCGTTCGGCTCGGTGCTCGGGCAGTTCCTCCACGTCAGTGCCCAGGAGCGGAAGACGCTCCTCGTCGCCGGGGCGGTCGCCGGGATGGCCGCGACGTTCAACGCCCCCTTGGCCGCGGCGCTCCTCGCGGTCGAGCTCCTCCTCTTCGAGTGGAAGCCGCGCAGCCTGATCCCGGTCGGGACCGCGGTCGCGGTCGCTACCGTCTGGCGCTGGCAATTGCTCGGGTCCGGGCCGCTGTTCCCGCTCGCGCTCCCGGCGAATCCCGTCCCGGCGACCCTCGTCGGAGCGCTCGCGGTCGGCCTGGTCGCCGGGGCCCTTTCCGCGGCGCTCACCTGGTCGGTCTACGCGTCCGAGGACGCCTTCCGTCGCCTGCCGATCCACTGGATGTGGTGGCCCGCCCTCGGCGGGCTCGCCATCGGGATTGGAGGGCTGATCGAGCCCCGAGCCCTCGGCGTCGGCTACAACTCGATCGACGACCTCCTCTTGGCGCGACTCGGTCTCGCCGTGGTCCTCGGATTGCTCCTGGTGAAGGCGGTCATCTGGGCCGTCTCGCTCGGGTCCGGTACCTCCGGCGGCGTCCTCGCCCCGCTGCTCCTGATCGGCGGGTCGCTCGGCGCGTTGATGGCGACGGTCCTCCCCGACGGGTCGGTCGGGCTCTACGTGCTGGTCGGGATGGGCGCGATGATCGGCGGCACGATGCGGGCGCCGTTCACGGGGGCGGTGTTCTCGCTCGAGCTCACCCACGCGTTCGGCGCGCTGCTTCCGCTCCTGGTCGCCGCGCTCGCGGCGGACGCGGTCACCGTCCTCGTGCTCAAGCGGTCGATCCTCACCGAGAAGGTCGCGCGTCGGGGCGTCCACGTCACGCGGGAGTACTCGGTCGACCCCCTCGACCGGGTCTCCGTCGGCGCGGTCATGCACACCGCGCTCCAGTTCGTACCGGAGGAGCGGTCCGTCGGCGAGGCCCTGCGCGAAGCCGGCCCCGCCGATGCCCGGGAGGCCGGACTGGTTGTCCTGTCGGAGGGAGGAACTCCAACGGGGTTCGTCACCCGGGGCGAATTGCGCTCCTTCCTCGATCGAAACGGCGACCCGGAGGTTCGGATCGCCCGCGTCGCGCCGGACCTCCGAACGGCCGCCTGCCCGGGCGACCCGGTGCGGCTGGCGGTCGACCGGCTGGCCGTCGACGGGCGGGAGGCCCTCCCCGTCGTCGACGCCAGTGACCCGTCTCAGGTCGTCGGTTTCGTCACCCGCGAGGCCCCGTTCGAGGCCCGCGCGCAGTGGACCCGGCTCGAGACCGACCGCGAACGCTCGCTGTCGGCCGCCTTCTGGCGCCCGCTCGGGCGGGGCCGGTCGTGACCCCGAGCCGGCGTCGCGATTCCTCCGGGGCGGCGGACAAGAGCTCGGACAGGACCGCGGCATTGCATCGGAGGCCGTCCCGCGCGGCGTACACGAGCGTCACGACGTGGTCCTGACCGGCCCGGCGCAGCTCTTCGACCGCGGCGGCCTGCGTCGACAGCTCCGCGAGATACCGCCGTCGGAACTCGGCGAACCGCGTCGGCTCGTGCTGGAACCACCGGCGCAGCGCATCGCTCGGGCTCAATTCCTTCCGCCACGCGGTGAGCCGGAGCGCCTCCCGGGAGACCCCCCGCGGCCACAGCCGGTCGATCAGGTAGCGGTCACCGTCTGCGTCCGAGGCCGGAATGTACGCGCGCTTCGTGCGGATCGGCACGGTCGATCCTACGGGGACGGCGCCGGGGCGCGTGCGGCCCGAAATCGTTCCGCGTCCGGCGGATTTTTCATTTGCTGGCGGGGAATTCACTCGCACCTTTTATAGGCCCCCCGAACTACCCACGCCGCATCCGAGAGGCGGTCAACGTGCGCGAGTTGTCGATGGGTACGGAGCCGATGCCACCGGTGACCACCACAGGGACGACGACCATCGGGCTCGTCTGCAAGGACGGGGTCGTGATGGCGTCCGAACGCCGCGCGACCGGCGGGAACTTCATCGCCTCCAAGACCGCGGTGAAGGTGTTCAAGCTGGACGCCAACTTGGCCGCGACGATGGCCGGGTACGTCGGCGACGCCCAGGTGATGATCCGATACCTGAAGGCCGAGATCTCGCTCTACCGCCTCCGCCGCTCCGGCCCGATGGGCGTCCAGGCCGCTTCCACGCTCCTCTCGAACCTGATGAACGGCAACCGGTACTACCCCTACTTCGCCTGGCTGATCGTCGGTGGAGTCGACGGGTCCGGGGGCCACGTCTTCTCGGTCGACGCGGGCGGCGGCACGCTCGAGGACCGGTTCGTGTCGGTCGGTTCGGGCTCGTACGTCGCGTACGGGATCATCGAGGACGGCTACCGCTCCGACATGAGCATGTCCGAGGGCGTCGACCTCGCGCTGCGGGCCCTCACCGCGGCGATGAAGCGCGACTCCGCGTCCGGGGACGGCTACATCGTCCACACGATCTCCACGAAGGAGTACAAGGAGCTCGGGGACGACGAGATCGCGAAGCGCCTGAAGGCGCTCCGCATCCCCGTGCCGCCGCCGCTCCCGTAGGCCCGCGCCGACGCCCAGATATCCTCGGCGAGCCCTCCGGCGTACGCCGGTACCCCATGGGGCCGAACCCCCCGAGCTTCGTCCCGTCTCCGCCCCCCGACGGCGACCTGCACCGCCGCGTCACCTGGGCGATCGTGCTGTCGCTCGCGGTGATCGTCGGGGTGTTCGTGGCGGTCCCCGCCGTGGGCTTGCTCACGGCGCGCCTGCCGCCCCTCCCGGGGTGCCCGGGCGCCGCGGTCGAGTTCGGGCTCGCGTCGCCGAACGGAGAGTCGCCGTACCCGACCAACTCCACCTCCGGCGGGCTCTGGTGGTACAACTTCTCGTTCGTCCACTGCGCGCCGACGAACGTCGCCGTGACCTGGGTCGTGTTCGAGACGGTCGGTCCGACGTGCAGCCCCGAGGCCGCGGCCCTTTCCTACGAGTTGACCAACGCGTCGCACGCCCCGATGGCGACGGAGAACGCCACGACCCTCACCTGGTCCGGCCACTCGTCCACGTTGCTGCCGGCCAGCGGCTTCCTGGTCGAGACCGCCCGCGCCGACCTCTCGGGGGACCTCCTGCTCGTCTTCGCGGGGGGACCGATCGCGTCCACTCCGTTCGACGCCGGTGCTCTCGCCGGCCCGTGCTAGCGCGAGGGCGGTCGGGCTGGTCGGTAGTCCACGGAGGTCCGGATCGCTGCATGGAGGAGCCCCCGCGCGCGGTCCGGCCGGACCTCCCGTTCCCGACCTCGCTCTGCCACCGCTGCGCGGCCCCTCCGACGTACGTTCGCACGCCCCGGAGCGTGTTCATCCTCTGCCCGCTCGTCCCCGAGCGGTACCCCCGTCAGCCGGTGCTCGAGTGCCGATGGTTCCGGCCGACGCCGCCGTCCGAGGGGTCTCCGCCGGACGAGCGCCGCCCTCGGACCTGACCCAATTCGCATGCGCCGGTCCGGAGGCGTAAAGACCCGCGGCCCGCATTCCGGGACGTGAGCGAGAACGGCCCGCGGGAAGGGACCCGCGACCTCCCGAAGCGGGACCGGGAGGCCGGGTTCAAGTCCGTCGACCCGGGGACGCCCGCCGGGTCCGCGTACGCCTCGATGGGTCGGGCCGCGCAGCGCCGGCGGGAGGAGCTCCGGGAGCTCCTGCGTTCGGGGCACTCGCCGGCCCAAGTGGTCGAGATCTACCGGACGACCCACCCGCTCGAGCCCGTCCCCACGCCGGACGAACTGCGCGCCCTCGCCCGCCTCCGGTAGGGAACTCCCCGGCGCGTCACGCCCCGCGGGGCTACGCCGCGCGGGCCCGAATGCCGCGCGCACGAAGCCGAGGGAGGGAATCGAACCCCCAGGAAACGGATCTGCAGTCCGTCGCATTAACCATTCTGCCACCTCGGCGCGGCGGGGGGCAGGAGCGCCCGGTTTAAAGCCGTGGGGCGCGCGCGGCGGCGCTAGATCGGACGGAACCCGCGGCTGGCGCGCAGGACGGCGGTCCGGACCCCGAGTCGGACCCGTCGCCCCCAACGCAGCGACTCTCCCCCTCCGGACGTCCGGCCCCTCCGGATCGCCTCGAGCAGGTCGTCGACCGAGGCGACGTCCGCCGGGAACTCCGTGAACGAACGTCCGAGGTCGTCGAGCTGGTGGACGTCGCTCCCGCCCGTCCCCCCGAGACTTCGCCGCGCGGCGACCACCTCGGCCTTCCCGTTGGCGATCGCGGAGGAGTGCCCGTTGCGGATCTCGAGCGCCGGCACCGCGAGCGACCCCGCGAGGCGGCGGCCGACCCCATGGCCGATCCGGAACGGATGGGCGGGGACGGCCTCGCCGCCGTGCGACTTCACCCACTCGACCGTCTCGGCGGCCCCGCGGTGGGCGGGCGGCGGCTCGGCGACGCCGTACGCGAGGAGGTGGCCGTCGGAGGTGGAGACCTCGACGCCCGGGAGCAACAGCCAGGACGGATTCTCCGCGGCCAGGCGGCGCAGCTCGGGCCCGCCGTCCATGGAGTTGTGGTCGGTCAGCGCGAAGCCGCGCAGCCCGGTGTAGGGGAGACGGCCGACGAGGTCGGCCAACGAAAGGCGCGAGTCGGGGGAGTGGCGACTGTGCACGTGGAGGTCGAGCCGCACGGCGTCGCTCATCGGACCTTCGCCCCCGCTCGAACGTCCCGGATCGGTTGGGGGGCGCCGCCGGACTCGAACTCCAGCACGTCGCCTTGGTCGGAGTCCGGGGCGGCGAGGCGTACGACCCGTTCCGAGCCGACGGGCCACGGGCCGGAGACCGTCACGGAGCGGCCGCCGAGGTCGAGCCGCGAGCGGGAGGCGTCCGCCTCGGTGACCCGTCCGACGAACAGGGGCACCGACGCGAACTCCTCGTACGCGATCGTCCGGTCGTCCCCACGGGCCCCCCGGGCGAGGGCGCCCGGAGGCGTCGAGTCCGGCGGACTCAGCAACACCGCCTTCTCCCCGTCGTCGACGGCGAGGACCATCCCCTGCGACGTCATCCGGCGGATCGTTCGGGGCGCGAGGTTTGCGAGGACGCTGACGCGGCGGCCGACGAGCTCCTCGGGGGAGTACGACGAACGAAGGCCGGCGACGATCGTGCGGGGCGTCGCCTCCCCCAGGTCGACCTCCAGGACGTAGAGCTTGTCGGCGGAGGGATGCGGCACCGCGCTCCGCACCACCCCGGCTCGGATCGAGAGGGGAACGGGGCCCGTGGGCGCGGGTACGCTCGGCGGCGCGGCCGCGGGCGGCGGGGTCGCAACCGGCGGGTCCCGGGGGAAGAGGGGGTGGACCGGGCCCAGCGGTTGTCCCGCGGGAGGGGGCGCGAGCGCCTGGTCCCACGCGCCGGGGCCCCGCGGGTAGCCGAGCATCCGGAACACCTCGTCCGACGAGAACGGGAGCGTCGGGGCGAGCCAGACCGCGAGCGCCTGGATGCTCCAGAGCGTCTCGTAGACGATGCGCGCCCGGTCCACCGGGCTCGCCTGCCACGGCTTTCCCTCGTGGAATCGTCGGTTCGCCGCTCGGACCTCCTCGAGCGCGAGGTCGAGCGCCTCCTTCAGCCGGACGGCCTCGAACTCCGCCGCGATGCGTCGGTGGGCGTCCGCGAGGTGCGCGCCGAGACCGCCCGCGGCGTGGGGGTCCCAGCCCGGCGGGGGCGTCGGGATCTTCCCGTCGAACCGGTCGCGGGCCATCACGAGCGCGCGCTGGACCAGGTTCCCGTACTGGTTGGCGAGGACCTCCTCCCGGAGTTTCGCGAACTCGGCCGGGTCGAACTCCGTGTCCCGGTTCTGGGGCGCGAGGAGCCCGACGTAGAATCGGATCACGTCGGGCGGATACCGCTCGAGCAGCGCGGGCGCGAACAGCGCCTGCTCCTCCGACCGCGACTTCGAGAGCTTCTCGGTGCCGAGGAGGAGCCACTCGTTCGCCGGCACGTCATAGGGGAGCGGCAGCCCGCCGACCCCCGTCAGGATCGCGGGCCAGAGGATCGTGTGGTGGAACTTGTTGTCCTTCCCGACGAAGTAGTACTGCCGCGCGGGTTCCCGCTCGTCCCAGAAGCGGCGCCATGCGTCGGCGTCCCCCGCCCGGACGGCCCACTCCTTGGAGGCGGAGAGGTACCCGATGACGGCCTCGAACCAGACGTAGATGCACTTCGCGGCGTAGCCGTCGAGGGGGATCGGGATCCCCCACTCGAGGTCGCGCGTGATCGCGGTCGGGTGGAGACCCTCCTCGAGGAAGTTCAGGGCGACCCGACGCGTCCCCGGACGCCAGTGCGTCTGCTGCCCGACGTACTCGGCGACCTTCGGCGCGAGCCGGTCGAGCTCCAGGTAGAACTGCTCGGTGTCCCGGAACTCGGCGGGGGTGCCGCACAGCGCGCAGCGCGGGTTCCCGAGCTGGCGCGCCTCCAGCGGCCGCCCGCAGTGGTCGCACTCGTCCCCGCGCGCGTGCTCGTAGCCGCAGTGCGGGCACGTCCCGGTGAGGTACCGGTCGGGCAGGAAGCGGGCGTGCTTCGGGCAGTACGGTCCCTGTTCGGTCCGCCGCTGGAGGTACCCGTGCTCGAGCAGCCGGAGGAAGACCTCCTGGACCGTCCGCTCGTGGAGGACCGTCCGGGTCGTCGTGAAGACGTCCCAGGTGATGCCGAGCCGCTCGAACACCGCCCGGTTGGTCGCGTGATTCTTCGAAGAGAGCTCGGCGGGCGTCGTGCCGGCCTTCTCGGCGGCGACGAGGATGGCGGTGCCGTGCACGTCGGAGCCCGAGACCATCAGGACGTCGTTCCCGCGCAGCCGCTGGTAGCGGGCGAACTGGTCGGCCGGGACGTACGTGCTCGCGAGGTGCCCGATGTGGACGACGCCGTTGGCGTACGGCCACGCGACGCCGATGAAGACCCGCGACACCCGGTCCCTCCTCTCTCTTCGACGGGGCTTTCTCCTATACCTTTTCCCGCCGCCGCCGCGCGCGCCGCCGCCCTTAATGGGCCGGTGCCGTTGCCGACGCTGTGGCGCCCGACGACCCCACGATGGTCCGGCCCTCCGTTCCGGAGGCGGACCGGGAGATCGGCGTCCGCCACCCCGTGCTCGCGCACGGCTTCGTCGCGTTGGTCGACTACATGGGGAACGACGCGGCGATCGTGCAGGCCGCCCGGGTCTCCTACGGTCGGGGCACGAAGTCCGTCCGCGACGACCGCGGACTCGTTCGGTACCTCATGCGCCACCGCCACACGACGCCCTTCGAGATGGTCGAGTACAAGTTCCTCGTCCGTCTCCCGATCTTCGTCGCGCGCCAGTGGATCCGGCACCGCACGGCGTCGGTGAACGAGTCGAGCTTGCGGTACAGCGTCGCCCCGGACGAGTTCGAGCCGCTCGCGCCCGAGTCGGTCCGCCGTCAATCCACCCGCAATCGCCAGGGGCGCGGCGACCCGCTGCCGGACGACGCGGTCGCGGCGTTCCGCGGGGACCTCGAACGGATCTCGAAGGACGCGTACCGGGCGTACTCGCGCGCGCTCGACGCCGGCGTGGCGCGCGAGATCGCCCGCACCGTGCTGCCGGTCTCGTACTACACCCAGTGGTACTGGAAGACGAACTTGTGGAACCTCTTCCACTTCCTCTCGCTGCGCCTCGACCCCCACGCCCAGGAGGAGATCCGGCTCTACGCGGTGGAGGTCGCGCGGCTCGGCCGCGCCGTCGCCCCGACGGCGTTCGAGGCGTTCGACGAGTTCGTCGTCGACCGGCTCGAACTGGGACGCCGCGAGGTCGTCGCGGTCCAAGCGCTGCTCGCCGGCCGCACGGCCGAGCAGGCGTGCGCGGACGCGGGGCTCCCCCTCGTCCGGGAAGACGGGACGCCGATGACGAGCGGCGAAGGCGTCGAGTTCCTCGAAAAGTTGGGGCGCCTCCGCACCCCGGGCTAGCCGTATAGGTTCCGGCTCGTTCGCGCGCCATGGCCGCGCGGACCGACCGCGGGATCTTCCTCGACAACGCCTACCTGCCGCTCGCCGACCGCGCGACCTCGGACGTCCTCGACCCCGCCGACGGCTCCCTCGTCGGCCGCGTCGCGCGCGCCCGCCGGGACGACGCCCGGGCGGCGATGGACTCCGCGGCGGCTGCCCAACCCGCGTGGGAGGCGATCGGGGCGGCCGCGCGCGCGAAGGTCCTCCTCGCCGCGGCCGACCGGCTCCGCGGCCGCGCCGACGAGCTCGCGCGCCTCATCACCCGCGAGATGGGCAAGGTGCTGACCGAGAGCCGCAGCGAGGTCGAGGGCGCCATCGACAACTTCGCGTACTACCCGGCGTTCGCGCGGACCCACTCCGGCGAGGAGGTCGCGGGCCTCCCGAGCGGGGAGACGATGCGACTCCTCTGGCTCCCGCGCGGGGTCGTGGTCGCGATCACGCCGTGGAACTTCCCGGCGGCGACCGTGACGCGCAAGATCGCGCCCGCGCTCCTCGGCGGCAACACGATGGTGTTGAAGCCGTCCAGCGCAACCCCGCTGTCGAGCCTCCTCCTCGCGGAGGTGCTGCGGGACGCCGGGTTGCCGCCCGGGGTGCTCAACGTCGTGACCGGCCCCGGCGGCGAGATCGGCCCCGCGCTGATCCAGCACCCGAAGTGCAGCACGGTCACGCTCACCGGCTCCACCGCGTCCGGCATCGAGGTGCTGAAGCTCGCCGCGCCCGGCGTCGTGAAGTGCCTCCTCGAACTCGGCGGCAAGGCGCCCGTGCTCGTCGCGGCGGACGCCGACCTCGACTGGGCGGCGCGCGCGACGGTGTGGGCCCGCTTCTGGAACGCCGGCCAGGCGTGCATCGCGGCCGAACGGACGTACGTCGAGGAGTCCGCCCAGTCGAAGTTCCTCGCGAAGGTCGACGCGCTCGTGCGGGCCCTGCGCGTCGGCCCCGGTCTCTCGGGGGGCGTCGACATGGGACCGCTCTACTCGCTGGGCGCCCGCGACCAGGTCGCGCGGGACGTCGATGCGGCGGTCGCCGCCGGCGCGACGGCGGCGGTCGGCGGCGTGCGGCCCACCGCGGGACCCCTCGCGAAGGGCGCGTTCTACCCGCCGACCGTCCTCACGGGCGTCGACGACGCGAACCCGATCGCCCGCGACGAAATCTTCGGCCCGGTCCTCCCGGTGCTCACGTTCGACGACTGGGACGACGCGATCCGCCGCGCGAACGACAGCGTCTACGGGCTTTCGAGCTACGTCTTCACCCGCAACCTCTCCGCCGCCGAGAAGGCCGTCCACGCGCTCCGCTTCGGGGAGACGTACGTCAACCGCGTGGGGCCCGAGAACCCGCAGGGATACCACGCCGGCTTCCGGCAGAGCGGGCTCGGCGGGGAGGGAACCGTGTGGGGGTACCGCGACTACCTCCAGCTGAAGTCCGTCTACGTCGACTGGAAGGAGCCGCACGACGCGGACTACTTCCTGCCGTACCGCGACTGAGGCGCGCGCCGGTTCCGCCGCGGCGCGCCCTCCTCGCTCGGAAGGAGCTCGTCCCAGTACGGCCGGTCGCCCTCCGGAGCCCGCCCGGCCGCCCGGATTCCGACCCCTTCCCGCGCGATCCAATGCCGTGGCGCGGGCGGGAGGCGTCCGCCACGGAGAGGAACCTCCCAGTGCTCGGCCCCGGGGACGACCGCCAGTCCGCCGGGCACGACGAACCGCGCCGTCTCGGGCACGGCGAGCCCGACGTGGACGTCCATCACGTTCGTTCCGGTCGGCCCGGTGACCCAAAGCCCGCCGAGCTGCCGCAACGCCGGGTAGGCGTCGTGCCGGGCGATCGCCTCCGGGATGTCGACGGACCGCTCCCGAGCGGCGATCCAGGTGCTCCCGTCCACCCACCCGCCCGCGGCGTCGGTCGGGCCGTCGATGCCGTCGGTGCCCGCCGAGAGGACGCACATGGGGAGGCCGTCGATCGGCTCCGCGGCCGATAGCGCGAACTCCTGGTTGCGCCCTCCGACGCCGTGCGCGCCGCGGATCGTGACCGTCGTTTCGCCGCCGGCGAGCCACGCCACCGGTCGCGCCGAACCCGCGCGACGGACCAACGCGTCGGCGAACGCTCGGGCCGCCGGCCCGGTGTCCCCCGTCACGGGGTCGGGGTTCACCGCGGCCCGGTATCCGCGCCGTCGCGCCTCCGCCGCCGCGGCGGCCAGCGCGACCCGATTCGTGCCTCCGAGCACGTAGGGAGCGCCGCGGAATCTCGGGTCGCCCGGCT
>JASHPZ010000001.1 GCA_030037815.1 Thermoplasmata archaeon | reverse complement strand
CCGGCGCGCGCGGCGCGTTCGGCGAAGCCGGCGGGCCGCAAACGTAAGTAGTCCCAGCCCGCGTCGCGCCGCCCGGGTCTTCCGTGCGCGTCGCCTCCTTGCTGCCGAGCGCGACCGAGATCGTCTCGGCGCTGGGCCACCGCGGGGAACTGGTCGCCCGCAGTGCGGAGTGCGACTACCCTCCCGACGTCCAGAGTCTCCCGGTGCTCATGCGACCCCGTACGTGGGACGCGAACCGGCGCTCCGCGGAGATCGACGCGCGGGTGCGGGCCACCCGGGCGTCGGGCGCCTCGCTCTACGCACTCGATGTCGCGGCGCTCCGGTCGGTGCGACCGGACCTCCTCCTGACGCAGGACCTCTGCGGGGTCTGTTCGGTCACGGGAGAGGAGGTGACGGCTGCCTGTCGCGAGGCGGGGATCTCGCCCCGGGTGCTCTCGCTCGCCCCGCGCACCCTCGAGGAGGTCTGGGGCTCCGTCGAGGCGGTGGCCGACGCGCTCGGGGACGCGCCGGCCGGCCGGTCGCTCGCGGCCGCGCTCCGTGAACGTAGCCGCGCGGTCCCGACCCCGGTCGAGCGCCGCCCGCGCGTCGCCGTGGTGGAGTGGCTCGACCCTCCGATCCTGGCGGGGCTCTGGACCCCCGAGATCATCGCCCGGGCGGGTGGGCTCCCGCTCGGCCCCGAACCCGGCACGGTGGGGCAACGGACGACATGGGACGAGATTGCCCGGGGGGCACCGGACCTGGTCGTCGTCAGCCCGTGCTCGTTCTCGGTCGAACGCACGCGACGCGAGCTCACCGACCGTCGCCTCCGCGCGCAGGTGCGCTCGACCTGCGGCCCCCGCGGGATCGTGCTCGCGGACGAGGCGTACTTCAGCCGGCCCGGACCGCGCCTCGCGGACGGCGTCGCGCTGATCCGGGACCTGCTCGCCGGGGCCGAGCGGCCGCATGCGATGCCGGTCGAGCCGTTCCCCGCCGAACCGGTCGGAGGTACCGCGTGAGCCAGAATCCGTACGGCTACAGCTACACGTGGTCGTACGGGCGGCCTCCGCCCCGTCGCGTCACGACCTCGCGGACCGAGATCCGCGACATCCTGATCGCGTACGTTGTCATCACCCTCGATATCGTCCTGATCCTCACCGGCAGCAGCGTCTTCCTCGGGACGAGCGGGCGGGGGCTCCTCTCCTCGGCGTTCCCGCTCTACCTCGCGGTCGCCGCGACCACGGGCTTCACCGGATTCCTCGCGCACGAGCTGGCCCACAAGATCGTCGCCCAGCGACGGGGGTACTGGGCCGAGTTCCGGATGTCCCCGATCGGACTCGTCCTCTCGCTCGTGATGTCGTACGTCGCGGGGTTCCTGTGGGCGATCCCGGGCGCGACCGTGGTGGGCGGGATCTCCGAAGGGAACGCCCGGGACTGGGGCCTCACCAGCCTCGCCGGTCCGCTGACGAACGTCTCGTTCGCGCTCGTCTTCTACGCCGCGGCGGTCGAGACGTTCCTCGCCGGTTCGTTCCTCGCGCCCTGGCTCCTCTTCCTCGCGTACATCAACGGGTGGTTCGGGGCGTTCAACCTGATCCCGTTCGGTCCGCTCGACGGCGCGAAGGTGATGCGCTGGAACAAGGCGATCTGGGCGGTCGCGTTCGCGGGCACGGCCGCGCTCGCCGCGGTGAGCGTGCTGGCGCTGTTCTTCTATCAGACGCCGTTCCTCGCGTGGTGAGGGACCGCGATGGCGCGACCGGCGGTGCGGGACCTCGGATCCGGGCGGATCCTGCTCGACCTCGGCTTCCGCGACACCGAGGGCCTCGTCGCGGCGTATCTTCTGCCCGGGCCGGACGGCTGGTCGCTCATCGAGACCGGGCCGACCTCGTGCCGGGACGCGCTCCTTGCCGGCATCGAGGCGGCGGGCGTCGACCGGGCCGAGGTCCGGCGGGTGCTCGTCACCCACATCCACCTCGACCACTCGGGCGGCGTCGGGGCGCTGGTCGACCGATTGCCGCGCGCCGACTTCTACGCGCACGCGCTCGGCGTCCCGCACCTGGTCGACCCGACCCGCCTGATCGCGAGCGCGCGTCGGACGTGGGGCGCCGCCGCCGACCCGTTGTGGGGACCGATCGCGCCGGCGCCGGCGACGCGCGTCCATCCGCTCGAGGGGGGCGAGACGTTCCCGCTCGACGGCGGGACGCTCTCCGTGCTCGCGACCCCCGGCCACGCGAAGCACCACCTCGCGTTCTTCGACTCCGGACTCCGCGGGGTCTTCACGGGCGACGGGGCCGGCGTCCGGCTCGAGAACTCGGCCCACGTGCGGCCGGCGGTCCCCCCGCCGGACCTCGACCTCGAACAACTGTTCGCGAGCCTGGAGGCGATGCGGGCCACGGAACCGCGGCTTGTCCTATTCAGCCACTTCGGCCCGAGCCCCGACGGGGCCTCCGACTTGGTGCGCTACCGCACGGTCGTGGAGCGGTGGCGGGACGTCGCGCTCGAGGCGGCGCGGAGCGGGGCGGACATCGCCGGGGTCGCATTGCGCCTGCGGGCGTACGATGAATCGGTGGGGCCGACCCTCGACCCGCGCGACCGGGCGTCGCTCGTGTCGGGGTACGACATCGCCGCCCAGGGGCTCTTCCGGTACTTCGAGACCCACGGCCTCCTCGCGCGGGACGCGCGGTGACCGGCCCGACCGCGCAGCGTCGGCGTCGGGCGGCCGGCCTGCTCCTGTGCGCGCGCGCCGTCTACGCGTTCAACTGGTACAACGTCGGCGCGGTCCTCCCCCTCGTCCAGACGTCCCTCCACATGACGACCGCCGAGCTCGGGGTCGTCCTCGCCGCGTTCCTGGTCGGCGCGGGCGTCTTCCAGCTCCCCGCCGGGTTCGCGGCGATGCGCTGGGGCGGCCGCCGGCTCTCGATCGCGGCGCTGGTCGTGATGGGGCTCGCCGGTGTCGCGAGCGGGTTCGCGCCCGACTGGGAGGTCCTCGCGCTCCTCCGGTTCGCGGTCGGCGCCGGTGCGGCGCTGTTCTTCGCCCCGGCGCTGCAGCTCGTGGCGTCGTACTACCCGGAAGGTTCGCGCGGACCGGTGATCGGGCTCTACAACTCGGGGTTCGGGATCGGCAGCGGCCTCTCCCTGGTCGTCGGCGCCCTGCTCGGCGAACGGTTCGGGTGGCCGAGCGCGCTCCTCGTCGGCGGGGTCGCGCTCCTCGCCGCGGCCGCCCTCCTCCTCCTCCTCCTGCCCGTCGAGCCGCCCATCCCGCCGCGCCCGTTCGGTTCGGTCTGGCGCGACGCGCAGCCGATCGTCCGCTCCCGGTCCCTGTGGACGCTCTCCGTCGGGGTCGGCGGGCTTTGGGGCGCCTACTACATCGCGGCCCAGTTCTTCCCGCAGTACGCGCGCGCGTCAGGGGCCACGGGCAGCCTCGTCTGGGCGGCGCTGGTCCCGGCCGTGCTGATCGCCTTCGACATCGTCGGCGGGCCGGTCGGTGGCTGGTTCGCCGAGCGTTCGGCGGACGTGCGGCGACTCCTCCTCGGGTGGGGGATCGCGTCGGGCGTGCTGCTCGCGGTCGTCCCGTTCCTCGGGTTCGCGACCCTGTGGCCGCTGTTCGCGACCGTCGGCTTCGCGGAAGGGGTGGTGTTCGCCGGACTGTACCTCTACCCGTCGTATCTCGCCGAGATCCGGGTCGAAGGGTTCGCGCTCGCCCTGGCCCAGATGAACGCGCTTCAGTTGTTCATGGGGAGCGCGCTCGCCTACGGGTTCGGCCTCGTCGCCGAGGGGTCCGGATACGCGGCCGCGTGGGCGTACACCGGCGTGGCGGCGGTGGTGCCGCTGACGCTGCTCGCGTGGACCCGAAGGGTCCCGGAGACGACGCGCGCGGGCCCCGCCCCCGCGGGTTCCTAACGGGTCGTCGGTCCGCGTTCGCGCGCCGCCCGCTCCGGGTCCAGGACCGTCAGGAGGTTCGTCGGCCGACCCCGTACCGGGTAACCGGCCGTGAGGACGATCGGGCCGCCGCCGGCGAGGCGACGTTCGAGGACGATGCGCGCCGCCCGGCGCGACATGTCGGAGAGGTCGTGGTGCTCCGGGGCGGGAACGGCCAGCACCCCGCGAACGAGCGCGAGCTTCCGGCGGACCTCCGCCGAGCCCGCGAGGGCGAGGACCGGAGTGCGGGGGCGGAGCGCCGCGACCAGGGTCGCGGTGCGCCCCGAGTGCGTCGGCGTGAC
>JASHPZ010000083.1 GCA_030037815.1 Thermoplasmata archaeon | reverse complement strand
GTGCGAGCTCACCCAGTCGTTCCTTCCAGACCGGCGGGAGCTCGTCTGCGGAGATCCGCCGTTGCCATTCGGGAGGCTCTGCCATTTGGACTAAAGTCGCGCCGGCGCGTTCGGTGATCGGGTCGCGACGAATTCGAGCGTCGCTTGACCGGGGAGACGTGAGGGCGCATCCTCGAACGGGGTGGGAGGCACCTCCTCGATCGCTGCGGCCCGGATCTGGATGGAGACCCGTCGGCCGTCCTCGCTGTCCCCGACCAGGCAGAGCGTGTCGCCGCGCTGCAGTTCCTTCTGGATCAGATTGAACGTGGCGCGAACGATCGGGAGGCCCGTCTTCCGGTTGGAGACCTTCAGCTGCACGTCCGCGGTCACGCGACCGTCCTCGCTCGCACGGGCGAGCGGTACGCGGGAGCGGGCGGCCGGTCGAGGTCTCGATCGAGCCGGTTCGCGAGGTCCTGGACGTCGTCGCCCAGGTCGGGAGCGAGATCTCGCTCGGCTCGATCGACGCAAACAGAACAGAGGCCCGGCTCGACCCAGTGGCACGCCTCGCCGGTTACCTCGTCGAAGCAGGGCCGAGACGCCGAGCAGCTGCAGCCCTCGCAGATCATCGGAGCACCGCCTCGGTGATCTCGAAGCCCGGGACGCCGTACCGCTCGACGCAGAGCAGGATCGCCGACAGACTCGCGTGGGGGACGCCGCGCCGGTCGTGACGGCAGGGCAGAGGACGGGGCCGGAACGCGGTGGCGCGGATACGCTTCACGCGAGCAGGACCTCCTCGAGTTCGCGCGCGTCCCGGGGAGCGTACCAGCGCGACGCGCGCCACTCGTCGTTGAGGTCGCGGAGCTGGTTCGAGCTCAGGTGACGGGTGACGCCGGGGATTCGCTCAGCGAGGTCTGGTTCCCCCTGCTCCCATCCCTTTCCTGTCGCCGGGACGACTCCCGGAGGGGCCGCCGGCCCGCCCATTTCTCTTAATACCGGCGCCGTCGCTTGACGGAGCGGAGGGGCGCGATGACGGCGACGAAGGCCGGTCCCGGGCACGAGCCGCTGCTCGCGTGCACGCTCGGCCCGAGCTCGTTGACGGAGCGCGTGATCGCGCAGTTGGAGGAGGCCGGCGCCCGGCTCTTCCGGATCAACATGTCCCACACCGAGGTCGACAACCTCGAGCGGATCCTGCGATTCGTGCGGAAGTGTACTCGCGTCCCGCTCTCGATCGACACCGAAGGTGCTCGGATGCGGACCGGACTGATGAGCGACCGCGTGACGGTGTTCCAGGGCGGTCACGTCCGCCTCGTCCCCGAGGCGTTCTGGGGCGACGCCTACACCGTGCCGATCACCCCGGGCGACGCGATCTCGCGACTCGCCCCGGGCGCGCGCGTCAGCATCGACTTCGACGCGGTCATTCTCCGGATCGACTCCGTCGAGGACGGGAGCGCGGAAGCGACGGTCGTCTCGGGCGGCGAGGTGGGGACCCGCAAGGCGGTCACGGCCCATCCCTCCCCGGAGCTCTCGACGTTCTCGGGCAAGGACCGCGTGGCGGCCCGGATCGCGCTCGAGAACGGGGTCCGCGAGTTCGCGCTCTCGTTCTGCGAGCACGCGGAGTCCGTCCGCGAACTGCGCGCGATGGTCGGAGCCGACGCGCAGATCGTCGCCAAGATCGAGAGCCGGGATGGGGTCCGGAACCTGGACGAGATCCTCGGAGCGACCGACAAGATCCTGATCGACCGCGGGGACCTTTCGCGCGAGGTCCGCATCGAGGGGATCCCGATGCTCCAGAAGGAGATCATCCGCCGGGCGAACGCGCGTCACGTACCGGTGTACGTCGCGACCAATTTGCTCGAGTCGATGGTCACCCGGCGCGTGCCGACCCGCGCCGAAGTGAACGACGTGATCAACACGCTCCTCGACGGCGCCGACGGACTGGTCCTCTCGGCGGAGACGGCCGTGGGCACTTACCCCGCCGAAGCGGCCCGGATGATCGCGGTGCTGCTGCGGGAATTCCGCCGCTCGACCGGGGGACGCGAACTGGAGGAGCTCCTCGGGGAGCATCCCCTCGCGGACACCGCGACGCCCGATCCGACGCCCTCCGACGCATCGAAATCCGGCGGGCTGGCCGGCTGACGACCGCCGGTGCGTGGCCGGCGTGCGGCCACGCCTCCACTTCAATCGATGAAGTCAAGCGCCGCCGGGGGTGTTGGTGGACCCCGTGGCGGAGTGCGGTGACGGCGAGCTCGAATGCCCGTGCCCTCCGGTCGGGGTGATCGACGTTGTCGGGAAGAAGTGGGCGGTGTGCGTCATCTCCCTCCTCGGCCGCTACGGGACGGTCCGGTTCGGTCCGATCCAGCGGTGCCTTTCCGGCGTGAGTCCCGCGACGCTGACGACCACCCTCCGAGCGCTCCAGCGGGCCGGACTCGTCACGCGCCCTCCCGTGGACGGTCGGCGGGGGGTGGTCCTCGCCTACGCGCTCACCCCGTCCGGCCGACGCCTCTACTCGGCGTTGGAACCGCTCTCGACATGGCTCCGTCAGGCGTAGCCCGCGCGACGGCGGGGCCCTAGGGTTATCTCGGGCGTCCCCGTCCGTCCGCGCGGCGTCCGCCGCCGGGACGCGCCCTCGGCCATGCCGTTCGAGTACACGGGCATCCGCGTCCGCGACCTGGAACGGTCCGTCCGCTTCTACACCGAGGGCCTCGGTCTCCGACGGGGCCCGACCGGACGGATGGAGGCCGGCGGCGTCTGGCAGGAGCTTTCCGACCCGGAGACCGGACGGACGCTCGAGCTCAATTTCTACCCGGGAGGCGGACCGTATCGGGAGGGGGACGAGCTCGACCACCTCGGGTTCCGGGTCGACACCTTGGACGCCGCGGTCGACCGACTGGTCGCGCTCGGCGCCCGGGTCCGGATCCCCGCGTTCCGGGAGGGGGACACGCGTCTCGCGTTCCTATCGGACCCCGACGGGGTCTGGGTCGAACTGTTCGAGCGCACGGGCGCGGACACTCCCCCGACGTCCCGGCCGGGGTCGTAGGGCCGCCCGCCGTGTCGAACGCGAGCGATAAGAATCCCCCGCCGCCCTCTCCGGCCCGGGCGAACGTGGATCCGTCGACCGCCGCGCGACCCGCCGCGGCCGCACCGGTCGAGGTGCCGAAGCAGGCCCACACGCTCACGATCAGCGCGAGCGCGGTGTTCTTCGTCAGCCTGATCGTCCAGGTCCTCGGCCTCATCGCGACCGTCGTGTTCAACAAGACGGTCACCTACTCGAACTCCGGCAAGGAGCTGGTCGGGACCGTCCAGCTGTTCCTGATCATCGGCTCGTCGATCAGCGGGGTCGGCGACCTCCGGCTGGGCACCGCGTACAGTTACTTCCTCGCGCGCGGCCGGTCGCCGTCCGACCTCACCGCGACGTACCTCGTCCTGCGCCTGATCATGGTCGGCACGGCGGGAGCGATCCTGTTCGGGATCGGCCCGCTCGACATCGCCGGTTCCACCCTCGCGCACGGCACGGTCGAGTGGGAGTCGCTCGGCATCTTCGTCTCGCTCCCGATCCTCTGGTCCGTTTCGACCGTCTACAACGCGCTCTACGTCGGGACCGGCAACTCGCTGAAGGCGCAGTACCCGTCCCTGGTCGAATCGATCGTCCGCCTTCCGATCCTGGTGTTCGTCGCGTACGAGTGGCCGACGATCCTCGGGATGACGATCGCCTACGCGATCGGCGCCGCGTCGTCCGCGGTCTACAGCTTCGTCGCCGTCTCCTCCCAGATGGAGCGGTTCCGCCGGTCGGAGGCGCGGCGGATGTTCAAGTTCGCGTGGCCGCTGATGGGCAGCCTGCTCCTCAACTACCTCGTCACCAACATGGTGCCGCTGATCATCAGCGCGCGGCTCTACACGATCCAACTGAACATCTTCCTGCTCGCGAACGGCTGGCGGATCCTCGTCCTCTCGCTGCCCGCCGCGATCACGACCCCGTTGTTCCCGTACCTGGCCGGCCTCCACCGCAAGGCCGAGTACGAAGCCGTCCGTCGCGGCACCTGGCAGGCGCTCCGCTACTCCGCGATGATCCTTGTGCCCGGAGTGGTCGCGCTGGTCACGTACCGGAGCGTGCTCCTCAACGTCCTCGGGAACCAGAGCTACGTCGGGCCCGCGTCCCTGCCGCTCGCCCTGCTCGTCATCGGCGCGCTGCCGCTCGCGCTCAGCCAGATCATCCAGTCGAGCATCAACGCGATCGGCCGCCAGCGCCTCGAACTGTACATCACGAGCACCCAGGTGACGGTGCTGTTCGTCCTCGTCTACCTCCTGATGTTCCCGCCGTTCCAGCTCCTGCCCGAGAACCAGGGATTGGTCGCCGGCTCGATCGCGGTGCTCGCCTCCTCGATCGCGGCGCTCGCGCTCAACACCTACTTCATGGAGACCTTGATCCGCGTCCACATCCACCCGCGGTCGATCGCCTCCATCGTCCTCAGCGCCGCCGGCGCCTTCTTCGTCATCTCCCAGTTCAACCGGTACCTGCCCCACAACCGGTACTACCAGCTCGCGTTCGGCATCCTCCTCGGGTTCGTCGTCTACTTCGCGATCCTGTTCCTGATCGGCGAGATCACTCGGCAGGACGTCCGCCGCATCGGCCGCTCCGTCGGTCTCCCCGCGTGGCTCGTCCGTCCGTTCGAGCGGATCTGCTGGCGGGAGACCGCGCCCGACCTCGCGCCGGTCGACCTCGGCCGGGCGCCCGGACTCCAGCCGACCGAGCTGCCCGAGACGTTCACGGGCGACACCGAGATGCCGCCCATCGAGCCGCTACCCACGGACGTCGACCTCGAGTCCGAGACCCGGGAGCCCTGAGCCGCGTCCGCCCCGGCGGCCGGCGCCGACTTGTCCGCCGAAAAACGGAGAGGTTAAGAGACGCCGGCCGTCAAGGAGGCGAGGTCAGCGACGGTGTTCGACGCGACGCCCATGGCCGCCCCGCACCGGCGGTCCCGCTTCGCCGACGGGCCCGACGGCCCGATCCCCACGGGGACGTACGGCGTTCCCGTCCGCTTCCGAACGACGTGGCGCTGAGGACCGTCTCGGGCGGTTCTCGGTCTCGGGTCGCCCGTCCACAAGCCCCTTCGGGTGGGGTCTCTCGCCGGGAGGCGCCGTGAGCGGCGAGGCGCTGCGGAGCGTCCAGCTCCGGAAGGTCTACCGCACGAAGGGCGCGCCCGAGGTGACGGCCCTCTCCGGCGTCACGATGGAGGTCCGCCGCGGGGAGCGGGTCGCGCTCCTCGGGCGGAACGGCGCCGGGAAGACGACGTTCCTCAAGATCGCGTCGACCCTCCTCCGTCCGACGTCCGGCACCATCGAGGTGTTCGGGTACGACGTCGACCGGGACGCCGACCGCGTGCGGCCGTACATCGCGGTCGTGCCGCAGGAAGGGAAGCCGTTCTTCCACCTCACGCCCCGGGAGCAGGTGTACACCTACCTGCGCGCCCGCGGACTGGGGCGCGAGAGCGCGCGCGACCGCACCGAGGAGGCGCTCCGCTCGATGGGGCTCGAGAGTTTCGCGAACCGGCTCGCGATCACGCTCTCGGGCGGCCAGCGCCAGCGGACGATGGTCGCGACCGTCATCGCCACCCAGGCACCGCTCCTCTTCCTGGACGAACCGACGATCGGGATGGACCCGTTCGCCCGGCGCGAGGTCTGGTCGTCCCTGCGACGGCTGACGGAACTCGGGTCGACGATCCTCCTGACGACGCACTACCTCGACGAGGCGGACGCGCTCTCCGACCGGCTCTACATCGTCGAGCGGGGGCACGTCATCGTCAGCGGCACCGCAGACGAGCTGAAGCGGTCGGTCGGCGGCTCGCTCAAGGTGTCGATCCCGAACGGGGCGGGGGCGGTCGACCGGTTCCGCTCGTTCGGCGAGTGCGTCACCGACGGGAGCGCCCTCAGCATCATCGTCCACCCCGAACGGCTCGGCGAACTGATGGACGTCGCGGTGCGGGCCCAGCTCACCGCGACCGTCGGTCCGGTGACGCTCGAAGAAGCGTTCCTCCGCGTGGTCGGGCGGTCGATCGATGAAGAGTAGCGACGCGCTCGCGAGCCGCCCGTTCCAGGGATTGCGGGCGTTCCTCTGGACGGAGGTCCTCGTGCAGGCGCACGAGGAGCTCGCGATGGCGACCTCGATGGTCGTCCAGGGGGTCCTCCTCGTGTTCGTCTGGATCCTGAACCCGGGTCTGATCGGGGTGGCGCTGGTCGGGGCGGTCCTGTTCTCGATGTTCACGATGGGCGCGCGCGTCCTGAACGAGGCGGCGTACATCCGCATCGACCACAAGGCGAGCGACCTCTACCTCGCCGGGCCCTTGACGCCCGAGGCGTACTTCCTCGGGATGGCGACCGGCATCATGGTCGTCTACCTCGCACCGGTCGCGATCGTCGGCGCGCTCGCGGCCGTCGTCGTGCCGCTCGCGCCGGTCGAGGTCCTCCTCCTCCTCGCGCTCGCCGGCGTCGTCTGGGTCTGCGCCGCGTCGATCGGCTACATCTTCTCGACGGCGTTCCACGACAACCGCGCGATCTGGGCGTACTCCTCCCTGTTCTTCAACATCTTCGGGGTGCTCCCGCCGGTGTTCTACCCGCTGGGCCTCTTCCCCGCCGCGCTCCGACCGGTCGTGCTGCTGATGCCCCCGAGCGCGGCCGCCGCGCTGATGCAGCGGGCGATCGGCGTCACGACCCTCTCCTCGGGGGAGCTCGCGCTCGCGGTCGGCGGGCTCGCGGTCGAGGCGACCGCGCTGTTCGTCCTCGCGGTCGTCTGGGCGCGCCGCACGGTGCGGGGACGGTAGATGGCGACCGTCGAGTCGGCGTTCCCGAACGTCCCGACCCGCGGGCGGGCCGTTCCGGCGTTCCTGCTCGTGGGGTGGCGGTGGATCTCCCGCAACCCGGCGGTGACGATCACGCCGGTGCTGCTGCCGTTCATCTTCCTCTACTTCCTCTCCTTGATCTCGCCGCCGTCGTACCGCCCGCTCGAGATCGTCGGGGCGATGCTGTTCACGATGCAGAACATCGGCTCCTGGGTCCTCGGCGACAGCGCGACCTGGCGGATCGAGTGCTCGCTCCAGGACATGTTCGTCGCGAGCCCGCTCGGGCGGATCCGCTACCTGTTCGGGATCGCGATCTCGAACTTGATCGCGATGGTCCCCGCGCTCGCGATCCTCACCGTCCTCCTCGCGTGGGTCGGCGCGTCGGACGGCCACCCGCTGACGCTCTACGCGGCGGGGGTCCTCGTCCTGAGCCTGTTCACCCTTTGGGTGTTGTTCTCGTCGATCGGCATCGCGATCTCGAGCCGGGTGAAGACCCAGCGCGAGATCTGGCCGGTCGGGAACCTGACGTTCACGATCCTCGGGATGCTGTCGCCGCTCTACTACCCGGTGAGCGTCCTCCCGCCGGTCTGGCAGGCGGCCGCCCACTTCCTCCCCGCGACGTACGCGGCCCTGCTCGCGCAGGGGGCGCTGGGGATCACGCCGGCGACGCCGCTTCAGATGCTCGAGTACGCAGGGCTCCTCGGACTGTGCGCGCTGGTCGGCCTCGTCGTGACGTTGCGCCTCTACCGGTGGGGCGAGGCGTGAGCGCAGACAAATCGGGAGAAACGTTCAAACAGGGTCCGCGCATGCTTTGGTCGGTGCGCTTCCCGAACCACCGACCGGCCGCCGCGAATCCTGCCGCCGGACCGGAGTTCATCGTTCGTTCGCGCTTCTCCCTTCGTAACCTCGAGGGAGGATAGGGAACCCCCACAATGGGCAACGACGAGTTCGACGAGATCCTGAGCGCCCTCGACCGAGAGTCGGCCCGGATCCGGGTCCGCGCCGAGCCGCGGCGGTACAACAAGCCCGCGACCGTCATCGGCGGGTTCCCGCCCGGGGTCGACCTCGCCGAGACGACCCGCCAGTTGAAGAACCGCCTCGCGACCGGCGGTTCCGTCGTCGACGGCGAGGTGTACCTCCAGGGCGACCACCGCGCCCGGATCCGGGACGAGCTCGCGAAGCTCGGGTTCGACCCCGAGACGATCGAGGTGTCGGACGTCGCGCTCCCGAAGCGCGGCCGCCGCGGGTAGGCCGGCGGCCATCGGACGCAGAATCCGCGCGGAACTCGCACCGTCCGGCACGGAATGTGCGGGACGTTCCGCCTATATCCCGCGCGTCTACGGACCCGCGAGGCATCCATGGCGGCGTACGCGCACCCGGACGTGCTGGTCGAGAACGACTGGCTTTCGCAGCATCTGAACGACCCGAAGGTTCGCGTGGTCGAGGTCGACTACGACGCGAGCGCGAACTACGAGACCGGCCACCTGCCCGGCGCGGTCCTGTTCGACTGGCGGAAGGACATCAACGACCCGGTGCGCCGGGACATCCTGAGCCAGGAGGCGACGACCCAACTGTTCCGACGGGCCGGCATCTCGGACGACACGACCGTCGTCCTCTACGGCGACTTCAACAACTGGTTCGCGGCGTTCGCCTTCTGGGTGTTCACCTACTACGGCGCGAAGCACCTCAAGATCCTGAACGGCGGCCGCAAGAAGTGGATCGCCGAGGACCGCCCGCTGACGAAGGAGGCGCCCCACCCGCCCGCCGGGACGTTCTCCGCCCAGCCCCCGGACCCGAAGCTCCGCGTCTACCTGGACGACGTGCGCGGCCTCCTGGACGCCGTCAAGGGCGGGAAGGCGCACCTCGTGGACGTCCGCGGCCCGAAGGAGTTCTCCGGCGAGATCACCGCGCCCCCCGAGTACCCGACCGAGCACGCCCAGCGCGGCGGGCACATCCCGGGCGCGAAGAACATCCCCTGGGCGCAGGCCGTAAAGGACGACGGGACGTTCAAGTCGCGGGAGGAATTGGAGGCGCTCTACCGCGGGAAGGGCGTCGTCCCCGGGGCGACGGTCGTGACGTACTGCCGGATCGGGGAGCGGTCGAGCCACACCTGGTTCGTGCTCCGCTACCTCCTCGGCTACCCGGACGTGCGCAACTACGACGGCTCCTGGACCGAGTGGGGGAACCTCGTCCGGACCCCGATCGAGAAGTAACCCGGTCTACACCCGGCCCTCGCTCCCGCGCCGGCGGGGACGGGGGTCGGCGACCTTCCGCACCAGGAACTGGTGGAGAATCCCCTCCGCGCGGTGGGTGAGCACGGGGTAGCCGGACTGGTCGGACCACCGGACCATCTCGATCGGGCTCGTGGGGTCGTCCGTGACGAGGAGGACCGCGGCGCCGACCGGTTGTCGCGCGACCTCCTCGGTCAACTTCGTCAGCACGGCCGAGCATTCGAGCCCGATCTCGACCAGTTCGAGGTCGGGCGTCTGCGGCCAGCATCGGATCCGCTGGGTGCGGATCCGCTCCTCCAGTCGGGCGGAGATGGCGGCGGCGGACTCGAGGAGCCGGGAGGGGTCCTCGGGCCGCGCCGCGCGCACCCGCACCACCCAGCCGTCGGTGTACGGGAGGTCGTTCAGCAGCCGGGGGGCGACAGGGAGGCGGTCGTTCCGCGCGACGATCGTGGCGTCGACGGGCAGCCGCACCGCGCCCGTGTACCGGACGCTCTCGATCGTCCCCACGCTCCGGCCGCGGGCGACCGGGCCGGCTTGGGGCCGGAACGAGAACGCGCGGATCGGGCCGGCGAACGCGCCGAGCGTCCCGAGGATCCCGACGGTCGCGGTGCCGTCGGCCGGGTCGTTCGACCACCAGACGCTCTCCTCGAGGTCGTAGAGGCGGTCTTCCGGGAGGAGGCACCCGAGGAGCTCCATGGCGTCCCCGAACCCGCCCGCGATAATACGCTCGGGGAGGAGTTTTGTGCCCGGCCGCGCGTCCTTCCGCGTGGCGGACGGAGCGGCGACCCCCCCGACGACGCCGGCGCGGGGTCGGTGCCGATGCGGTCACCTGCCGACCCACCACATGGTGGTGGTGCCCGCCACCACGAGCGCCAACTTCCGACTGGACCCGTCCGGTCCGTGCATCCTCTGCGGGGAGGCGGCCTGCCGGCGCTACACGCCGGGAGCGAGCGCCGCGTCGCCGGCCTAACCGTACGCGGCCCGGATGAGGTAGTCCTTCAGCCGCTGCAGCCGTTCGTCCCAGAAGTGGAAGTGCCAGGAGCGGGCATCTTCCCACGGCGCGCCGCTCCCCCACCCTTCGTGTTCGAGCGTGATGTCGATCCCTTCCGGGGACTCCTGCAGGCGTACGTACACTCGGGTCCGCGCGGGCGGGCCGTTCATCAGGGACGCGAACTCGGGGGGAGCCTCCCAGGTGAAGCCGAGGTCGACGTCGGCGGTCATCCGGTCGATCGTCCCCGCGCTCGTGAAGGCGACCGGCTCGGCGAACGTGAGCGAAAAGTCACCGCCGACCTTGGGGACGACCCGGGCCGAGTCGGCGAGCCAGTGGCTCAACTGCGCCGGGTCGATGAAGGCGGCGTAGATCATCGGCACCGGCAGCGGGATCGTGACCTGGATCAGGATCGCATCGAGGGCGTCGTCCACGAGTCCCCGTCCGGTGCTCTCGCCCTAAAGGGTTTGCGCGGACGGGCGTCCCGCCCTCGAAGAATCGGGGTTGCGTGCTGCCAAATGTTTATAAATGGGGCCCACCCCGGAGTTCGTGTCCATGAGCGCCCGCAGTCCCACGGTATGGCTGAGCGTCGTCGTGATGATGATCGTGGTCGTCGGTACCCTCGGTATCGCGGCGGCCGCCACCGGTGGGGGCGTCCCGCGCGCGGCCGCCCCGACCTCGGCGGCTCCGGCCGCCCAGGTGGCGAGCCAGTCGACCGGGGCGCCCGGCGCCGCGGACGCGCTCCTGACGTCCGCGAACACCCCGTCCCCCCCGAGCGAGCCGACCGGTCCGGCCGCCAACACCCCGATGGGGAAGACCCTCACCTCCATCGAGGACATGGGCATCCCCGCCAAGTACGCCTTCCTCCCCGACCTGAACGCGAACCCTCACCCCTCGCTCACGAACGGCCACATCACCCCGCTCTACGGACCCGGCCCCGCGCCGTACGGCGTCGGGGAGTTCGGCCTCGAGAACGAGAGCGGCACGATCACCCCGTACAACCTCTCGACCCCCTCGGTCGCGGGCACGTACATCCCCGACAGCATGTCCGGACTCTCGGCCGACATCAGCGGGCCCGACGAGTACGGCGTCCAGCTGAACGCGGTGCTCAACAACGTCCAGCTCCTCGGCACGCCCGGCTACGAGTTCTGGACGCAGAACGTGGTCGAGTACTCCGACTTCTCGAGCCAGCTGTTCTTCGTCAGCAACATTTGGAACTTCTCGGGCGGGCCGCTGAACGCGAACACGTTCAACACGGTCGGGCCGAACGGCACCGTCGCCGCGCCGGACTACTACTACGGGCTCGGCGGTCCGATCACGATCACCTACCCGTTCACGCTGAACCTCTACCTCAACTCGACCGTCATCAACGGCGACGACGCGGTGTTCTTCAATTTCACCCTCTCGAACGCGACCGAGTTCTACGCGGGCTCCTACGACAACGTGACGTTCAACTCGGGCGGGTCGAGCGCCAACCCCGCCCCGACCCCCGAGTACGTCGCGGACGGGAGCCAGTACAATCCGATCGGCCTCCCGAACGACTTCGAGATCACGCTCGGCGGGCCCGGCGGCGGCAGCAACTTCGACGCGCTCCAGGCGGGCGCCTACTTCGGCCTCCAGTACTGGAACACGACCACGGGCGCGTACGCGACGGTCCCCTCGGCGTACGGCTTCGGGTCGGAGACCGGCGAGACGTCGTACGGCGTCACCCCCCTCTGGGGCTACGAGCCGGGCCTCCCCGCGCCGCAGCCGAACGCGTGGCTGACGACGGGCGCTTCCAACGGGATCGGGCTCTGGAACGTCTCGGGCCAGGGCGGCCAGCAGTACACCTACGGGAGCTTCCTCTCGATCTCCCTGACGCCGGAGAGCGCGTTCCTGTTCATCGCGGACGGGAACGTCTTCAACGGCTGGACCGGCACGAACTGGTCGCTGTTCCAGTGGCTGCCGCCCACGTCGCCGCAGTCCTACGAACTGAACGCGGGTACCTACACCATCATCGCGGTGCTCGCCAACTACGACCCGACCGATGCGGTCGTGGTGATCCCCGCGTACTCGACCGTGCAGATCTCGATCTCTCTCACGTACGACCTCTTGGACGGAGTCTACACGCCGCTCTGGGCGCTCAACGACACGGCGCTCCTCGGGATCACGAACGACATCGGCGGGAACTACTTCCTGTTCGGCAACCAGTACCTGCCGATCGGGCTCCCGGGCGCGTCGGACGCTCGGTTCCCGTGGTTCGGGCTCGCGAACGACTACCTGTTCCCGATCTTCCAGGGGATCCTCCTGAACGGGACGACCACGCCGGTCATCATCGCGGGCGCGCCGACGTTCCAGACGTACTACCCGAGCTGGATGCAGCCCGCGCTCCTCGCGGACGGCCTGCCGATCTGGAACGACCTCCAGATGATGTTCTGGAACACGAGCGAGGTGACGCTCGTCGGTAGCCCCGCGATCGGCGGATGGTGGTGGTCGGCCGCCTACTTCGGCCCGACCGTCTCCGCCTACAACGTCGTCTTCTGGAACTCGACCGAGTCCACGATCTTCCAGAACACGTTCGCGACCGGCGGGAACGCCCTCTACCTCTACGGCGGGACGGACAACCTCGTCTACAACAACACGTTCACCGAGTCGATCCCGTCGTCCGCCAACCCCGACGCGACCGTCGCGGCGGCGTACGGCTCGGTCGGGCTGTTCGAGGCCGACTACGGGGAGGCGAGCGACTACGCGGAAGCGTACGGCGGCAACAACACGTCCGCCTGCTACTCGGACGCGTTCTGCGACGTGGTGTTCAACAACATCTTCGACACCTACAACCCCGTCGTCAACCCGTACTACGACCCGTACTACTTCTTCCTCGCCAGCCCGACCTGCCCGTACTACCTCGCGGCGTACACGGGCAGCACGGCGTGCTACTTCGACGACGCGTTCAACGTCCCGTGGTCGGCCGGGCCGAACATCATCGGCGGCCCCCTGGTCGGCGGGAACTACTACTGGAACTACGGGGACGAGTACAACGCGTGGAGCCAGATCCCGTACTACAACTACGAACCGGCGTACGGGTTCGCGATCGACGGGTCGTACGGCGACTTCAACCCGCTCGCCCCGGTCCCGCTCTACACCGTGACGGTCACGGAGACCGGTCTCCCCGCGGGCGCCTACTGGTACTTCTACGTCTACACCGCGACGCAACCGTACCTCTACCAGGGCGGCAACAGCTCGATCGGGACGTCCGCGACCCTCCTCCTGTCCGGCGGGTACTACTACGCGGAACCGTACGCGACCGGTGGCGGCTACACGTCGACCCAGGCGATCTACTACTTCAACGTGACCGGGCCCAGCCTCTCCGTCACGGTGACGTTCGAGCCCGCCTACACGGTCGTCGTCAGTGAGACCGGACTCCCGACGGGGACCTACTGGGTGACGTACTGGTACAACGCGCAGGGGTTCGAGATCGGGTACAGCTACGGCAACCAGTCGACCGCCAACGCGACGGGGATCGGCGCCGGGACGTACACCGTCTACGCCTACTCCTACTCGGACTTCTTCGAGAGCGCGCGGTCGAACTACACCGTGACCGTCAGCGGCAACGGGACGTTCGCCGTGACATTCGAGCCCGTCTACACGGCGATGTTCCACGTCTCGGGGCTGCCCAACGGCGCGACGTGGCTCCTCCAGGTCCAGACCCAGACCGGCAACTACTCCTACTCGTTCACGGTCACGACCGTGAACCTGACGTGGGTGAGCGGGACGGTCCTCTCCTGGGCGGTCGCCTCGAGCGGGTACCTGGGCTCCCCGGCGAGCGGGTCGTTCACGGTCAGCGCGAACTCGACCACGACGGTCGTGTTCGCCCGGCCGCCGACGACCGGCACGCTCACCGCGACCGTCTCCCCCGCCAACGCCTCGGTGACGGTGGACGGGACCGCGGTGACGGGCACGGGCGGCGTGTTCACGGTCTCGGGCCTCTCGCCCGGGACGCACGAGATCGTCGCGACCGAGTCCGGCTACTACACCACCTACACCAACGTGTCGGTGAGCGCGGGCGTGACGAGCACGGTCACGGTGTCGATGACGGCGGTGCCGCCGACCCCGGGCCCGTCGTCGTCCTCGGGCTCGAGCGGGATCTCCACGACCGCGTGGCTCCTGATCGCGGTCCTCGCGGTGCTGGCGGTCGTCTTCCTCGTGCTCGCCATCCACTTCATGGGGAAGTCGAAGAAGCCCCCCGCGATGACGCAGTACTCCGCCCCAGCCTCCGGGTCGGGCACGCCGCCGCCCTCGGGCGGCGCGAGCCCCCCGTCCGGCGCGGCCCCCCCGTGGAGCGAAGGCGGAAGCCCTCCGCCGGGAGCGCGGTAGGCGGAGACCGCCGCCCGCGGACGAACCCTTTCCGCCGTTCTTTTTCGGTGGTCTAGGGTCCAAGTGGACTGGTCGGGATTTGAACCCGAGGCCTCCGGTTTGCAAAACCGGCGATCTTCCGAGCTGATCTACCAGCCCACGCCGGTCGAGGAGCGGGCCGGGGCCTTACCCTTTCGGCCGGGGCACGGGGGCGACCGCCTCCCACGCCCGGTCGAGCTTCGGCACGGTCGGGCGGCGGCGGAGTTCGGCGGGGTCGACCCAGTCGAACCCGGTGTGCTCCCAGTCGAGCGTCACGGAGGTCCGGTCGACCCGGAAGCGGAACGGGTGGACCACCCAGATCCGGTCGCCGTCCCGGACGTAGACGGGCCGGCCCTCGGCCGCGAGCGTGACGTCCGCGTTCCCGAGGCCGGTCTCCTCGCGGACCTCGCGGCGCGCCTGGTCGACGGGCGTCGGGTCCTCGAGGAACCCGGAGACCGCGGCCCAGCGGCCCCGGAAGGAGCCGACGCGCTCGGAGCGCTGGAGGAGGAGGATGCGACCGTCCGGCCGTTCGAGGAACGCGGTCACGACCGGGGTCTCCGTCACGTCGGCGAAACGGACCGTCCCGGCGTCCCCGTCGAGCTCGACCGGCTCGCCGTCGCGGACGAGGTCGAGGTCGACGTCCGCCACCACCGGGGCGAGCGTGACCGCGCCGCCCGCTTCGGGGAGTCCCTGGAGCAGGAACCCGACCGGGGCGTCCGGAACGCCGTCGGGCGGCGGCCACCAGAGCGCCGGGAGCGCGACCACCTGCGGGTCGGCGGTCGGCTCGCGGTCCCACCGGAGCGGGTCGTCGACGAGGTGCACGGCGCCCGCGCTCCGGCCGCCGACGAGGCCCACGCCCTGGACGCTCACGTCCGCCCGTATCCGGGAGTCCGTATCCGGTTGGCGCACCCCCGCGCGGCAACCCCATCTACTCGACCCGGGTCGCACCGTGCGGATGCGGCTCGGCGCGTTCACGGTCGTGGACGACTACCCGTCGACGGACGGTGCGGCGAGCGACCGGGTCGGCGAGGTCGTCGGGCTCGCGGAAGCGGCCGAGCGGGGCGGGCTCGAAGGCCTCTGGGTCGCGGAACACCACTTCCACGCGGGGGGCGTCTGCCCCGCGCCCGCGGTCCTCCTCGCGGCGTGCGGCGCGCGGACGCGCCGCCTCCGGCTGGGCCCGCTGGTCTCGGTCCTCCCCTTCCACCGCGCCGTCGACCTCGCCGAGGAGTACGCGCTCCTCGACCGGCTGATCGGCGGCCGGCTCCGGCTCGGCTTCGGCAGCGGCTACCTCCCCGTCGAGCTGGAAGGGTACGGGCTCGACGCCGAAACGAAGCGGGCCCGGTTCGACGCGAACCTCGACACGATCCTCCGCGCCTTCCGCGGGGAGGCCGTCGAGGTCGCGGGGGGCGCCGCCCCCGTCCGCCTGAACGTGCGCCCCGTCCAGACGCCGCACCCCCCGATCACGATCGCCGCGCAGCGCCGCGAGGCGCTGCCGTTCGTGGCCCGCCGGGGGTTCGGTCTCGGCTTGATCCCGTACGCCACGGTCGCCGACCGGGAGGAGCTCGCGGCGGAGGTCCGCGAGTACCGCGCCGCCCTGCCGACGGGGGTCCGCGGGCACGTGACTATCGGGCTGCACGTCTACGCGGGCGCGGACCCGGCGGCGGCCCGGCGCGCGCTCCAGCGCTACCTCGATAGCCGCCTCGCCTTCCAGTCGACCCATCTGAAGGCGAAGGTGGCGCACGACCCCCGCCACGCGCGGGCGGAAACGGTCGAGGCGTCCGGGTTCGCCCTCTTCGGCGCGCCCGAAGACGTCGCCCGAAGGCTCCGCCCCTTCGCCGAGGCGGGCGTGGACGAGGTCGCCGGGATCTTCGACTTCGGAGGGTTGCCGGCGCCCGACGTCCACGCCTCGGTGGAGCGCCTCGGCCGGGCGTTCGCCGCCGAGTTTCGCTGAACGGAAAAACGGGAAGGAAGGGGTTCGCGCGAGGGGGCGCCCGGCCTACTGGGCGCCCGGCGGCGGGCTCGGCATCGCGGGCCGGTCCGCGTCCCCGCTCGATTCGGGCTGCTTCCACTCCGCGGGCGCCGGGTTCGAGGGGGGCGGCGCGGGCGGGTTCATCCCGGTCGCGGCTCCCGAGCTCGCGGCGGCCGCGGGCTTGCGGCCGCGGCGGAGCATCAAGACCGTCAGCGCGACCGCGACCACGAGGACGATCACGAGCAGGATGACCCAGCCGAGGGTCGGCCCGCTCGAGCCGCCGACCAGCGAGTTGAGCGACGACGGGTTCGCGTTGACCAGGTAGCTCACCTGGCCGAACGCGTAGCAGCCGATCCCCGAGCACGGCGCGGTGTCGAGGTCGACCTCCACGTAGAGCGACTGGATGCCGCTCGTCCCCGACGGGATCGTGTAGCTGAACGACCCCGAGTTCGAGCTCGTGGAGACCTCGGCCTCGGGCGGGGCGTAGCCCCACTCGCCGTTCCAGGTGTAGAGGCTGACGTACCAGAACTGGGGCGGGACGACCGGTCCGACCGCGGTGATCGTCCAGGTGACGGTGATCGTCTCCCCGGGCTGGTAGCTCCCGTCCGCGTACGTCGACGCGGTCGAGATCCCGACCCCGATCGTGTAGCCGGCCTTCTGGTCGATGTCCGTGCCCGAGGAGGCGACCAGTCCCCAGGTCGGGTTCTGCGCGCTGACCTGGATGTCGATGTACGTCGGCACGACCGCGGTCGGCACCTGGAAGGAGAACGACCCGCCGGTGACGATCCCCTGGCCGATCGTCTCGCCGAGGTCCGGCGCCGTCACGGTGTAGTAGAGGGTCGAGGCGTTGACGACCGACCCCAGCGTCTGGACTCCGACGTTCACCGTGTCGCCCGCGGAGTAGAGGTACTCGCTCGGGAGGAGGATGACCTCGGGCGAGTAGATCGACGTGTAGTAGTAGCCGTACGTCGAGTCGGTCGCGTTCGAGGCCGAGACGTAGATCTCGAACTCACCCGAGTAGGTGAGCGGGACTGTGACCTGGAGCGTTCCCGACGTGCCGCTCAGCGTTCCGGCGCCGAGGATCGCCGAGTAGGTGCCGTAGGTGTACGCTTGCCACCACGTCCCGGACCAGCCCGCGATCGTGTTCGGGTTGGACGCGAGGAGCGACCAGTTGACGACCACCGTGTCGCCGCCGAAGTAGGCGCCGCGGTTCGGCGTCACCTGGACGAGCGGGACGATCTGGGAGGTGTTCACGACGCTGAACGCCCACGTCTGGTTCGACCAGACCGCGCTGACGTTGACGCCGGCCGGGCTCACGAGCGCGGAGACGTTGACCGAGTTGAGCAGGCTGGACATCTCGGTGAACGGCGGGGAGCCGGCCTGGAACAGGATGGACGCCTGCCCGTTCGAGTTGGTCGTGACCTGCTCGGGCGGGGAGCCCGGCGCGGCCACGAGGCTCGACCCGTTCCAGAACGAGAAGTCGACCGGGTCGTTCGGGAGCGCGATCGGACTGCCCCCGACGTCGTAGTAGACCGAGGCGGTGACCGCGACCTGGGCGCCGACCGGCACGTCCGAACCGTAGCAGGTCGGGCAGTTGACGCTCAGGCTGACGTAGTCGAACTCGCCGACGTAGGCGTACGCATACGTCTCGTAGGAGAGGTTCCCGCCGAGCGTGACGTTCGCCCAGATGTAGAAGTAGACGTAGTTGAACGGCGTCGCGTTGAGCGGCAGGGTGAAGCTCGTCGAGCCGACCGCGGTCCCGAGCGGGAACGAGGTGTTGGTGAGCGGGAGCGGCTGGTAGGTCCCGTTCACTTCGTTCCAGTATTCGGCCGTCATCGCGACCGTCGCGTGGGTGTAGGGCGCGTCGTTCGCGGTCGCTTCGACGTCGAACCAGACGGTGCCGCTGAACCCGGGCAGGATGTAGTACGGAGAGGCGCTCGCGCCGACGTCGTACGTCTGGACGAAGAACTCGTTCGTGTAGTTCCCGCCGAGCGCACCCGAGGCGGTGATGTTCCAGTAGCCGCCGTACGTGAGGGAGACCGGCAGCGTGTAGCCGACGCCCGAGTCGTAGCTGTTGTTGGCGCCCGAGGAGACGTTCACCGTGTACGTGGCGACCGGGTTCGTCAAGCCGTCCCGGGTCGCGTTCTGGTCGGTGATCGTGACGGTCGCGTTGGTGTCGCCGCTCGACTCGTCCACGTAGAAGTAGACGACCGTGCCGAGCCCGGTCTCGAAGTAGTCGGACTCGTAGCCGTACTGGTTGATCGTCACGACGAAGATCGTCCCGGCGGGATGCGGGCCGGCGACCGGAGCCGCCGCGGGCGCGGCGGCCGGAGCCGTCGCGCCCGCCGTGGCGTGCGGGGACGCCGCGGTGGGCGAGGTCGGGAACAGGAACACGATCGCGGCGAACACGAGCACGGCGGCGACCAACACGGCGATAGAGCGGGCCATGCGCACTTTTCGGAGGTGGGGGTATATAAATATCGGGGGTGAAACGAAGCGGGAGGGGGTGGGCCGCCGGGCGGGCGCCCCGGCGGTCGGCCGAACCGAGATATCCTCGCGGCGGTGTCGCCGCGGCGGAAGAGCCATGACCGAGATCCTCCCCGGCGTGCACATCGTTGACGGCGTCGACCCGGCCCCCGATTTCACGACCCACGTCTACCTCCTGAAGGACAAGGGGGCCTCCTGGACGCTGATCGACACCGGACTCCCCGGGACGACCGAGAAGACGGTGGCCTACCTCGCGAAGCTGAAGGTCGAGCCGACGGCGGTGAAGAAGATCCTGCTCACCCACCTCCACCGGGACCACACGGGTTCCCTTCGGGAGACCGCCGCCCGCACGCACGCCCGGACGTTCGCCCACTGGATCGAGGCGGCGTACATCGCCTGCGACCCGAAGTACGACGGGCCGGGGGTGCCGCCCGCCGAGCCGGTGACGGTCGACGAGGCGTTCAAGGACGGCGACACGATCGACGCGGCCGGCGGCCTGATCGCCTACCACACCCCGGGCCACACGCCGGGGCACGTCGCCTACTACCACCCGGAGCGGAAGCTCCTCTTCTCGGGCGACCTGTTCTTCGGCGAAGGCGAGAAGGTGATGCTCACGGTCCCGGACTTCACGCAGCACACCCCGACCGCCCAGATCTCCGCGCGCCGGATGGGCCGACTGTCGGTCGAGTCGCTGATGACCTACCACGGGGGCCCGCTCCTCAAGAACGGCGGGACCGCGCTGCGGGACCTCCTGCGGACGTTCTAGAGCGGAAGGGCCGGCCGGGCGACGCGACCGCGGCGGCGAGCCGGCGAGTGGGACTGGCCAGATTTGAACTGGCGTCTCGGAGTCCCGAACCCCGAAGGATGGACCAAGCTACCCCACAGTCCCAGACGGGGGTCGTCCACCCGGGTCCGCTATTTGAGCGTACGGGAAAATCGCTCCCGCGGAGTTGGGCCCGTTTCACCACCTCCCGGGCCGGGTTTACATTCGCGCCGGGCCTTTCCGGGTCGGATGACCTCCTCCGCTACGTCGCCCCCGATTCCGGGGCTCGCGCCGTTCGCGTCGCTCTCCTGGAGCATCCCGGGCCTCAAGGAGGACCCGACGATGTGCATCCGCTGCCGTTCGGCGCAGCTCCTGTGCGGTAAGCCGGTCTGCCCGATCCTGCTGAAGTACCGCGCGTTCGAGCGGACGCTCCCGATGGTCGGTAGCGCCGAATTGGAAGGCACCTCTCCGCCCGGACTGTTCGTCGGACGATTCGGGTACCCCAAGGTCGCGGTGGGGCCGCTCCTGAGCCCCGAGCACGGGTCGACCGAACTGATGGACACGCCCGAGGAGTGGGTCGGGCGGTCGGTCGCGGAGGTGGTCGGCTTCCGCACGGGGCTCGTCCGCGGCACGACGCGCGTCCGCGTGACCGATGCGGAGCGCCCGATCCCGATGCTGGAGGACCTTCAGCTCCTGGGGATCGCCGCGGAGTCGGTCGAGAGCGAGGCCCGGTTCCGTCGGCCGCCGCGGGGCCATCTCGCGCTGTCGGACTCTTCCCCTCCGTTCGGGCCGTCGGCCCCGATCGAGAAGTTCCGCCTGGACGTCCGCCGGGTCGACCCCCACCTGGACCGGCTCACGTCCGACACGGACGCGAACGCGCGCGTGGCGGTGAGCGAACTCTACGACCGCGGCGTGCGGGTCAGCCGGATCCAACGCGCCTTCAGCGTCGGCACCCTCGGCCGCCACGGACGGCGCCGGCTCGTCCCGACGCGGTGGTCGATCACCGCGGTGGACGACCTGCTCTCGAAGCGGAACCTGGACGAGGTCCGCCAATTGCCAGAGCTCGCGGAGGTCCTCGTCTACCAGTTGACCGCGCTCGACAACCGGTGGCTCCTCGTGTTCCTGCCCGGCCCCTACCGCTACGAGTCGATCGAGGCGTGGTATCCGAACACGCTCTGGAACCCGGACCCCCAGAACATCGTGATGATGGGCGACCACGAAGGGTTCGACGGCCGCACGACGTACGCGTCGATCGGCGGGTGCTACTACGCGGCCCGTCTGGCCACGAGCGAGGCGCTCCTCACGATGGGCCGGCAGGCCGGCGTCGTCGTGCTGCGGGAGGTGCACCCCGGCGAGATCCTCCCGCTCGGGGTCTGGAACGTGCGCGAGCACGTCCGCGCCGCCCTGCACGGTCGGCCCGAGCGGCTCGCGGGCCTCCCCGAGCTGGACGCGAAGATCCGCGCCACGTTCGCGATCCCGCTCGAGCGCTGGCGCCGGTCGAGTGCCGTGCTCCACGAGGCCAGGACGCAACGGAAGCTCGACGACTGGCTTACGGCCGGCGCGGCCGGGTAGCGGTCAGCGGAACGAGGCGCCGCACTTCCCGCAGAACTGGTCCGCCGGGGTCCGCGGCGCCCCGCACTGCGCGCACCGGGTCGGAGTCCGCGGCGCGCCGCAGCCGCGGCAGAACACGTCGTCCGCGGTGGTAGGGTGCCCGCACTGGGCGCACCGCTCGGCGCTGGCGGCCGCGACCGCGGCGCCGAGCGGGTCGGCTCCGCCCCGGGTGGGCGCGTCGGAAACGGGCCCCGCGACACGGCCGGGGGTCGGGGCGAGTGCTTCGACACCGTCCCCGAGTTGGCGGCGGGCGCGGAGGGCCAGCCGGAACGCCTCGGTGTAGTTGCCCGCGTCGAAGGCACCGTGGGCCTCGATCGCGACGCTCCGCGCGCCGTCCGGAGACTTCGCGCGGGCGAGGGCTTCGTCGAGGAGTCGCAACTGGAACTGGGACTCGGCCCGATTTTTCGGGACCGCGGCGGGAAGCGGAGGGGACACGGGAGCGGAGGCTGGGGCGGTGACCGCCGAAGGTGCCGTCACCGGCGTCGCGGCCGGCCCCGAGGTCGACGTCGAGCGGAGCGGGTTCCCCAGGCGGAGGCGCACGAGCGACTCGTGGGCCGACTGGGCGAGCTCGTAGGCGCGGTCGAACTGGCGGTTGTCGAACGCTGCCTGGGACTGCGCGACCTGCTCCTGCGCCCGCGCCACGTCGACCCCCTGCCCCGAGAGCAGGCTCGCCTCGCGGCGGGCCATCGCGAGTCGGTTGTACGCCCGGTCGCTGAGCCGCCGCGGGCTCTGGTCGAGCTGGTTCAGGATCTCGGCGCGCCGCTCGCGGAGCCGGCGCATGAGGTAGAGGAGGAGCCCGGCGACGATCGCCGAAACGACGACGACCAGGACGATCGCCAGGATCTCCTGGCTGGTCAAGGTCGCCACGAACGCGTCTCCGCCCTTCCCGCCGGCCGAGGGTTCGGGAGGCGCTGTCGTCTATGGGGGGGTGGGGGTATTTAGAACGGTCCGTCCGCCCCGACGCGGCCGAGCAAGTACGTCGTGCGGACACCGGTCACGGACACCCGCACCCGGGAGCCGCGCGGGGGCTGTCCGTCGAGGACCACCGGTAGGTAGTTCCCGAGGCGGGCGACCGCGCTCCCGTCCGGGCCGTGTTCGAGCACGCGCGCGGACTCGGTCCGTCCGATCCATCGCTCGAGCCGGGCGCGCGCGACCTCTCGCCGGGCGTCCGTCATCGCCCGGGAGCGCTCCTTCGCGACGCGGGGCCCGAGCGGGGGGAGGCGGGCGGCCGGAGTGCCCGGTCGCGCCGAGAATCGCGTGACGTTCACCGTCTCGGGCCCGACCTCGCGGAGGAGTTCGACCGACGCCGCGTGGTCGTCCGCGGTCTCGCCCGGAAAGCCGACGATGAAGTCGGTCGAGAGGTGCAGGTCGGGGTGGCGCGACCGGGCGGCCCGAACGATGCGGCTGAACGCGCCGACGGTGTACTCGCGGTGCATCGCGCGGAGGATCCGGTCGGAGCCGCTCTGGACGGGGAGGTGAAGGAACCGGAAGTTCCGCGGGTGGCCGAGCGCGTCGAGATAGTCGTCGAGCGCGGGCGCGAGGCTTTGAGGACTCATCATCCCGACCCGCACGGCGAAGTCGCCGGGGACGGCATCGACCGCGCGGAGGAGCGCAGGCAAGCCCTCGCCGGATGGGAGGTCGCGCCCCCACACCGCGGTATCGAGGCCGGTGAGGCGGACCTCCGCGACGCCGCGGCCGACCGCGGCCCGGACGCGCGCCACGACCGCGTCCGCCGGGACGCTCGTCAGCGGACCGCGGGCGAGCCGGCTGAAGCAGTAGGCGCAGCCGCTCGTGCACCCCTGGGCGATGACGACCTCCTCGGAGATCGGCGGACGGGCCCCGAGCCCCGTCGCCGGGGCCTCCTGCGGGGCGGGGGGCCCCGCGTCCTCGAGGAGCTCCGGGAGCCGGTGCTGTTCGCGGATCGGGAGGAACGTCGTCCGCTCGCGGCCGGGTCCGGCCAGGAGACCGGTGCGGAGGGGCACCAGGCATCCGGTGACGACCACGCGGGGGATCCGGGCCGAGAGCTCCGTCCATCGCCGAGCCATCCGCGACTCGGTCGCGCCGATGACCCCGCACGTGACCAGGACGCCGACGTCCGCCGCGCCGGGGGCGTCCACCAGCGCGTGCCCGTGGGCGGCCAACTCCCGCGCGATTGCCGCGCCTTCGCCCTGGTTCTGGGCGCAGCCGTACGACTCGACGTAGACCCGCACGCGAAGCGCCCCCGTCCCCGGACGGGGCCGCGCTAGAAGACGCTGACCTTGTTCGTCAGGAGCAGCCGCGGGATCGTGTCGACCTGCTCGAACCAGCTCTGGGCGACCCCTTCGGCCTTCGACTTGAGCGCGGCGAGCTTCACGCCGTCCGCGGGCAGGAGCTGGATGCTCGCGACCTGCGGCTCGTCGACCGGCTTCCCGATCTGGGAGAGGATCCGCACGTGGACCTCCTTCGTGTTCCCGCCGGTCTCCTTCACGATGTCGTTGGCGATCAGGTTGCCGAGGATGTTGTAGATCTTCCCGACGTGGTTCACCGGGTTCTTCCCGGCGGACGCCTCGAGGCTCATCGGGCGGCACGGCGTGATGAGGCCGTTCGCGCGGTTGCCGCGCCCGACCGAGCCGTCGTCCCCGGCCTCCATCGAGCAGCCGGTGACGGTGAGGTAGTAGCGCCCGAGCTCCGGGTCGTCCGCGGTGTTGACGTCGATCGTCACCTCGCGGCCGGTGAGCTTGGTCGCCTGGTCGGCGAGCTTGTCGTGGATCTCCTCGCAGACCGCCTGGTACTCGGACGGGCTATCGATCTCGCTGTCGACCAGGGCGGCCGCGACCGTGAGGTGGATCTTCGGGCCCTGGCGGTAGCCCATCACCTTGACGTCCTCGCCGAGCGCGGGGAGCTTCTTCTTGAGCTTCAGCGTGAGGAACCTCTCGCTCTCGAGCACGACCCGCTCGGTGTCGGAGAACGGCGCGAACCCGACCCCGAACGACGTGTCGTTCGCGAGGACGGACTTCTGCTCGAAGACGCCGCGCAGGTCGACCGACCCCTGGCCGATCTTGCAGTCGAACTCGACGTGCTTGTCGATGTCGACGTGGGCGCACACCGACTGGACGTACTTGCGCGCGGCCTCGATCGCGACGTCGCGGTAGGGGAGCTTCTCCCCGTTCACTTCCGTCGTGGCCCGGCCGACCAGGAGCATGTAGATCGGCTGGGTGACCTCGCCGCCGCCGAACTTCGGGTCGGAGCCCCCGCCGACGACCTGCGTCTCGTCCGTGTTGTGGTGGAGGATCTTCCCGAACTCGTCGAGGTACATCCGCGAGAGCGCGCGGCTGACCGACTCCGAGACGCCATCCGCGATCGAGTCCGGGTGTCCGAGCCCCTTCCGCTCGACCAGTTCGACCTGTTGGTCCTCGATGTGGACGGTGCGCAGCGGCTCGACCTGGATGTTACGGGCCATGACGGGTCACTGGGGTCGGCGGAGCCCGGGGTGGGTTTAAGGGTTGCGCGGAACGGCCCCGCCGGAACGGCGTCGACTTCTCGTCAGAGATTGTGCCCGGCGAAACCGGTCTTCGCGAGGTGGGGTCCCGCCGCGACGAACCCGCGGGCGCGGTAGTACTCCCGCGTGCCGACCGCGCTGGTCACGAACAGCCGGTCGAACCCTGCGGCGCGGGCCTCGGAATCGGCGGCCGCGAGGAGCTTTCCCCCGAATCCCCGGTGCTGGTAGTCGTCGGGCGCGAGCTCGGCGCGGCCGACCGCCACCTCCCGCCCGACGACCTTGAGCTCGCGGATGACGGGGGCGTCGAGCCCGCCGGGGGTCGCGTCGGACGGGAAGCGGAGGCGGAGGAACCCGACCACCGTGTCGGTCTCGGGCTCTTCGAAGGCGAGGAACACCTCGCGGCCGCCCGCGGCGGGGTACTCGCGACGGGTCAGTTCGAACCGGTCGAACGACGGGGACGCCCGCCGACCGGCTTCGCGGCAGCGCAGGCACCGGCAGTGGAGGCCCTCGCGGGCCAGCTCGGCGAACGCGAGCTGCCGGAGGTTGCTCGCCCGGACCCCGGCGGCGATCAGCCGCGACGGGATGTCGCGCTGGATCCGGTGGATCCGGACCCAGGGTGGGAGCAGCTTCTTCATTTCGGCGAGGAGCCGCGCCGCGGTCGGCGTGTCGTACGGAGAGTACTTTCCGGCCTTCCAGTCGTCGTACAGCTCAGTCCCGGGCAGCACGAGCGTCGGGTAGATTTTCAGGAAGTCCGGCGCGTAGCGGGCATCCGAGAAGAGCGTGCGGAAGTCGGCGAGGTCGCGCGCGGGGTCCATCCCCGGTAGCCCGAGCATGAGGTGGTAGCCGACCTTGAGGCCCCGGTCCCGTGCCTCTCGCGTCGCGTGCGCCACGTCGTCGACTCCGTGGGCGCGGCCGGCGGCCCGGAGGACGTCGTCCCGGAGGCACTCGACGCCGACCTCGACCCGGGTCACCCCCGCGTCCAAGAGGAACGGGAGGACGCGCCCGTCGCACCAGTCCGGCCGCGTCTCGACGGTCAGGCCCACCATGCGGTGCTCGGCGGTCTCGTTCGCCGTCTGGGCGTCGGCCAGCGAGGCCGAAGCGCGGCCGTTGAGGCCGTCGTAGATCCCCCGGAGCACCTCCTCCTGGTACGCGCGCGGGCGCGCGGGGAACGTGCCGCCCATCACGATCACCTCGATCTTCGAGGTCGCGTGGCCGGTCGCCGCGAGGGTCGCGATGCGGTGCCGCGCGATGGCAGCCGAGTCCCAGTGGAACTGGGCCCCGCGGAGCGCGGACGGCTCTTCCCCGGTGTAGCTCTGCGGGCTCGCGTGGTCGACCCCGCCGGGGCAGTAGGTGCACCGGCCGTGCGGGCACCGGGCCGGCGCCGTCATCACCGCGACCACCGCCACGCCCGAGAGGGAGCGGGCCGGCCGCCGTCGGACTGTCCCGCGATACCGGGCCGCCTCCTCGGGGGGGAGCCCGTCGACCCAGTCGACGTTCGACGGGACGCGGGCGCCGGGCGTCCGCTTCAGTTGGAGGAGCTTCGCGCGGTGTAGCGCTTCGGGGCCTTCCGGCGCGGCTACCGGTGTAGCCATTGGCGGCTCTCCCCGGTGACCACGTACGGCGCCCGCTGGAGGTCGGCCACCGTGCGCGAGCCGGTCAGGAACATCGCGACCTTGAGTTCGTGGACGAGCGTCTCGAGCTCGCGCTTCGTCTCCTCGAACCCCGCGGCGGCGGCCTTGAGGATCCCGCCAGCGGTCCCGGCCGCCGACGCTCCGAGCGCGACCGCGCGCGCGACGTCGAGCCCGGACCGCACCCCGCCGCTCGCGATCACGGGAAGTCCGAGCGGGACCAGTTCGACCACCGACACCGGGGACGGGATCCCCCAGTTCCAGTACGTCTTTCCGACCCGCGCCTCGCGCTCGGCGCCCTGGTCGACCGCGCGGTAGTACTCGACCGCCGCGAACGAGGTCCCCCCGGTGCCACTCACGTCGAACGCCTTCACGTGCCGGTCGCGCAGCGCCTCCGCGACCGCGCGGGAGATCCCGGCGCCGGTCTCCTTCACGAGGACCGGGAACGTCTCGGCGAGGTGCCCGATCCGCTCGAGCGACCCCTTGGCCTTCCGGTCTCCCTCGGGCTGGACCATCTCCTGGAGGAAGTTGAGATGGACCGCGAGCACGTCTGCGCGGATCAGCTCCATCGCGGCCCGCACCTCGTCGGTCCCGACCACCCGGTCTCCGGGCTTCTGCGGGATGATCTGCGGCGCGCCGATGTTCGCGAACTTGAGCGGGACGGGGTAGCGGGCGACGCAGGCGTAGCTCTCGGGGTACTGGCCCTTCAGGATCGCCGCCCGCTCGCTGCCGACGCCCATCGCGACGCCGACCTCGGCCGCCGCGCGCGCCAGGTTCTCGTTGATCTTGACCGCGTCCGGGAACCCGCCGGTCATCCCGGTGATGACGATCGGCGCGGCGAGCGACTTCCCGAGGAGCGTCGTGGACGGGTCGACCTCGTCGAAGTCGACCTCGGGGAGCGCCTTGTGGACGAGCTGGATGTCGTCCCAGTACCGGTAGCGGCCCTCGACGTCCCGTCCCAGCACGACCTTGACGTGCTCCGCCTTGCGGTGGCTCAGGTCGAGCCCGGCGTCGCCACCGGCGCTAGAGGGCTTGCGGTCGCGCCCAGCTTCCGTAGACCGACTCCCCCCGGATCGCGCGCGAGAGGGCGCCATCCGAAAGTCCGCTAATAAGACCTGCTTCTACGCCGGCGGCCGCGATCGCCACCATCGCGGCGGCCTTGCCGCGGATCCCGCCGGTCACGTCGGGGGCGCCGCCGGCCGGACGGAGCGACGCGACCACGTCGGCCGTAACCTCCGGGTAGACCTCGGGGCGCCCGGCCCCCGGATTCCGCAGCACCCCCGGCACGTCGCTCACGAACAGGACGCGCCGCGGGCGGAGGACGGGAACGAGCGCGCGGGCGATCGTGTCCGCGCTGAGGATCGACGCACCCCACGCGTCGTCCGGGACGACGTCGCCGAACGAGACCGGGACGAGGCCACGCTCGAGCGCGTCCTCGAACGGCGCGGCGTCGAACGACGCGAGGGCCCCCTCCCGATTGCGGGCGAGCGTCGACGCCGGCACCGACGTGGGGGACGCGCCGGCACGGACGAGCTCCTGGAGTACGCGCAGGTGGAGGCGGCGGACCTCCGTCTGGACGATCGCCGCCCCGCGGGCGCGCTCGGCCGGCTTCGCGTCGGGCGCGGGGGCCTGTGCGAGTCCGAACCGGCGCGCGCCGGGGTGTCCGAACCCGCCGGCCCCGTGGAGCACGACCCGCGGGACGTCGGAGACGGTCGCGATCTCCTCCGCGAGGCGGGCCAGGACCTTCGGGCGGAGGCGTTCCACCTCGCGCTTCCGCGTGATGACGCTGCCGCCGAGCTTCAGTACGACCGGGCGGCGGTCCGGCTCGGGCATCGGGGCGGGCCGCGCTAGGCGTGGTCCGGGCCGGTGAGCGGCGAGAAGAAGAGCAGGCCGCCCGCGAGGAGCAGGAGCGCGGACGCGAGCAGGACCCACTCGAACGTGATCAGCCAGTAGGCGAGGCCGGTGACGCCCGCGCCGACCAGCACGCTCGCGACGACGATCCAGAACGCGGCCCGGGCGCCGAGGCGATAGTCGGAGCCTCCGGTCGCGTGTCCGTGCGCGCTCATCGTCGCGCCCCATGGGCGTCCCGGCTTCAAATGGGTTCGGTCGAGCCGGAGGAACGCCGGACCGGCAACCGACGGCGCGCGCCGGACGCCGGTCGGCGGAAAACTTGCGCAAGATAGATATGGCTCGCACCCCTCGCGCGTCCCGCCCGAGGCCCGGGCAGGCTTAGACGGTGTCACCTGCTCCCGAGGACCGGCCGGCGGAGACGCCGGTGCGGCCCCTAGCGAACGAGTCGGCGAACCCGTCGGTCACTCCCGTCGGTGACCGTCGGGCGGGCGGCGGACCCGGCGAGATGCCCCGTGCGGGCGTTGCGCCGCCGCCGCCCGGAACCGCGAGCTCGGCCGGGGAGTTCCTCGACTCGATCCTCCAGTCGAAGAGCGAACTGTTCCGCGCGAGCCGGGAGGTCCTCCGCGACTCGTACGTGCCGCCGCGGCTGCCGCACCGCGAGAATGAGATCCGCCAGGTCGCGGAGGTGCTCGGACCCGCGCTGCGCGGGGTCGTCCCCTCGAACCTGCTCATCTACGGCAAGATCGGGACCGGGAAGACCGCGGTGGTCGCGCAGGTCCGGCAGGACATGCAGCGGCGGACCGAGCTCGCGCAGCACCTCACGTTCATCTCGATCAACTGCGGCAACATCGACACCGCCTACTCGCTCCTCCAGACGATCGGCAACACGTTCGCGCGGACGGACGCCGACCGGATCCCGACCGGCTGGGCCCTCGACCGCGTCCAGGCGGCGATGCGCCGCATGATGGACGGGAAGGGCGGGACGATCCTCCTCATCCTGGACGAGATCGACCGGCTGGTCGCGCGTTCGGGCGACAACGTCCTCTACACGCTGAGCCAGATCAACACGGAACTCGAGGTCGCGCGGCTCGTCCTGGTCGGGATCTCGAACGACCTCAAGTTCACGAACCACCTGGACGCCCGCGTCCGCAGTCGGCTGAACGAGGAGAAGATCCTGTTCCCGCCGTACGACGCGGGGCAGCTCCAGGACATCCTGCGCGACCGGGCGAAGGAGGCGTTCCACGAGGGGATCGTCGACCCGGGGGTGGTCGAGCGGTGCGCGGCGTACGCCGCGCTCGAGAACGGGGACGCCCGCCGGGCCCTCGCCCTCCTCCGCCTCGCCGCCGAGATGGCGGAGCGGGACCACGCGAAGCGGATCACGCCCGACCACGTCGTGAAGGCGAAGAACCGCCTCGAGCAGGACATCATCGTTGAGTGCGTGCGGACCCTGCCCCCGCACTGCAAGGTCCTCCTGTACGCGATCCTCCAGTCGTACGAGCGGCGCCGCAACGGCGTCCTCACCGGGGAGGTCTACGACGGCTACAAGCGGCTCGCGGAGCGGCTCGGCCTCCAGCCGCTGCACGCCCGCTCGATCTCGAACTACGTGAGCGAGCTCGAGTCGCTCGGCCTGATCCGCGCGACCATCGTCTCGCGCGGCCGGGGCGGCCGCACGCGGGAGATCATCGTGGACGTCCCGATCTCGGAGACGATGCCGGCGCTCGAGGAGGATCCGTTGATCGCGCCGGTCGGCCGCCCGAAGTCCCGCGGCCAGATGCTGCTCACGAACTTCGACAACCCCGGACGGACCGGTCCGTTCTAGCCGCGCCGGTTCGACCCGGTCACGGCAGCGCGATCGGCGACGCCGTGCCCGAATAGAGCCCGGTCCCGAGGACGACGAACTGGTCGCCCAGTCCCGCCGGATCGGCCGTGCCCATGTCGATCACGATCGTGTCGAGCGCGGTGAGCGCCGTGGACGGCCCGCACGGCGAGGCCCCGCACGTGCCCGAGGCCCCGAAGGTCGCGAACACGCTGGACATCGCGAGGTCGGTGGACGGGTCGGACTGGGCGGCCACGAGTCCGTTCACCGCGACGATCGAGAACCCTCCGTCGACGGCGAGCTGAACGATCGCGCCGTCCGCGGTCTTGACCTCGAAGAGGAGGCTCGTGAAGTTCACCGACGACGAGTCGACGGTCACCGTGTAGGCGTAGTCGCCGGCGGTGCAGCCGTCGAGCGCGTAGGTGTCGTTCGTGGGACAGGTCGAGAGGAACGCCGGTCCACCGGCGAACGCCGACCCGATCGGCGTCGTGCCGCCGCCCGTGCAGGCGCCGCCCCGGTCCACGACCTCGGAGAGGACCGTCCCGTTGGTCGCGTAGACGTACGCGTCGAGGGCCGTGACGTGCGCGGCGAGGCACCCCGAGTACCGCACCGACCACAGCGTGACGTTGGCCGGGGACGACCCGAGGAGGACCGAGCCCGTCGCGAGGGTGTAGATCGCGCTCGCCGGCGTGACGTTCGCTGTGAAGCTCGCCCCCGCAGGGGCGGCGTCGACCGCCGCGGCCGCGGCGGTCGAGTCGACCAGGCCGGCCGGGATCTCGGAGAACCGGGAGAGGACGGAGCACGCGGGTTCCGGTAGTTCGCCCATCAGGTACCCCGTCCCGTTCTGGACCAGGACGACCGCGCCTTCGTCGGCGCTCGCGTAGAGGAACAGCCACGCCTCGGCGGTGCCCTGCGCGTAATCTCCGGTGAACGGCGCGAGCGAGAACGTCGAGACCGTGGCGTTGTGGAAGAAGCAGGTGGAATTGATCGGCACCAGCGCCTGGGCGGAGCCGTTGTCCCCCGTGGGGGAATCGTATCCCTGGGCGTCCCGGAGACTCCAGGGCCCTCCGGGGAGCGAGCGCAGCACGGAGTTCGCGGTGCCCTGGGCGGCCTGTTCGGACGCAAGTCGCGCGCCCGATCCTCCGCCGGAAGACGGCCGGGGAGACTCCTCCACGATCACCAACCCGAGCACCAGCGAGACGACGACCGCCGTCGCCACCACCGCGAGCCAAATCCGGTGCGGACGCGGCCCCGTCGGCGGCGAAGCACCGGGCGGGGACGCGGATGCGACCGCGCCCGGCGGCGCCGCGGCCATCGGTCCACCCGAACCGGTCGCGGGAAATACCGACTTCGGTCGGGGGGCTTCTCAGGCCGTCACGGGGGAATTCGCTCCCGTCGACTCGGGTATCTCACTTCGTGCGCGACGCCGCGCGCGCTCGCTCCGCAGTTCGCGCAGGTCCCGGTCGAGGTCCCGCAACTCGCGGGCGACCCGTCGGGCGCGGACCTGGGCGATCCGTTCCACCGCGGCGATCTCGCGGTCGAGCTCGTCGTCCGTCCCGCGAAACGGGGCCATCGGCGCACCTAGGGGAGGTTCGGCGTGTCGATCTGCGCCTTCTGAAGGCGCGACGAGAAGTCGATGAACAC
>JASHPZ010000011.1 GCA_030037815.1 Thermoplasmata archaeon | reverse complement strand
CGAAGCGGCCGGACCGGTGCTCGCGGGTCGGAGCGTGCTGCTCGCCTGCCCGACGGCGAGCGGGAAGTCCCTGGTCGCCTACTTGGCGCTCCTGCGGGCCGCCCGCGCGGGCCGGACCGGGCTTTACTTGGTGCCGTTGCGGGCGCTGGCGCACGAGAAGGCGGAGGAGCTCGAGAAGTTCGCCGAGCTCGGACTCAAGGTCGGGATCTCGATCGGGGACTTCGACCTGACGGCCGACCGACTCGAGAAGCTCGACGTCTTGGTCGCGACTAGCGAGAAGGCGGACGGACTCCTCCGCCGGGGGAGCCCGTGGCTCGACCGACTCGGCGTCGTCGTGGCCGACGAGGTCCACCTCCTGCGCGACCCGGATCGGGGGCCGACCCTCGAGGTCAGCCTGACCCGGCTCCGGCGTGCGTACCCCGACCTCCAGGTCGTGGCGCTCTCCGCGACGGTCGGGAACTCGGAGGAGGTCGCCGAGTGGCTGGATGCGGTCCACGTCGCGAGCGAGTACCGCCCGGTGCCGCTCAAGATGGGGGTCTACTTTGACGGGCGCATCACGTTCACCGACCTGTCGGCGCGGGACATCGCCCCGCCGGGCGAGGCCGTCCCCCGGCTCGTCCGCACGGTGATCGAGGACGGCGGCCAGGCGCTCGTGTTCGTCAACAGCCGCAAGGCGAGCGAGCAGTTGGCGGAGAACCTGGTCGCAACGGTTCGGCGCCTCTTGACGGCCGACGAGCGAAGCCGGGCCCACGCCGCGGCGGCGGAGGTCCAGGGCTCGTCGGACGAGGAGACGGAGGGGATCCGTCGACTGTCGGGGCTCCTCCCCCACGGGGTCGCCTACCACAACGCGTCCCTCACCAACCCCGAGCGCCGCGTGGTCGAGCGCGCGTTCCGCGACCGGGCCCTGAAGGTCCTGGTCGCGACCCCCACCCTCGCGGCGGGGATCAACCTGCCGGCGCGGCGGGTGATCGTCCGGGACACGACCCGGTACGACGACCGACTCGGGATGCAGGCCCGGATCCCCGCGCTCGAAGTGCACCAGATGCTCGGCCGGGCGGGCCGTCCGCGGTACGACCCGGTCGGGGAGGCGCTCCTGCTCGCGCGGACCCCGGAAGACGAGGACCGCCTCCTGGACGACTACCTCTCCGCCCCGCCGGAGCCGGTCGTCAGCCGCCTCGCGGCGGAGCCGGCGCTCCGGATGCACCTGCTCGCGCTCGTGGCGAGCGGGGCGGTCCACACCGACCACGACCTCGAGTCGTTCTTCGGGTCGACGTTCTACGGCCGTACGCTCCCGCTCCGCGAGCTCGACGAGAAAGTCATCGACGTCCGCCGATTCCTCGAGCGGAACGAACTGCTCCACCCCGGGCCCGACCTGCGCGCGACGCGCTTCGGCGCGCTCACGAGCGAACTCTACCTCGACCCGCTGAGCGCCATCGTGCTCCGCGGCGTGCTCGAGCGCGCGCCGCTCGGCGTCGGGGCGTTCGCGCTGCTCTCCGCGGTCGCGACGACCCCCGACCTGCCGCCGATGTTCCTCCGTCGCGGGGAAGAGGCCGACCTCCTCGCCCGGTTCACGGACGAGGCGGAGGAGCTGCTCGTGAAGCCGGAGGAGCCGCCGCTCGACCTCGACTTCGAGGTGTTCCTCGCGACGATGAAGACCGCCTCGGTGCTGGAGCAGTGGATCGCCGAGACGCCGATCGTCGAGATCACGACGCGCTGGGGAATCGGCGCCGGCGACCTGCGGGCGAAGGCCGAGGACGCCGACTGGCTCCTGTTCGCCGCGGGCCGCCTCGCCACGGCGTTCAACCGCCGCGTCAGCCGCGCGATCGACGACCTCTCGCTCCGCGTGCGCTACGGCGTGAAGGAGGAACTGCTCGACCTCGTGCGGCTCCGCGGGATCGGGCGCGTCCGGGCGCGTCTGCTCTACCGCGCCGGCTATCCCGACCGGGAGTCGTTGCGGAGCGCGCCGATCGACCGCATCGAACAGGCCCTCCGGTCGCGGAAGCTCGCCGAGATGGTGGTCGGCCAGCTCACGCCCCGAGGAACCCGCTCCCCGCCCCCGCCCGAGCCGGTCCCTCCGGCAGCCTCGACGCTCCGTCGGGGGCGACGGACGCTCGAGGAGTTTCCGGACGATACGGCGCCGTGACCCACTCGTCAATCGGCGTCAGCACCCGGACGATCGACCGCGTCCCGCCGGTGCCGCCCGTGCGGATCTCCCGCCGCACGTAACCGGCCTGTTCGAGGCGCACGATCCGCCGCCAGAGGGTCGTCGTCGGGAGTGGGCGCACTCCGGCCGACCGGGCCAGTTCGGCCTCGGCCCGACGGACGTCCCCCACCCCGGCGGTGCATCCCTGGGCGACCGCTCCGATCGCCCGCACCACGTGCGGCTCGACCGGTACCGGGCGCGGAACCCCGAAGAACGGGCCGACGCGCGGCCGTCGGTCGCCCCCGGCGATCTCCCTCCGGATGAGGTCGACGACCCGGCGCGCTCCGCCGCCGTCCTCGAGACATCGCCCGAGCACGCGCCCGACCATCGGCTCCGGTGCGGAGCGGCCGAGCGACCGCGCGAGTCGGTCCGCCGCGATCTCGCGGAGCCGTTCGCGGGAGTACGGCGCGAGCCGGACGAACGGCCCGATCGGCACGCGGTCGGCGACGGCCCGGGCCTGCGTGGCGACCGGCTCCTCGCCTCCGGCGAGGATCCCCCAGATCGGCGGCAGACCCACCTCCCCCTCCGGAAGGAACCGGTCCGGATTCCCGAGGGCGAGCAGGATCGGCGCGAGGTCGGCGCCGCCCACCGCGACGTCGTCGAACACGAGAACGACGGGACGTCCCTCGCGGCGCACGCGACGCAGGACCCCCGCGAGGATCTCGGTGACGGCGAACCCGCGGCCGTCGAACCCGTCGTCCAGTTTGCGCAGCATCGCGGTCGCGACCCCATGGGTCCCGCGCACGTCGCCGACGCGGATCGGCAACACGCGCGGAGGGGGACCGGAGAGCCCGCCGCGGACTCGGTCGGCCGTTTCGCGCGCCGCCCGCCGGGCGACCGTGGACGTCCCGGCCCCCGAGGGGCCCACGACCGCCACCCACCACGGGGGCGGCGCCCGCGGCCGCGGGGGGTCGAGACGGCGGACGACCTCGGCGACCTCGGGCTCGCGGCCGATGGCGATCGGCGGAAGCCACTCGTTCGACAGCACCTCGGGGTGCGGACAGGCGAGCATGGGTTCGTGGATTCCTATGAATTATAAGAATACTGTTTACCCGAACCTTCGCCCGTGAAAACTGCTATGCGGGAGGGGGGTTCGGGGGGGCGTGCCCGACGACCCCGACCCGAAGCCGCTCCGGATCCTGCTCCGGAACCTGGCGCTGACGGCCGTCCTCGGCGTCGGGCTCTACATCCTGTTCACCGTGTTCAACGACCGGGTGCTCCACGGCCTGACGGACCCGGAGATCCTCCTGCTCGAGGCGGGCGCGGTGGCCCTCCTCGCGTGGCTCGTCTCCGCGTCCGTGACGAACGCGATCAACGGCGTGCTGGTGCGCAGCGGTCGCCGGTCGCACGGCCACGTGATCCGGTTGTTCATCAACCTCGTGATCGCGGTCGGCGCGGTCCTCGCGCTGTTCGACCTCGCCGGCGTCTCGGCGTCCTCGATCTTCCTCGGCAGCGCGTTCGCGGGGATCATCCTCGGGCTCGCGGCGCAGACCGTGCTGTCGAACGTCATGGCCGGCATCCTCCTCGCGATCGCCGACCCGTTCCGACCCGGCGACCGGGTGAGCTTCGTCTCGTCGAGCTACGGCGCGATCGGTCCGAGCTACAACCACGAGATGATGTATCCGAGCTACTCGGGGACGGTCGAGGACGTCGGGCTACTGTACACGGTGCTCGGGGTCGACAGCGGCGGGACCGCCCGCGTCCCGAACTCCATCGTCCTGACCGCGCTGATCCTCCAGCCGCGCGCCGCCCAGGCCACGCGGGTGCGCATGACGTTCCCGCTCACGGTGCCCGTCCCGACGGTGGAGGCCGCGCTCGCGGAGATCGCGCGGGACTTCCCGGTGCCGGGCGGCCGCGGGTCGGCCCCGCGCCTCCACGTCGCCGACATCGCGGCCCAGAGTTGGGACGCCGTGATCACCGTCTGGAGCCCCGGGGCGGACGACGGGACCGTGCGCGACCAGGTCCTGCGGTCGGTCCTCGGCCGGATCGTCCCCGCGCCCGCCGCGGCGGCTCCCGGGCCGGCGCCGGCGAAGCCGCGGCCGACTCCTTAAATCCGACCGCGGCTCGGGCCGCCTCGGGGCGCTCGATGGGCTACCGCGTGACCCTGATCCCGGGAGACGGCATCGGCCCCGAGGTGACCACCGCCGCGCGGACGGTCGCCGCCGCGACGGGGGTCGCGATCGACTGGGACGTGGTCGAGGCCGGCGAGGTCGCGATCCAACGGTCCGGGACCCCGCTGCCCGACGACGTGCTCGCGTCGATCCGCAAGAACGAGCTCGCGCTGAAGGGCCCGATCACGACGCCGATCGGGAGCGGGTTCCGCTCCGTCAACGTCGCGCTCCGCCAGCAGCTCGACCTCTACGCGTCGGTCCGGCCCGCCCGCGCGATCGCGGGCGAGGGGACGCGGTTCCCCGAGACCGACCTGATCGTCGTCCGGGAGGCGACCGAGGGATTGTACGCCGGCGTCGAGCACTGGGTCGACCGCGACCACTCCGCGGCCGAGACGATCAACATCATCACGCGCAAGGCCTCCGACCGCATCGTCAAGTTCGCGTTCGAGCTCGCGAAGCGCGAGCACCGCCGGCGGGTCACGGCGGTCCACAAGGCGAACATCATGAAGACGACCGGCGGGCTGTTCCAGACCGCCTTCCGCGAGATGTCGGCGAAGTACCCCGACATCCCGTCGGACGAGCGGCTGATCGACAACATGTGCATGCAGCTCGCGAAGAAGCCCGAAGAGTACGACGTCATCGTGACGACGAACCTCTTCGGCGACATCCTCTCCGACCTGTGCGCCGGCCTCGCGGGCGGCCTCGGGGTCGCCCCGGGCGCGCTCTACGGGGAAGGGCTCGCGGTGTTCGAGCCCGTCCACGGCTCCGCGCCGAAGTACGCGGGGCAAGACCGCGCAGACCCCGTGGCCGAGATTCTCTGCGTCGAGATGCTGCTCCGCCACGTCGGCGAGACCGAGGCGGCGAACCGGATCTTCCGCGCGGTCTGGGAGACGATCGCCGAGAAGAAGGTCGTGACGTACGACCTCGCGCTGCCGGGGTACACGACCCGCCCCGTGCCGCCGTCCGCCTGTTCGGCAATGGCCGCGGAGATCGCGCGCAAGGTGCCGCTCGTCGACTTGGACGCCCCGCTGCCGAAGGGCGCGGCGGCCGCGGGCGGCGGCGGCGACCCCGCGCTCGAGGCGTGACGGGCGGCGCCCGCGTTCACGCGGCGTCGCCGACGACCTTGACGATGACGCGCTTCGGACGACACCCGTCGAACTCCCCGTAGACCACCTGTTCCCACGGGCCGAGGTCGAGGTCGCCGGACGTCACCGGCAGGACGACCGGGTGGCCCCGGAGGAGGTTCTTGAGGTGCGGATCGCCGTTCGTCTCGCCCGTCTGAGGGTGGGCGTAGTCGCCCCGCGGGGCGAGCCGCTCCGCCCACGCCGCGAGGTTGGATAGGAGCCCGGATTCCTCGTCGTTGACGTAGACCGCCGCCGTGATGCGCGGCGACGAGACGAGCACGCGCCCGTCCCGGATCCCGCTCGCCCACACCGCGAAACGGACGCGGTCGGTGATGTTGACGAGCTCGCGTTCTTCGGCGGTCCGCATCGTGAGGTACTCGGTGTGGGTCGGCCTCGGCCGCCCGTGGGTCGGCGGTGGCTTAAAGGACGGGGAACCCCCCGTACTCGAAGGACCTCGCTCGGTGTCCGCCACCCATCCGATCCGCATCGGTCGCGCCGCGCGGACCCGCGCGGTCCGCGTCGCGGGGCCGGGCGCCGTTGCGCCGGCGCCGTCGGGCGCCCCCGACGTGCGCGAGAATCGCGGCGGAACCCGGCGAGCCCTGCGTGTCGGCCTGCTGTTCGTGGGCGTCCTGGTCGTGCTCTACGCGACCCTCCTCCTCTACGACCGCACCACCCCGGGGGGCACCAGCTCCGGGTCGGCCGGCGGCGTCCTACTGTTCAGCGCGGTAGCCCTCGCGATCGGGGCCGGCGGGTTCCTCGTCTCGGTCGGCGTCGCCCCGCGCCGGGTGGAGCTCCGACCGGACGCGACCGTCGTCGTCGGACGGTTCGGCCGACGGCGCGAGTTCCCGCGCGACGGGAGCTACTCGGCGCGCGTCGTGCGACGGTTCCCGGCGAGCCCGATCGCTCCGGAGCCGGCGGTGTCGCTCGAACTGTCGTCCAACGGAGTGCGGCGGACGTACCTGGTCGAGGCGGACCTGGTCCCGACCCCGTAGCGGGGCGCCGGATCACCCGTCTACTCGAGCAGGTCCTCGAGTTCGCTCGCGACCAGGGTCAGGAGCTGGTCCAACGAGCGGTTCTTCAGCTCGGTGATGTGGCCCGAGTCGGTCTCGAGGCGCGCGAGGAACTCGTCGCCGTCGCGGACGAACGAGAGCGACAGGACGTGGCGCCGGCCACCGGGGAGCGGGACCTCGAGGGGAGGTTCCGGGGTCTTCGCGGCGGACGACGACTTGCCCGCCGGCTTCGCGGGGGCCTTCCCGGTCGGACGGGCCGCCGGTTTCGCGGGCTTCGGGACGGGCTTCTTGGGGGACGGACGCGCCGTTTTGGGCGCCGCCGGGGCGGGACGCGCCGGCGCTTTCCGCGCCGCGCCTCCGGCGGCCGGACGCGACTTCTTCGGCACGGTTTTCTGACGGCGAGTCGCCATGCAGCCCCTCGGAGTCGGGGGCCGCACCTTGCCCCTCTATTTATCGATACTGCGGTACGCGGCGCGGGGATCGGCCCCGGCGGGTCCGAACCAACCCTTTAACGGCGGTCGAGGGTCTGCGCGCCTCGATGGCGGACGAGCCCGCCCGGGCCCCGCCGAGCGCGGTCGTTCCGCCGATGCGCCCGGAGACGGTACTGCTCCTCGCGGGCCTCGCGACGCTCCTCGTGTTCCTCGCGCTCGAACCGTACGCGTCGTTCGCGCTGTTCGGCTCCGACTCGGGCGAGTACTACCGGCTGACTGCGGACCTGGTCGCGACGGGGACGGTGCCCCACGGCGCGGCGTACACCGGGTGGGGGACCGCGTACCCGGACTTCCCCGGGATCTTCCTGCTCGCCGGCGCGGGCGCGGGGGCGCTCCACCTGGACGTCTTCTCGGCGCTCACGGTCATCGTGCCGGTCGTCGCCGTCCTCTCGGTGCTGCCGCTCTTCCTCCTGTTCCGACGGCTCTACCCCCACGACACGGTCGCGCTCCTCGCCGCGGCGGTGGGGTCGCTGGCGATGCCGCGGCTGTTCTCGATCGCGCACCCCGCGCCGCTCGCGCTCGGAGATTTCCTGGTCGTCGGGTGTCTCTGGATGCTGGTCGAGAGCCGGCGGGACGTGCGGTGGTTCCTTCCGCTCTCGCTCACGGCGGCGGCCCTGGTCGTCACCCACCACCTCTCGTCGTACTTCTTCGCGGTCAGCGCCCTCGGCGGGATCGTCCTGCTCGAACTCTGGCGTCCCGGGCTCTGGAGCCGTCGCTTCCCGACCCGGGAGTTCGCGTTCCTCGGGGGGTTCGTCACGCTCACGTTCGTCTACTGGTTCTACGGGACGACCGCGTTCGTCGCGAAGGTCCTCCTGCCGGGCTTCGGGGAGTCGAGCGCCGTCGGGTTCGCGGCGTTCGAGGCTGCGGGACTCCTCGGCGTCGCCGCGGCCGCGGGGCTCGTCTACCTCCGCCGGCGGCGCGCGCGCCCACACTCGGGATGGGTCCGGCTGCCGTCCGACCGGAGCGTGTTGCGCGACGCGGTCGCGATCGCGGTCGTCGTGTTCGCGGCGGTCGCGGTCGTCACCCTCGTGCCGCTCCCGGGCACGACCCAGACGACCACGTTCGGGGCGATCGCCTGGTTCGCGCCGGTGCTCCTGCTCGGCGTGTTCGCCGCGGGGAGCCGGCGGGCCCCGACCACGGCGCGGCTCGGACTGTTCGGGCTCACGTGGACCGGCGCGCTCGGCCTGTCGGCCGGCGTCCTCCTCCTGCTCGGAGCGGTCGGGGACGCGACCCGGCCCGGCGGGACGCTGGTCGCGTTCTCCTCCACCCTCGCCCCCTCGCGGCACGTCGAGTATCTGTTCCTGCCGATCGGGCTCCTGGTCGCGGTCGGGATCGCGCGGCTCGTGGTCGCGGCCGGGGACCGCGGGGGCCGGCGCGCGTTTGTCGCCGCCTGCGTGGGCGTCACGGTCCTCCTCGCCGCCAACGCCGCGATCGTCTACCCGCCGCCCGCGGACTTCGGCGGGTTCCAGGAGGGACTCACGCCCGCCGACGCGGCGCTCTGGATGTGGGTCGGCCTCGCCGCGCCGCCGACGTGGGTGGTCGCCTCCGACCACCGGCTCTCGTCGATGGTGTTCGGGTTCGACGGCAACCCCGCGACCTGGGTGACGACCACCTACCTGTTCACGGGGACGAACGCGGACTGGCCGGCGGTGGTCGGCGAGTTGCGGTCGGTCGGCGCCCCGAACCCGGCGGACCCGCACCCGATCGACCTCGTGGCGGTCGACGCGGTGATGTACACGGGCGTCGCCCTCGACCCGTCCGCGCTCGCCGCGCCGCTCTCCTCCGCGGCGGTCGCCTGGTTCGGCACCCTCCCGTTCGTCGTCCTCTACGAGAATGGGCCGAACGTCGTCTACCTCGTGGACGTCGCGTTCCTGCCGTCCGGATAGGGGACGGTCGAGCCGTCCCGACGCCAGAGGAGGAGCGGCGCCGACCCGTCCCGGTCGAGCTCCGCGAGCAGTCGACGGGCCCAGGCAAGCTTCGCGAGCTTGCGCGCGCGTCGCGCCGGGTCGCTCTCCTCGGTCCGGTCGAAGTCGAACCCCCAGAGCCGGATCTCGGGGACGCCCGACGCCTCGGCGAGGTAGGCAGCCCGGTCGCCGTCCGTGAACCCGCCGACGTTGAGGAGCGCCGGGCGGGGCGGTCCGGCCCACGAACCCGCGAGCTCCCCGGGGAACTCGGGCACCCACGTGTCGAGCGCGGGCCGGTTGTCCCCGTGCGCGTGGACGACCACGAGGCTCCCGCGCCGGTTGGCCGTCACCTCGCTCTCGACCGGACCGTCCAGGTCCGTGACGATGACCGCGGGGACGAGCCCGGCGCGAAGGCAGTCGACCGTCGCGCCGTCGGCGGCGACGATCGCCGGGACGGGCCCGGTCGTCGACCAGCGCCAGACGGGCGGAGGGCCTGCGCCCGGCGCGGAGCCGACGATCACGACCGGATGGCCGGCGAGCCGCGACCGGACCCGATCGAGGGGGAGCGCGCGTGCCGCGTCGGGGAGCAGGGACTCGAGCCGGTCCGCGGCGGCGACCTCCGCGTCGAACGGGAACCCGAACTCGCCCCGGATCTGGTCGTACCGCGCGGCCCAGCGCCCGTACTCCATCGCGCCCCCGTCCGGTCGGCGGTACGCTTTATAATAGGCTCGCTGCTCCGCCGGACCGGAGAACTCGCGTGATGCGACCGCTCGCCCAGGATATCCTCGCGCACCTGCCCGGAGAGCCGAAGCGCTCGGCCGAAGCGCCCCCTCCGACGTCGGACGACGCGGAACTCGAAGCGGTCCTCGCCTCCCTCAAGACGAACATCAAGGTCGTCGGCTGCGGCGGCGGCGGCTGCAACACCATCAACCGACTCGCCGAGGAGGGCCTCTCGGGCGCGGAGATGGTCGCGTGCAACACGGACGCCCAGCACCTCCTCGCGATCCACGCGCCCCGCAAGATCCTCCTCGGGCGGCGCCTCACCCGCGGCCTCGGCGCGGGCGCGCTCCCGCAGGTCGGCGAGCAGGCGGCGCGCGAAGCCGAGGACGAGCTCAAGAAGAGCCTCCAGAACTCGGACATGGTGTTCGTCACGTGCGGCCTCGGCGGCGGGACCGGCACCGGCTCCGCGCCGGTGGTCGCGCAGTGCGCGAAGGACGCGAACGGCGGCAACCCGCTCACGATCGCGGTCTGCACCCTCCCGTTCGCGTCGGAGGGCCTCGTCCGCCAGGAGAACGCGATGTGGGGTCTCGAGCGGCTCCGCTCGACCATCGACACGGTCATCACGATCCCGAACGACCGTCTCCTCGAGCTCGTCCCGCGCCTCCCGATCCAGACCGCCTTCAAGGTCGCGGACTCGGTCCTCGCCCGCGCGATCCGCGGGATCACGGAGATCATCACGCGCCCCGGCCTCGTCAACCTCGACTTCAACGACCTGCGCACGATCATGAAGGGCGGCGGGGTCGCGCTGATCGGCATCGGGGAATCGGAGAGCGAGAACCGCGCCGAGGACGCCGTCCTCGAGGCGATCAACTCCCCGCTCCTCCACGTCGACATCGCGGGCGCGACCGGCGCGCTGATCAACGTCACCGGCGGCCCGGACATGACCGTCAGCGAGGCCCAGAAGGCGAGCGAGGTCGTCCAGAAGGCGATCAGCCCGACCGCCCGGATTATCTGGGGTGCGGCGGTCGATCCGACGATGCAGAGCACGATCCGCGTGATGCTCGTGGTGACCGGAGTTAAATCCCCGCAGATTTTCGGGGGCGCTCCGTCCGGCGCCGCGTCGGCCCGCAAGGCCGGCGCCGAGCTCGACGTGGTGCACTAGGTGGGTTACCCCATGGCGTTCCTCGACCGCGCGAAGCGGGTGCAAGACACCGTCGACGGACGGCTGCGCACCATCGGCCACGGCAAGTACGGCCGCATCCTCCGGATGGCCCGCCGTCCGACCTCCGAGGAGTACGTGAAGGTCCTCGGGGTCACCTGGCTCGGCGCGATCCTGATCGGGATGACCGGGTTCGCGATCTACATCTTCTTCACGCAGGCCGGCCCGTGGCTCTGGGCGAACTACCTGTCGGGGCTGTAGGAGGCGACCGGATGCCGGACGACGAAGGGATCGGGCTGCTGTCGGGCGCGCCGACGCCGCCGCCCCCGAAGAAGACGGAGAGCGCGGCGAGCGCCCCCGCACCGGCGGCCGCGGCGGCCCCGGCCCCGCCGAAGCCCGAGGCGCCGACCCTCCTCTCGCTCAAGGCGGCCGACGATACGCTCCGCCCGGTGACGGCGGGGACCGTCACCACCCTCTCGGCGGTCCTGACGAGCCGCTCCGCGGCCGCCGGCGACGCCGCCCTCACGATCGAGATCGGCTACACCTCGACCTATCCGGGCGAGGGCGCCGAGTGGCCCGTCCGCTGGACGCCCCCGGGGAAGCGCACCGCGGTCGAGCTGTTCCCGCGCAAGGAGTCGGTGAAGGTCGCGGTCCAACCGAACGTCGGCGTCCCGCTCTCGTTCGAGATCACGGCGCCCGTCGGCGTCCGGTACGGCGACAAGGTCGAGGTCCGCATCGCCGCCTCCGGGCCGGAGGGCGGCTCGCCGAGCAAGCTGACGCTCGGCTGCGTCGCCCGCCAGGCCGTCCTCGCGATCAAGACGTCCCGGGGCTACGAGCGGGAGGTCGCCGACACGCTGCTCGCCCGCGCGGAGGAGAAACCGGACGTCGTCTTCGCGATGCTCGTCCCGTCGGTCATCCGCGGCTACGTCTTCGCGGAGGGGATGAGCTTCGAGGGGGTCCGCGAGATGCTGAAGGGCATCCGCAAGGCCCGCGGCCTCGTCGAGGGGGAGACGACCTTGAAGGAGGTCGAGCCGCTCCTCGTCCCGAAGATCACGGTCGAAGGGTTCGTCGAGGGCGCGATCGTCGAACTGATCTCGGGGCCGTTCAAGGGCGAGAAGGCCCGCGTGAAGAAGATCGACCAGGCGAAGGAAGAGATCACGGTCGAACTGATCGAGGCGGTCGTCCCGATCCCGGTGACGGTGCGCGGCGACCACGTTCGCATGCTGGAGAAGGGAGGCGGGAAGGGTGGCAGTTGAGGTGAGCATCCTGGTCGAGGGCGGCAAGGCGGCCGCCGGCGCGACCCTCGGGTCGGCGCTCGGTCCGCTCGGCGTCAACGTCGGCCAGGTCGTCCAGAAGATCAACGAGGAGACGAAGCAGTTCGCCGGGATGCGCGTCCCGGTCGTCATCCGGGTCGACCCGAACACGCGGGCGTTCACGCTCGCGGTCGGGCGGCCGCCGGTGGCGGCGCTCCTCCTCAAGGAGTCGAAGAAGGAGAAGGGCTCGGGGAAGCCGAAGACCGAGCCGATCGGGGACGTCTCCCTGGACGCCGTGCGCAAGATCGCGGAGGCGAAGGGGGAGGACCTCCACGGCCGGACGATCGAGGAGAAGATGAACCAGGTGATCGGCACCTGCGTCTCGCTCGGGATCACGGTCGCCGGCGAGGACCCGCGCGCGCTGCTCAAGACCCGCGTCGCGGCCCGGGGCGCTCGATGATGAATCCGGCGGGCGGACCTCCGCCCGACCTCGCCAACGCCGAGATCGTCGACTACCAGACGGTCGAGGGCGACGGCCGCGTGCGCCTGAAGCTGAAGGACGGCTCGGTGGTCGAGGTGCGGCTCGAGATCATGAACATCCTCCGGGCGGGGAACGACCCCAACACCGGGCTCCCCGCCTACATCGTCCAGTCGGCGCCGCTCGTCCGCCTGGTCGAATGCCCGAAGGAGCTCCGCAAGCCGCCGTTGCGTCCGGGGAAACCGGACGGGAAGGCGATCCCGGGGTTCGGCTAGGAGGAAAGGGTTCGGGGCGGGGGCGCGCCCGCCCGGTCGGGCCTCCCGTCTACGCGACGGGGACCTGGACCTCGACGTCCTCGGGCGTCGGGTGCTCCTTCGGCAGCTCGAGCTCGAGGAGGCCGTTCTCGACCTTCGCGGTCACGGACTTCGCGACCACGGGCTCGGGCAGCTCGACCGCGCGGTAGAAGCCCGAATACCGCCGCTCGCGGTGGACGAAGTTCTCCTGTGTCGACTCGGCGGCGGTCGCCTGCTCGCCGCGCACCTCGACCGAGGCGCCGCGGACGCGGACCTGGAGCTTCTCCTTCGGGATCCCGGGCACCTCGAGGGTGAGGTGGTAGGCGGGTCCCGAGTCGCGCAGGTCGGTCCGCGCGGCGCGGTAGACGGTCGGCGCGCCGCCGTCCGGGGACGCGAGCGCGAACCCGAAGAACGGGCCCGCGCCGCCGTCGAACAGGCGGGCGTGCAGGTCGGCGAAGGCGCGGTCGAAGTCGCTCCAGGGGCTCGTCGGGCTCTCGGCGCTATCGATTTCGTTCGTCATGGACCACCGTGGGTGTACAGAATTAGTAAGTTTACATTAGTATAAATAAGCAACGCACCGCTTCCTCGGAAGGGGGGGTCGATCGGGGACCCCGCCGCCCCGACCGGTGGTCCGACGCGGAACCGGACCGGCCCGCGCCCCCAACGATATAGCGGGGACCCGGGTGGGCCGGTCGTGGTGGACGTCCACGAGACGCCGGCGGTTCCGCCGTTCGACCCGAAGGGGGACGAACGCGCGGGCTACTTCGTCGCGGGCGGGCTCCTTGTCGTACTCGGATGGGGATTCGGCGTCCTCGCGAACGTCGTGCTGCACTACCTCGCGGGGAGCGGCGGGATGTCGATCCGCGTGGCCCGCATCACGAGCACGCTGGGTCCGTTCGCCTGGGCGACGTTCGCGTTCGGGCTGTTCACGGGAGCGTTCGGGGTCGTGCTGCTGCTGATCGGGCGCGAGTCGGCGCGGGGGCCTACCGTCCTGCCCGGCTACGACTATTCGGGCGAGACGCCGGCGCGCTAGTTCCGCGCCATCGTCGGCGGCGAGCGATGGATCCGCCGGGACGGCGGGGGCCGCGACTGGACCGGGCTCTTCGCGTGCTTTTGGATCTCGAGGCAGTCCGAGCAGACGCGCTCGTCGGAGTCGAGGCAGGAGCGGCAGAACGTGCGCCCGCAGATGGTGCACCCCAGCGTCGCGGGGGTGCCGCACTTCGCGCACTGGCCGACCAGCATGGCAGTTCCCTCCCGGCGGGAACGGTCATCCGAGAATGTGGCTCGCTTTAAGCCCTTCGTCAAACCCCTCGGCGAAATCGGCCCGGGAGACGTACCGGGCGGCCCGGCGCGCGCGGGGGCTTCCCGACCGGAAGCTGACTCCGAAGCCGGCGGCGCGCAGCATCCCGACGTCGTTGTCGCCGTCGCCGAGCACGACGCACTCCCCGAGCCCGAACCCGAGCGGCCGCAGCGCGGCCTCGACGCCCCGTCGCTTGCCCGCGCCCCGCTCCATCAGGTGGACCGCGTAGCCGGTCGACTCGACCGTGACGCGCGCGCGCGGTCCCAGCGCCGCCCGGATCGCCCGGACGGAGACGGTCGGTTCGAGGGCGACCTCGCTCTCCCGCCAACGGTCGGTGAACAGCCGGCGGACCGGGAGTCCCGCGCGGCGTAGCGTGCGGAACGCCGCGCGGGCCGCGCGCACGTCGGCGAGCCGCTCGACCTCGTCCCGTCGGTCCGGCGTGCGCCGGTAGACGATCCCGCCGTTCTCGGCGACGATCGGCCCCGAGAGACCGAGCGACCGGTAGAGGGCGAGCGCGATCGGGAGCACGTTCCCCGTGGCAAGGACGACCGGGATCCCGTGGGCTTCGAGCCGTCGGACCCAACGGACCGCTCCGGGGTCGAGACGTCGGTCGCGGTCGGTCAGCGTCCCGTCGACGTCGGTCACCACGGCCCGCCAGCGGGTGCGCGCGGGCGACCCGGACCCGCCGGTGCGGCGCTCGGTCACGCGGCTCCGACCGCGTCGGGTCCCCGACCGCCCCGGGCGATCGCCCGACGCAACGCCTCGGCGACCTCGCGCCCGTCGCGCCGGCCGCGCACTTCCTTCATCACGTCCCCCATCAGCGCCGAGAACGACTCCGGCCCGCGGCGACGGACGAGTTCCGCGTTCGCGTCCACGACGCGGGCGACCACGGCGTCCAGGTCCTGCGCGGTGAATCCGCCGAGACCCGCGGCTCCGATCGCGGCTTCGACGCTCGGAGCGCCGTTCGCGAGACCCCGGAGCACCGTCGGGATCCCCTCCTTCGCGATGCGGCCCGACTCTGCCGCGCCGAGGAGCGCGTCGAGCGTCGCGGGGGAGGGTTCGAACCCTCCGTCCGGCGCGGCCGCCGGGAGCTCCTGGGTCAGCAGGCGGGCGACGAGCACGGGCGAGTGGCCGCGGCCGGTCAACTCCTCGAAGCGGTCCTCGAGGTCGCCGTACACCACCTGCCGGACGACCTCGGTCCCGAGCCCGTGGTCGTGCGCGAGGCGCGCGAGCCGCGCCGACGGGCGCTCGGGGAGTCGGGCCCGGATCCGGGCGATGCGTTCCGGGGTCACCGGGATGGGCGGCACGTCGGTCTCGGGGTACATCCGGTCCCCGCCGGGGAGGGGCCGCGAGTACCGGGTCCGTCCGTCCGGGAGCGGGTCCCGGGTCTCGCCGGGGATGCCGTCGAGCGCCGCGGCCGCCCGTTCGGCGACACGACGGAGCGCCCCCCGGGCCCGCTCCGGCGACCGGTCGGTGAGGAGCGCGAACGCGTCGTCCGGACCGGAACCGAGGTCGGCCCGCACCGCCGCCACGTGGTCGGCGGTCACGCCGTAGTTCGGGAGCTCGTCCGAGTGGAGGAGCCCGCGCAGGCCGGCGGCGCGGGCCTGGTCGGCGAGCTCGCGGCCGAGCCGCTCGTCCGATCCCGGCGCGGACCGGAGGAGGCCCCCGAAGCCCGGGAGCGCGAGGGCGAGGATCGGGCCTTCGTGGCGGCTGGCCGCCGAGAGGGGACCCTGGACGATGTCGCTGAACCGTGCGGTGACGTCGACGCCCCCGGGGTCTCCGACGTGGGCCTGCCGCGCCCGAAGGGCCTCGCGGACCGCGAGGAGGACCTCTTGGCGCCGGACCTCCCCCTCCACGTACTCGTGTACGAGCCGGAGCTCCTGCACGCCCTTGATCTCGATGCGCTGGCCGCCGTCCGTGGAGACGTTGAGGTCTTCGCGGATGGTGCCGATCCCGCGCCGCACGCGGCGCGTCGCGCGCAAGAGCGCGCCGATCTCCTCCGCGACCTCCCGCGCCTCGGGGCCCGAGCGCACGTCCGGGCCGGTCGCGATCTCGATGAGGGGGATGCCGAGCCGGTCGAGCCGGTAGGTGACCTCGCCCGACTCCTCGCCCATGCGACGCGCGGCGTCCTCCTCGAGGCAGATCGATTGGATCGACACCGACCGACCGCTGGCCAGGTCCAGGTGTCCGCCCATCGCGATGAGCGCGGTGCGCTGGAAGCCGCTGGTGTTCGACCCGTCGATCACGATCTTGCGCATCACGGCGATCTCGTCCACCGGGCGGGCGTCCAGGAGCACCGCGAGCGTGAGCGCGGTGTCGAGCGCCGCCTCGTTCATCGGGTGCGGCGGTTCCTCGTCCATGTCGACGAGGCAGTTCGCCGGCCCCGTCTCGTACCGGTAGCGAAGGCCCCGCTCCGCCTGGAGCGAGGCGGCGCGGTCGACCCGGAGGTTCTCGCCGCTGGTCGCGCGCAGGCGGCGCACGAACGTCGGGCCGACCTCCTCGGTGAGCTCGGACGGGCAGGCGCAGAACAGCTTCCCGGTCGCGAGCTGCTGGTGGACCTCGAGTCCCGCCTTCATGCCGCCCCCGCCGGGCGGTGACGGTCGAGGAACTCGCCGGCGAGGCTCTGCCGGAGCAGGCGCCGCACCCCGTCCGGCTCGGGAGCGTGTCCGAGCGCCCAGAGCATCTTCACGTAGGCCGTTTCGGGCAGCAGGTCGTCGAGGTACGTGACCCCGGCTTCCAGGAGCTCCCGTCCCGTCGCGTAGACGTACGGGTCCGCGTTCCCGCCGAGGCACTGGGTCGTCATCGCCACCACCGTACCGGCCGCCACCCGTCGGCGGATCCAGTCGAGGTGGGTGGCGGCGGTGTGTCCGAGCCCGGTGCCCGCGAGCACCACGCCCCGCTGACCGTCGACGAACCGGTCGGCGACCGTGGGGTCGAGGCCCGGGTACATCCAGAGCAGCACCGCCCGGTCGTCGAGCGGCCCGTCGACTCGGGGAGGACCGCTCGCCGGCGGCGCCGCCGGTTGGTCGAGGTGGACCCGCCCGGACTCGACCCGCCCGAGCGGGGGAGCGTTCCGGCTCTCGAACGCGTCCCGGCGGCTCGAGTGCATCTTGCGCACCCAGGTCGCCCGATGGATGGCGAACCGGTCGTCCGAGAGCCCGGCGTGCATCAGCACGACGACCTCCCCGAACCGACCGTCGCGGGCGAGCGTCACCGCCGCGTCCAGATTGCTCGACCCGTCCGAAGAGGGTCGGTCGGGCGAGCGCTGCGCGCCGACGAGCACGACCGGACCGGGCAGGTCCCGGAGGAGGAACGCCAGCGCGGCGGCGGTGAACCCGAGCGTATCGGTCCCGTGCGCGACGACGACGCCCCGGGCCCCCGCGGCGAACGACTCCACGACGTGACGGGCCAGGATCGGCCAGTCCGCCGGGACGATGTTCTCGCTCAGGCGGTCGAACACCGGAACGATGCGCACGGGCCCCGAGTGGGCGAGCTCGGGGTAGAACGCCAGGATCTCCCGCTCCTCGCGGACGGGGCGCACGCCCCCGGTCGTGTAGTCGACCCGGGAGGCGATCGTTCCGCCCGTGGTCAGCAATACTACGGGGCTGGTGCCGGAAGGGGTCGGCGCCGGGGAGGAGACGCCGTTCGTCGGCGGGGACGGGGCGGGGGGAAGCTCCCGAACGCGGAACCCCGGTTCGATCAGGATCCCGATGTTGTAGCCGTTGTCCAGCTTCAACGGGAGGATCCGGTCTCCGGAGAGTTCGTGCCGGGGAACCACGGTGCCGGTCCAGGTGTGGCCCGCGCCGTCCGAGATCTCGACGCGTCGCCCCATCGGGAGCGCGCGCAGGTGGTCCCACGGGTCGGATGTCTCCGGGGCCGCCATCGCTTGCGGAAGGACCTCGGCCGACTCCGGAGCCCCGGCCGGTATAAAGTGTGGCGCGGAGTCGCGGCCCGGCGCGCTCCCGCTTTTATAGCGCACCCGGCTCGGCGCGAAGCCGAGGACCACGAAACGCGGGTGCCCGTGTGGGGTAGCTACGAAGGGGGACCCTACCCCCTTCGCTGCAATGGATTATCCTAGAGGCCTGCGGAGCCTCAGACCTGGGTTCGAATCCCAGCACGGGCGTCCCCTACCTCGACGAGACCGAGTCCCCCTCCTCCGACGTCTGAGGGAATTCGGTACACCCGACGGACTCCGACTTGCGCGCAGCGCGGTCGCGCGTCCTCTCGGCCTTCCGACGTGGGCTCACGCCGAGGCCGGAGGCGGCTTTCGGGCGATGACCACGTCCATCGCCTTCCGATGGGGCACGCCGCCGGCGTGGGAGATGAACTCGCCCGACCCCGAATCCAGGATCTCCCAGTCCCAGTAGTACCCCAGCAACTCCCCCGACCGGAATGGCGTGGCGCAGGGATTCATCGAGGACGGCGGGATGTACGGCTTCAGCACGTCGGCGTTCATCGCGTGGATCCCGCCCGGCGTCGTGCGGGACTTGAAGTGCTCGAACCGGGCCGTGCGGGTTCGGCGGGGTAGGTTGTTCAGCGCGCCCGACGAAAAGACGACGTCCACGCGTCGCGCCAGACGGTAGGTCCGCATGTCCCCCACGCGGAATCGAACGGAGGCGCCGAGCCGGGCCGACCGGAGCTCCGCCTTCCGGATTCCGACGCTCGAGAGGTCGACGCCCTCGACCCGGAATCCGTGACGGGCGAAGTAGATCGAGTCGCGTCCCTCGCCGCACCCCAGGTCGACGAGCGTCTTCGGCGGACGCGGGAGTTTGCGCGCGATGCGGACCAGCGCGCGCGCGAGCTGCGTGGGCTGGCTGCCCCAGTACAGCCCCGGTCGCGCGTACCGTTCGTCGTAGACCGGCTGCGTCATCGGTGCGACGACCCGCGATGCATTTCGGAAACCTGGCGTCCGGGGCGGGAGAGCGCGGGCGGAATAAGAGGCTCGCCGAAGCGTCCGGAGCGGAGATCCCGTCCGCGGGAGGGGACGGTCCGGACGCGGCGACCCGCGGTCGGACGTCGCGCGGAGGAGGACCGGTCCGGGGTCCATCGGGAGGGGGATGGAGCGGGACGCACAATGTGATACGGCCCCGCACCTGAGGAGTCCGGCGCGCGGCGACGGACCGCGCGTGTGGGGAGACGACCGATGCCCTGGAAGTACTCGGACGAGTACTATCGCGAGTACACGCGGTCGACCTGGAACGAGAGCGCGGACGCCTACGTCGGGCTGATGCAACGGCTGGAGCCGTTCCGTGCGGAGGTCGTTCGGAGCGTGTCAGTCCAGCCGGGGGAGCGGGTCCTGGACTTGGGCACGGGGCCGGGCGAACCGGCGCTGACGATGGCTCGGTCGACCGGACCGACGGGCCGCGTGACGGGAGTCGACCTCTCCGAGAAGATGGTCGCGATCGCCCAGGAGGTCGCGCGGGCTCGACGGCTCGAGCACGTTGACTTCCGGGTGATGGACTGCTCCGAGCTCACCTTCCCGGACGCTTCGTTTGACGCGGCGGTCTCGTGCTTCGGTTTCCAGATCTTCACGGACCCCGAGAAGGTCGCCCGCGCCGCGTTCCGGGTCGTACGGCCGGGCGGACGGGTCGCGGTCTGCGTCTGGGGGCCGGGCGAGCGCGTCCCCTTCCTGCACGCGATGGTCGGCCCGATGCTCGCGTACGCCGAGCCGGACGAGACGGGGTACCTGCCGACCCCGTACGAAACGGGCGGGCCGGGCGAGATGGTCGCGCTCCTGGAGGGCGCCGGCTTCTCCGGAGGCGCCGAACGCCGGGTCGAGGCCACCCTCCGGTTCGATTCCGCCGAACAGTATCTCGACGTGCTCCGAAAGGCGACCCCGCTCGGCCACTCGCTGGCCGAGGAGGACCCTCCCGTGCAGGAGGAGGTCCTTCGCCGGACCCGGGAGAACCTCCGCCGATGGACCGGGCCCGAGGGCGTTGCACTGCCCGCCGAGTGCGTCGTGGTGACGGCGCGTCGCTGAGCGGTAGAACCTCTCGGAGCGCCGGACCGTCCGGACACGACCCGGGACTCTAGCCGTCCCGGGGCGACCGCAGGTCCCGGCCGGACTCGAGGAACGACTTGAGGTTCATCGCGAAGTACGTCCATCCCCACTCGGCGCCGGCGTAGAGTTCCGCCCACCGCGTCTCGCGCGGGAATCCGGAGTGGGTGAACGTGGCGATCGCCCCACCCTTCGCCGGGGCGACCGCCATCCCGAAGCGGGTGGTGCGGAGCGGAACGCCTTCCCACTCCCACGACAGGCGCAGCGATCGGTTCCGCAGGAAGTCGACCACGCGGCCCTCGTGCACCGGGCCGTCCGTCCAGCCGAGTCGATACCGTCCGCCCTTCCGGGGCTCGAGCTCGGCGATATCGCACAGCCAGCGCACGAGCTGCTTCGGCTCCGTCATCGCCGCGAACAACCGCGTCGGAGGGACGCGCACGAAGTAGGAGTGGCGGAGGTCCCAGGTGCGCGGCGGCATGCGACCGCGGAGGGGACCCCGCCCTCGGTCTAAGCGCTTTCGCGACCGACGAGGGACGCGCGGGGGCTCCTGCCCATATGGGTCACTGCGATGGCCCGCCGCGCGATGACCCTCGAAGAGGCGCTGTTCGTCGAGGACCTCGCGATCGTCCTGCTGGTCGCGCTCGGGATGGCGCTCCTGTTCCGCTGGCTCCGGCAGCCGATGGTCATCGGCTACCTCGTGGCCGGGATGATCATCGGTCCGTACACGCCGCCGTTCGCGCTGATCCACTATCCGGACATCCTGAGCGCGCTCGCCGAAATGGGGATCGTCTTCCTCCTGTTCGCGGTCGGGCTCGAATACCCCCTCGCGCGGCTCCGGTCGGTCGGGCGGCGGGCGGTCGTGATCGCGCTCACGGAGTCGCTCGCGACGTTCGGAGTGGGGTTCGGGGTCGGCCGCGCGTTCGGGTTCTCCGTCTACGACAGCCTGTTCATCGGGCTCGCCATCTCGGTCACGAGCACGGTCATCGTCTCGAGCGTGCTGGAGGAGCTCGGGGTGCTCCGCGCGTCGGACGCGAGCCTCGTCCTCGGGATCACGGTCGTCGAGGACATCATCACGGTCACGCTCTTGGGCGTCCTCCAGTCGACCGCGGCGAACGGCCACCTCGCGCCGCTCGCGATCATCCTCTCGCTCGTCCTCGTGTTCGCGTTCGTCGCGGGGGCGCTCGTCCTCGGTCCCCGCACGATCTCGCCCTTGATCGACCGGCTGCGGGCGACCGGCGCGCGCGAGACGTTGTTGCTCTCGATCCTCGCCCTCGCGTTCGCCTTCTCGCTCCTCTCGAGCCTGATCGGCATCTCGGTCGCGACCGGCGCCTTCCTCGCGGGCGTCTTAGTCGCGGAGTCGGACTCGCAGGCGGTCGCCCACGAGTTGATGGCCCCGTTGAAGGAGCTGTTCGGCGCGATCTTCTTCGTCTCGATGGGGGCGCTGATGAACGTCGGGCTGCTCCCCCAGTACGTCCTCCCGATCGCCGCGTTCCTCGCGACCGCGATCGGCGTGAAGCTCCTCGCCTCCTACGTCGCGGCCCGTCGGGAGCGGGTCTCGGCCGCCGAGGCGAAGCGGACGGCGTTGACGCTCTCCGCGAGCGGCGGCGAGCTCTCGATCGTGGTCGCGAAGGGCGGCGCGGACGTCGGCGCGACCAGCGCCTTCGTGCTCCCGTTCGTCGGCGCGCTCACGGTCGTGACGACCGTGCTCGCCCCGTTCCTGATCCGGTTCGCCTGGCGCCGAAGCGCCGCGCCCGAGGACGCCGCGCCCCGCTAGTCGGGCGGGCTTCCCCGCCACGGCGGGGGCGGGAGCCGGTGGCGCAGGACGATCGCCGTGACGACCGTCGCCGCCGCGACCGCGATCAGGACGACCAGGAGGACGGTCCCCAGCGGCACTCCGCCGGACCCACCGCCCGACGCCGGCCCGCCGACGTCGATCGTGCCGCCGGTCACCGCGGACCCCGCGACCGTCACCGGTCCCGAGGCGGTCGCAGTGTATCCTGCGGGCAATGCGTAGGCGACCGAGTACGTCCCGTTCGGGAGTTCCAGCGTGACGGCGTCCGTGGTCGAGCTGCCCGTGTGGGTCGCGCCCGTGGCCGTGTCGGTGGCGGTGACGCTCCAGAGCGACCCGTTCGGCAGCCCGAACTCCACGAACAGGACCGGGTACGCGGTCGGACTGAACGCGATCTCGACCGCGACGTCCTGGCCGTCCACGACCACGGTGCCGGAGTTGTTGGTCGAGAAGCCGGTCACGGCGAGGACGACGTACCCGTAGGTGCCGTTCGGCTCGTCGAACGCGAGCTCGGGCGTGAGCGAGCTCTCGACCGCGCTGCCGATCACCACGCCCCAGCCGGTGGCGTTCGGGAGCCCGGCCTCCTCGAACGTGACGACGTAGGTCGACGCGTTCTCGGGCGCGAACTGGAGCCCGACCGTGAGGTTGGCCTCCACGTCGACCGAGCCGGCGGCGGGGGTGACGGAGTAGCCGTCGACCGGGACGACCGAATAGTCGTACGTGCCCGACGGCTCGCCGAACGCGACCGAACCGATGCCCGTCTCCGTCGATCCGGCGAGGGTCACCGCGAAGTCGGTCCCCGCGGGGAGGCCGGACTCCGTGAACGTCACGGTGTACGGAGCCCCGGCGAAGGCGACGGAGACGGTCACCGCGCTCCCGTCGACCGTCACGTTACCGGAGGAAACGTTCGCCACGTAGCCGGCCGCGGACACCGACCAGGAGTAGTTGCCGTTCGTGACGTTGAACGAGATCCACACGCCGGTCGTCGACTGGCCGGCGACCGACAATTCCGCCGTCCACGCCGTCCCCGCGGGCAGGCCGGATTCGACGAACGTGACGGAGTACGTCGCCGCGGAGAGGAACGACACCGCCACGTTCACCGCGCCGCCCGCGACGACGACCGTCGGGGCGGTCCCGTTGGGCGTGAAGCCCTGGGCGTAGGGGGTGAATTCGTAGCTTCCGTTCGGGAGCGTCAGGTTGATCCACGGGGTGACCGAAGCGTACGACCCGTTCACCGGAGCCGCGAACGAAACGCTCCACGGAGCGTCCGCCGGAAGTCCGGATTCTGCGATCGACACGGTGTACTCGGTCACGGCGACAAACGCGACGGTGACCGCGACGTTCGAGCCCGCCACGGTGACGCTCGCGCTGCCGATCGTCGGGGCGTACGCGAACGCGCCCCCGACCCAGTAGGCGTACGTGCCGTTGGGGACGCCGAACTCGATCGGACCGGACGAGTACTCGGAGGAGAGGTTCTCGCCGGCCATCGCGACGCTCCACGGGTAGCCGGACGGGAGGCCCTGCTCGGAGAACGACACCGTGTAGAACGTCACCGGCGGTCCGAGGAAGACCGCGCACTCGAACGTCACGTTCGCGGTGTTGGTGACGCAGATGTCCCCGGTGAGCGGGTCGTAGGCGACTCCCGAGGGGTCGAACGTCAGCACGGTGACGAGCGACTCGTTCACCGGCGAGAGGACGACCATCGGGTTGATCCCGCCCGCCACCCACACGAGGTTGTCGGCCGGGTCGTAGACGATCCCCTGGAGGTCGAGCCACGTTCCGTAGCCGGGGATCGAGATGTTCTTCATGTCGGAGACCATCGTCCCGTTGATCACCGTCACGTTCGCCGCGTGCTCGTCCGAGACGTAGACGTTCCCCGACCGGTTGTCGACGGCAATGCCATACGGTCCCGGCTCCGTCGTCAGCGTCGTGACGAGCGCGTGCGTGAACGGCGCGAGGACCGAGACGTTCGCGGAACCGTGGTTCGCCACGTAGACGTCCCCGGTCGCGGGGTTGGCGGCGACCCCTGTCGGGTTCGACCCCACGGAGACGTTGGCGACCACCGCGTCGGTGGTGGGGTCGACCACCGACACGGAGTTCGAGAGGTTGTTGGCGACGTAGACGTCCCCGTCGACCGGGTCGTACGCGACCCCCAGCGGGTCGACGCCGACCGAGACCGAACCGATCGGATACGGCTGGGTGCCGTTCAGCACGCTCACGTTGTCGGAACCCGAATTGGTGACGAAGACGTCGCCGCTCTGGTTGTCGTAGGCGACTCCGAACGGGTCGGAGCCGACCGCGACGGTCGCCGTCACGTTCGGGCTCAACGTGAAGTTCGCGTCGACGACCTCGACGGAGGAGGGACCGTCCGCGACGTAGAACGACCCGTCGGACGCATCGTAGGCGAGCCACCCGAGGCTGGAGCCGCAGCAGGCCGGTCTCGGTCCGGCCAGTGAGACCGCGACGAATCGATGCGCCAAGGAAGGACCGGCGGTCGCCGCGGGGGTCGCCGACGGAGCGGGAACCGGCGCCCCCGCCGGCCCGTGCGACGCCGCCGCCGCGCCCAGTCCGGACGTCGCGACACCGGACGCGACCAGGGCGACGATCAGCGCGGCGAGCACGCGGGCGGGCCGGGAGGATTCGGACATCATCCGACCGCACCTACCGCAGGAGTCGGTTATCTACCCTCGGCGGAGATACGCCTCGTTTACTCCGTCGGAGGTTCGCGCAGCTCCGGCTCGTCGTCCACCATGCGGGGAGGCGGCGGCGCCGGTCGGCTCCGGTAGATGAGGGTCGTCCCCGCGAGGAATCCGGTGCTGGCCGCGAGCCCCGCGATGACCACCCAGGCCGTGGTGCTGAGCACGGGGCCCGACGCCGACGAACTGTTGGTCGCGCTGCTCGACGACGGCGCGAGGGTCACGCTCAGCACCGTGCTCGCTCCCTCCGTGACCCGGAACGGGTCGGATTGCGAGACGTACCCGGTCGCCAGCGCCTCGAGCGTGTGCGACCCGGGCAGGAGGGCCTCGCGGAAGCCGCCCGAGACGACGGTCAACGCCGTCCCGTCCACGACCACGGTCGCGGTGCGCGGGGTGACGACGCCGGTGACGTTCCCGTAGGTCGAGGTCAGGACCCACGTGTCGTTGAGGGTCCCCGGGAAGAACGTCTCGCCCCCGATCATCAGGACGCAACCCATCTGGGGGTCGTAGACCATGCCCGGGTCCCCCCGCGGCGACGGGGCGTTGAGGTAGACCGCGCTGACGATCGTCCAATTCCCGCCGGTGAATGCCCAGGTGTCCGCGTAGAAGTCCCCGAAGTACTTCCCGCCGAACAGGACGAGCGCCCCGACGGCCGGGTCGTAGACCATCCCCGCGATCGAGCGGTCGGACGGCGCGACCGCCGGGTGGAGCTCGGTCCAGTTGCCGTCCCGCATCTCCCACGTGTCGTTGAAGCGGGCGGTCGCGGTCCCGCCGCCGTACAGCACCAGCTCTCCGTCGCTCGCGTCGTAGGCGAACGACGCGCGGGCCCGTGCCGGCGGGACCGGCCCGACCGGCGAGAGCCGAGACCATGCCCCGCCGTGGAACGTCCACGTGTCGTTGTCCGCGCCGGCCGTGCAGTTCTGCGGCACGCAACCGCCGAACAGCACCACCGCGCCCGTGGCGGCGTCCGCGGTCATCGCCGCGCCCGTGCGGGCGGACGGAGACGGGCCGCCGGTGACTTCGCTCCACACCTGGTCGTGGTACGTCCAGGTATCGTTCAGGACGGCGCCACCGCCGACCCCGGTCGTGCCGCCGAACATCACGACGTAACCATCCGCGGCGTCGTAGGCGATGCCCGCATCGACCCGGGGGGGAGGCGCGTGCCCGACGACGGTCGTGATGTTCGACCACTGGCCGTTCGTGAAGATCCAGGTGTCCCCGAACACCACCACGCCCCCACTCGGCGGGGTCGTTCCCCCGCCGAACAGCAATACGTACCCATCGGAAACGTCGTCGACCATCGCGGCCCCATACCGGGGCGACGGCGCCGTCACCTGAGGGACCGGGATCCACGCGGAGGCATTGATCGGGGCGGAGGCGCGCGCACCGGGAGAATTCGTCCCGTGCGTGGGCGCCGCGACGGCGCACTCGAAGGAGGTGGCCCCCGGCGGAGCCGCGCAGCCGAGCGACCGGGCGGCTTCGTTCAGTACGTTCAGGTGCACGACGATCGATCCGTCGCGCGGGGGGTTCACGCGCGACGCGGACGGGCTCGCGAGCGCCGCGCAGACCACGAGGGCGCCCAGCGCCAGCACGGCCCCGACCGACCGGGGGCCCCGGTCGCGCCTTCGAATCGGCCGGACCATCGACCCACGAGCCGGCACCGGTACTTCATGCGTCCGTACGCGCGGTCGATCTCCCCGCTCCTCGACGAGTTTATCCCGAGTGCACCCCGGGGTCGCGAGCTCCGCCGTCCCAACGCTCATGGGCGGCGGACAGATGCCCGTACATGGTCTGGACGAGCGTCAACCGCATCACCGTCGGCTCCCCGGCGGAAGCGGACCGCATCGTGGACGCGTTCCGACACCGCTCCGGGAGGGTCGACCGCGAGCCCGGGTTCGCGGGGTTCGAAGTGTGGCGGGAAGAGTCGGGCACCGAGGTGCTCGTGATCACGCGCTGGCAACGACGGGAGGATTTCCTCGCCTGGGTGAACGGCCCGGCGTTCCGCGAGGCCCACCGCCGGGCCCAGGGTGCCCCGGGCGAGGCGCACGGCGCGGTCTACGAGGTCGTCCTCTGACGGCGTGCTACACGACCCGAAATCGGTCGATCTGACCCCGCACGCGCCGCAACACGTCGGCTTCGTCCCACGTCCGGTCGTATCGGCGGAAGTACCGAGCGAGCGCGGCGGCCCCTCGTCGCATCGCGGTCAGTGCCTCCTCCAGCCGGACGGCGGGGGGCCATCCGAGCCGGTCGACCCGCACCGCGGCCGCGAGGTCGATGAACCACGGCTCGCCGCGGTAGACGAGGATGTTGAACGGGCTCAGGTCGGAGTGGACCAGGCCCGCCTCGGCGAGCCCCTCCACTCCGCGGACGGTCTGCTCGAGGAACGCGTCCGGCTCTTTGAGGTCGACGTGCTGGAGTTCGGGCGCCGGTCCGTCCGGTCCCCCGAGGTACTCCATCGAGAACATGTTCTCGACCCGGCGGCCCGGCCGCGGGACCCGGGCTCCGCCCTGCCACGCGTACGCCAGCAGTTCGAACTCCCGGACCGCGCGGTCCCCCATCTCCCGCAGCTTGATCGCGCCTCCGCCCCGGTGGGACGTGCGGTACTGCCGGTAGACCTTCACCGCGACCAGCGCCTCGCCGTCCCGCGCCAGATAGACGTCGGCCTCCTTCCCCGACCCGAGCCGATGGCCGACCTCGGTCGCCAGACCGCAGTCGCGGATCGTCTGCGCGACCTCGCGGTGGGTCGGCTCGGCGAAGCCGATCTGTCCCGTTCGGACTTTCCAGTGCACGCTCTCGTCGAGGTACCCGCTGTTGGGCATCGTTTGAACCTGCCCGGGGCGAACGGTACGGAGGACGACGCGAGCGAAGGCCGGTCCGGTCCGCGGGCGCACTCAGAGGGTCCGCGGCGCGATGACCTTCGCAACAACTGCCATCGCTCGCGAACCTCCTGGCCCGGGGCCACTCCGAGAGAGGAGCGGCCGGTATCTAAACGTTCGTGCGCGCGAACGCCGCCGCACGTTATGTCGGGCCCGGACTTGGACGGGTCGTCCGGCCATGCCCCGGCGACCTGCCCCGACCGTCACCCTGGCGTGGGTCGCTCTGCTGACCGCCCTGCTCGTCCTCCCCGGCGCGACGGGGGCGCCCGAGCCGCACACGGCACGCGTGCGGGCGGACCTCGCCCCCTCGGCCGCGACGCCCGAACGCGCGCCGCCCATCGACCCGTTCGGGAGCGCCGCCCCCGCGTCCGAGTACTCGGTAGTTCCGAGTAACGGGACCGTGTGGTCCGGCGATACCAAACTCCTGACCGGGGATTTGCCCGTCTCCGCGGCCTACGACGCCGCCGACGGTACGATCTTCGAGTCGCTCGAAGGGTCCAACGGTTCCGAGGTCGTCGCGGTCGCGCCGAGCTCGTTCTCCGTGGAGGGCGACCTTCCCGCGGCGGCGGGGGCCTCGGGCCTCGTGTACCTCCCCGGACCCTCGGAATTGTTGGTCGCCGTCGATGGCGCGCTCGCGCTGGTCGATCCGGCAACCGACGTCGTCACCGCCCGGGTCGCGGCGCCCGTGGCCGGTGGCTCGCCGACCGGTGCCCTCCTGTACGCTCCGACCCCGAACACGGCGCTCGTCTCGAACCCGCTTTCGGGCGCGGCGCAGCTGGTCAACTTGACCTCGGGCCGCCTCGTCAACGTCTCGGTCGGGTTCGGCGTCACGGACGGCGCGTTCGACCCCGGGACGGGGACGTTCCTCCTCGCGGGCGCGGCCGGCGGCGACGTCGTCGCGGTCTCGGCTCGGAATGGGTCGGTCGTCGACCGGTTCCCGATCCCCGGCAACCTGACCGTCAACGGCGTCGCGGTCGACCCCTCGACGGGCGCGGCGTACGCGAGCGCGGCCCTCTGTGGTTCGGAGGGCTCCGGGGTGGTGGTCGAGTTCGACCCGGGGAACGGGACGACCGTCGCGACCGCCGGAGTCGGCTCGGACCCGACCGGAGTCGCGTTCGACCCGTTCTCGGGACTCGTCCTCGTCGCGGACTCGGGGAGCGAGTCGATGTACGCGCTGGACGCCGCCACGCTTGCGGTGCGCGGCGTCGTCGGCCTGCCGTACCCGGATGCGACGACGGGGGCGGTCGCGTGGTCCGTCAGTCCGGTCCCGTCGTTGGAAGCGGCCCTCGTGTTGGGGGGCCCCGACCGGTTCGCCGCGCTCGTGTCGCTGTCGAACCTGAGCGTGCTCGCCGCCTGGGATGACGGCTCCGACCTCGGTGCGGTGGTGGCCGACCCGGCGGGGAACGACTTTGCGGTGGCCGACACCGCGCGCGACCGGGTCGACTTCGTCAACGAGAGCACCCTCGCGACGGTCGCGTCGATCGCGCTGCCCGAGTCCCCCCGCGCGCTTGTCTTCGACCCGGTCACCGCGACCGTGTGGGCGCTTCTCGACGGGGCGCCGGGCGTCGAGCTCCTGAACGGGACGACCGGAACGGTGGCCGGCTCGGTGAACGTCCCGTTCGCCGCGGCGGGTGCGTACGACCCACTCACGAACGAGATTCTCCTCGCCGAGCCCTACCTGGACGCCCTCGTTCGGGTGAACGCGTCGTCCGGCCGGATCGTCGGGACGGTCGCGGTCGGGCCCGACCCGACCGCCCTCACCTTCGACGGGCTCGACCGCGAGCTGTACGTCAGCGACTCCGGGGCCGCCCTGATCTCCGTCCTGGACGCGAGCACCGACCGCGTCCTGGCGAACTGGACGGCGGTGTTTCGCCCCGGGGCGATGCTCTTCGACGCGGCGTGGGATCGGATCGAAGTGGCCAGCCCGACGGCGCTCGTCTGGCTCGACCCGGTCTCCGGCGTGGTCGAAGAGACGTTCCCACTGGCCGGGCTCACCGACCTCGCGTTGGCGCCCGAGGGGAGCACGGCGGTCGCCCTCACCGGCGGCCCGGACGCGATCCTCATCGACGAGTCGACGGGCGCGTTCCGGTCGGTCGAGATCGGGGAGAATCTGGTCGCGACCGCCTGGTCGACCTCGGGAACGTTCGTGGCGACCGACCAGGTCGGCGCGCTGCGCGCGGTGCTCGCGGACGACGCGCCGCTGCTCGCCGGGGTCGAACTGCACGTCGCGGCGCCCGTGGTGAGCGCGGGGTCGACCGTACGATTTCACGCGACGGTGGCGTCGAGCTCCGGCACCGTCTCGTTCGGACTCACCGGTGTTCCCGGCTGCACCCTCGGCGCCACGGGGTGGGTAAACTGCTCCGTCGACCTGGCCGGGACCTACCGCGCTCAGCTGACGGCCACCGACGGACCGGTCGTTCGCACGGCCACCGCCGTCGTCTGGGCCCTTCCCGCGCCGGGGAGCGTCCCCCTCGAATTTGTGGAGTCCGGTTTGACCGGGGGCCTCGCGTGGAGCGTCACGGTGGGCTCCGCGGCGGAGGGGACGAGCGCCTCCGCGCTCCTCGTCCTGGCGGTCCCGCCCGGCGCGTACTCGTACGCGGCGTACGCCAGTTCGCCCGCGTGGAGCGATCTCTCCGGGGTGGCGAGCGCCAACGCCGGGGGCACCGCGGTCGCGCTGACGTTCGTGCGTCCGGAGTACCCGGTCGGATTCTCCGAGTCGGGTCTCGCGGCGGGGTCTCTCTGGAGCGTCACCGTTCCGGGCGTGGGGGCATTCTCTTCGGGCGCTTCGGCCATCGGCTTCGCGGCCCCGAACGGAACGTATCCGTTCGAGGTGAGCGGCCCCGCGGACCAGCCGGTCACGCCGCGGGTCGGGGAGCTCGTGATCGACGGGAACTCGAGCGCCGTGCGCGTCACGTTCGCCCCCGCGCTCACGGTCGCGCTGCGGGCCTCGGCCAATCCGGCGCCCGTCAACGCCTCGATGAACTTCACCGCGGTCACCGGCGGAGGCTCGGGCCCGTTCACGTTCACCTGGTCCGGGCTCCCGCCCGGTTGTGCCAGCGAGAACGCGTCCGCCGTGCCGTGCACGCCGTCCGAGAACGGCACGTTCGACGTCCTCGTGATCGTCGGGGACCCGATCGGGGTCGCGGCATCGTCGAATCTGACGTTCCAGGTCGTCGTCCCCCCGCCCGTCGGCGCCGCTCCGGCCGGGGCGAGGGCGGGCCCGGGGGCGACGACCGTGTTCGCCCTGGCGACGGGCGGGGCGCTGGCGGTCCTCGCGTACGTGCTGCGGCGGCGTCCCCGCTCGCCTCCGACCTGAGAGGTCCGCCGCTGCGGCCTGGGGGAGATCCCCAGTACGAACGAACGGAGGATAATCAGGCGCAGCCCGGTAGGGCTCGAGGCACCGTCGATGGACGCCGTCGGGTACGGGATCGCCAGCTCGCTCGGACTGCTCGGGCTCGCCCTGGGGATCCTGTCGGCCCGCGGGTTCGTGAAGTTCGCGCAGACGCGGTCGACCGCCCAGCTCGCGTGGGGGGTCGGACTCGGATTCGGCACCGCCGCGATGGGCGTCGAGCTGGTCGCCTACGTCGGCGTCGTCTCGAGCGTCCTCCTCCAGTTCTACGTCTTCTTCTCCGCCGCGATCGTCGGCGTGCTCTCCCTCGGCTCCGCCCACGCGTTCCACCGCCCCGGCTTCGAGCGGGGGTACGCCGCGTACACAATCGCCGCCTCGGGCGTGGTCGCCCTGTTCAGCTTCACGACGCCGATGCCCGACACGATGGTGGTGCGGGGCATCATCTCGGGGAACCCGCCCGTCCTCCTCCTCGTCCTCTCCTCGTTCGTCACCGTTCCCGCGACGGTCGTGCTGCTGACGGCGGCAGTCCTGTCGCTCAAGAAGTCGTTCCGCTGGCGCGGGCTCCTGATGGTCGCGGGCGCGTCCGTGCTGGGCGCCGGCGGCGCGTTCTACATCGCGTCGTTCCCGGTGGTCCTCTACTACGCGGAGTTCATCGGCATCCTGATGCTGTTCGCCGGGCTGGTCGACCTGTCGAAACTCTCGCTCGCGAGCCCGCTCGGGCGGCCGGTCGAGAAGTCGGCGTGAGCCCGTCGCCAAGGATTTGCCCCGCGCGCGGGTGCGCGGGACCGTGGCGGCGCCGCGCGACCTCGGGATCCGGGGCCTCCTCCGCCACCGCGCGTACGTCCTCTGGTTGACGGCCGAGACGTCCGCGCTCCTCGGATTCAGCGCCTGGTCGATCGCGGTCATCTGGCTCGCCTACCAGGTCTCGGGGTCGATCTTCGACTCCGCGCTCGTCATCTTCGTGCAGGCGGCGATCTGGGCGTCGACGTCGGTCGCGGGCCCGTTCGTCGACCGCGTCCGCGACCGGAAGAAGATCTACCAGGTGGTCCTGCCCGCCGAGGGGGCGATCGCGGTCGCGGTCGGCCTCGCGCTACGGGCGCACGTCCTGACGATCCCCGCGCTGCTCGCCGCGGTCGCGGCGATGAGCCTGATGGACGACTTCTGGTGGACCGTCAACCAGACGGTCCCCCCGACGCTCCTCCCCCGCGAGAGCCTCGTCCGCGCGAACGGCCTCGCGGCCGCGACGCAGGGGTCGAGCTCGATCGCGGGGTACTCGATTGGCGCGGTGTTCCTCCTCCTGGTCGGACCGGAGGGAAGCGCGTTCCTGTTCGCGGCGCTCCTCGGACTGGCCGCCGTGCTCCTCGTGCCCGTACGGATCCTCGCGGAGCCGTCCCCGGAGCGGAACCTGTGGCGCAGCTTCCGCGACGGCTGGCGCTGGCTAGCCCGGCCGGAGGGACGCCCGCTCCTCAGGCTCGCCGGGTTCTTCGCCGCGACCACGTTCTTCAGCGCGGCGCCGCCGCTCCTGATCGAGCTGTTCGCGAGCCGCCGCTTCGCGCACCCGACCACCGCCTACGGGATCCTGTTCACGTCCGAGATCCTCGGCGCCGTGGTCGCCGGCCTCCTCATCTCCCGACTGAACCCCCGGCGCCGGCTCGGCCCGCTGATCGCGGGCGCCGTGATGGCGGAGGGGGCCGCGATCGCGCTCGGCGTCGCGGTCGCTCCCGTCCTCGCGCCGAGCGCCCTCGCCTGGTTCCTCGCCGGGTGGGCCGGCGGAGTCCCGGCGACGATCGTCTACGCCTACCAGCAGACGGTGAGCCCGCCCGGACTCCTGGGCCGGGCGATCTCGAACCTCTACCTGCTCCCCGGCATCGCGAGCTCGGCCGGCGCGGTCGCGCTCGGCGCGCTCGTCAGCACGGCCCCGCCGGCGACCGCCGGCTACGGCGTCGCCCTCGGGATCTCCGCGGTCGGGGCGGTCGGGCTCCTCCTCCCGTTCCTGCGGCGCCTCACGCTCGACGTCCCGCCGGGACCGACCCCGGAAGTGGTCGTCGTGGGGGCCGCACCGGTGCCGAAGTGAGCGACCCGGCGACGTTCTTCGGGCGGATCGCGGAGGCGTACGACGCGACGCGCGACCCGCTTCCCGAGGAGGCGGTGGACGCCCTCGCCGCCCGTCTCCGCGAGCGAGCCGGCCCGGCGCTCCTCGAGGTCGGGGTCGGTACCGGCCGCGTGGCCGCGCCGCTCACCGCCCGGGGCCTTGCGGTCGTGGGGATCGACGCCGCCCGCCCGATGCTCGCACGGGCGCGGGCGAAAGGCGTCGCCCGCCTGCTGCAGGGGAGCGCCGAGGCGCTCCCGTTCCGCGACGGCGCCGTCGACGGCGTCTTGTTCGTGCACGTGCTCCAGTTGCTCCCCGACGCGCCCCGAGCGCTCTCCGAGTCGGTCCGGGTCGGGCGGCACGGCGCCTTCGCACTCCTGAGCCCGGCCGACCCCGCGGACCCCCCATGTCCGCCCGAAGACGATGCGACGCCCCTCCTCGTGGACGCACTGCGGCGACGCGGGGTCGAGCAGCCCCGGCTGCGGAATATTCGCGCCTGGGAGGGTCGGTTCCTCGAGGAACTCCCTCCCTCGGACCTCGCGGTGCTGTTCGACCGGGAGCGGACGAGACCGCTCACCGAGCCGCTCGAGAGCGTGCGCCGGCTCGCGTCCCGCCAGTTCGAGCGCGTACCGCCCGAAGTGCTGCTCGCGGCCGTCGCCGAGGTCGCCGACCGGCTCGGCGACCGGACCCGGCGCGTCCGGGAGCGCCACGTCCTCGCCCACTGGCGGGCGGACACGCTCGGGCCGCGGCGCGACTAGGCCGCGAACCGGTGCGCCATGACGTACGGCAGGACGCCGCCGGCCCGGTAGTACTCGAGCTCGACCGCCGAATTGAGGCGGATGCGGACCGAGAACGTCGTCGTGTGGCCGTCGTCCGCCCGCGCCGTCACCTCGACGGTCCCGTTCGGCGCCAGGTCCCCGCCGCCCGGGATCGCGAGCGCGAACGTCTCGCGGCCCGTCAGCCCGTGGGCGGCGAGCGACTCGCCGGGCCGGAACTGGAGCGGCAGCACGCCCATCTCGACCAGGTTCGTCCGGTGGATCCGCTCGTAGCTCTCCGCGAGGACCGCGCGCACGCCGAGGAGCCGCGGGCCCTTCGCGGCCCAGTCGCGCGAGCTGCCCTGGCCGTAGCTCTTGCCCGCAAACACGAGGAGCGGCGTCCCGTCCGTCCGGTACCGCTCCGCGGCGTCGTAGACCGTCATCGGGTCGCCGCTCGGGAGGTGGACCGTGACGCCGCCCTCCTTCGGGGCGGCGAGCGCGTTCTTCAGGCGCACGTTCGCGAACGTGCCGCGGACGAGCACCTCGTGGTGCCCCCGTCGGGCGCCGTAGGTGTTGAAGTCGGCCGGCGCGACGCCGTGCGCCGCGAGGTACTTGCCCGCGGGAGAATCGACGGGGATCTCGCCCGCGGGCGAGATGTGGTCGGTCGACACCTTGTCGCCGACCACGAGCAGCGCGCGCGCGCCGGCCACCAGCTTCCCGTGGTCGGGGAGCATCGGCGGCGGCAATTCGAGGTACGGCGCCTCGGCGAGGTACGTGGACGCCGCCGACCACGGGTAGTCGAGCCCTGCGGGGACGTCGAGCGCCTCCCAGTGGGGGTCGCCGACCTCGATCGCCCGGTACTTGTCGCGGAACATCCCCGGGTCGAGCGACCGGTCGACCAGGGCGGCGACCTCCTCCGGCTTCGGCCAGAGCTCCCTCAGGTAGACGGGCGTCCCGTCGGCCCGGACTCCGAGCGGCTCCCGCGTCAGGTCGACGTCCATCCGTCCCGCGAGGGCGTACGCGACCACGAGCATCGGAGAGGCGAGGTAGTTCGCCCGCACGCGGTTGTGGATGCGGGCCTCGAAGTTCCGGTTGCCGCTCAGGACGGCGGCGACGTAGAGGTCGCCCGCCTGGACGGCGCGGTCGACCTCGGGCGGCAGCGGGCCCGAGTTGCCGATGCACGTCGTGCACCCGTAGCCGACCAGTTCGAACCCCAGCCGGTCGAGGTACGGGAGGAGCCCCGCCCGTTCGAGGTACGCCGTGACGACCTTCGAACCCGGGGCGAGGGACGTCTTGACGTACGAGGGAACCGACAGGCCGAGCTCGACCGCCCGCTTCGCGATCAGGCCCGCGCCGACCATCACGGACGGGTTCGACGTGTTCGTGCAGCTCGTGATCGCCGCGATGACGACCGACCCGTCGTGCACGACGGAGCCGTTCCCGTTCGCGGCGGCCGGCCGACCGGCGCGGTAGGCGGAGAGCCCCTTCCGGAACGACGCGGGGGCGTCGGCCAGCGCGACGCTCTCCTCGGGGTTGCGGGGTCCCGAGACGCTCGGCACGACGGTCGCGAGGTCGAGGACGAGCACGTCGTCGTAGTCGACCGACCCGGGCGCGGGGGCGCCCCACAGCCCGGTCGCGCGCGCGTACGCCGCGACCCGCTCGACGTCCGCGTCCGAGCGCCCGGTGCTGCGGAGGTAGTCGATCGTGCCGGCGTCGATCGGGAACAGCGCGGCGGTCGCCCCGTACTCGGGGCACATGTTCGAGATCGTCGCGCGGTCCGGGACGGAGAGGTGCGCGACGCCCGGGCCGAAGAACTCGACGAACTTGTCGACGACGCCCTTCTCGCGGAGGCGGCGGGTGACCGTCAGGACGAGGTCGGTCGCGGTCGCGCCGTCCGGGAGCCGTCCCGACAGCTCGACGCCGACGACCTCCGGCCGTCCGAGGTAGTACGGCTCGCCGAGGAGGACCGCCTCGGCCTCGATCCCGCCGACCCCCCAGCCGAGGACGGCGACGCCGTTCACCATCGTTGTGTGGGAGTCGGTGCCGATCAGCGTGTCCGGGTAGGCGAAGCCGCCGGAGGGACCGCCGACCACGACGGTCGCGAGGTGCTCCAGGTTCACCTGGTGGCAGATCCCGTTCCCGGGCGGGACGATCTTGAGGTTCTCGTAGGCGCCCTTCGCCCAGCGGAGGAACCGGTACCGTTCCCCGTTGCGCTCGTACTCGTGGTCGAGGTTCACGAGGAGCGAGCGGGGCGAGCCGAACGAGTCGACCTGGACCGAGTGGTCGACGATCAGGTCGACCGGGACGGTCGGGTTGATCCGTTCCGGCCGGACCCCGTGGGCGCCGGCCGCGCTGCGGAGGGTGGCGAGGTCGACCAGGACCGGGATCCCGGTGAAATCCTGGAGGAGCACGCGCTCCGGGTAGAACGCGAACTCCGTCTCGGGCGGCACCGACGCGCCGTTCGCGAGCGCGCGGACGGACGCGAGGTCGCACCGCGCGGGGTCGAAGTGGCGGACGATGTTCTCGAGCAGGACGCGCACGGTGCGCGGACGGCGGGCCCAACGGGCGGGGTCGACCCCGGCGAGGCGCTCCGGCCGCACGACGTTCCATTCGGCCGACCCGACGGCGATCCGATCCACGGTCTCGGGCGGAGGCTGGGCGCTCATGGGGAACCGACCGGCCCCGCGCTCTTGGGCTCTTTGGGTCGCGCCCGCGGCGGGAGTTCGACCGCGCGGTCCCAGTCGAGGCCCGCGACGCTGCCGTGCGGCCGGGGGGGGACTTCGGCGCGTTCGCGGACGTCCACCCGCGTCCCATCGTCCAGCGCGAGCACCGTCAGGCGATCCGGCCCCGCCGAGCCCGAGTCGGTCACGGTCGCGTTGCGGCGGCCGGTCGACGCGGCGACCACGCGGAGGTCGCTCGGGTGCACGGCGATGCGGCCGGGGCCCTCAGCCCAGACGTTGTACCCGAGGAGCCGGGCGGACCGCTCCGACGGAGGGTGCCGGTAGACGTCGTCCGGACGTCCCACGATCTCGAGCACCCCGTCGACGAGGAGCCCGACCCGGTCACCGAGGAACATCCCCTCCTCGCGGTCGTGCGTGACGTGGACGGCGGCCATGCCGAGCTCGCGCAGGACGCGGCGGAAGTCCGTCCGCAGTTCGGTCCGGAGCTCCAAGTCGATCGCGGCGAACGGTTCGTCGAGCAGGACGACCCGCGGCCGCGCGGCGAGCGTGCGCGCGAGCGCGACCCGCTGGCGCTCGCCGCCGGAGAGCTGGTGCGGGGCGCGGTCCTCGAACCCCTCCAGGCGCAGCAGCGTCACGAGGCGGGCGACCTCCTCGCGGGCCTCCGCATCGGAGCGCCCCTGGAGGAGCGGCGCGTAGGCGATGTTCTCGAGGACGGTCCGCCGCGGGAACAGCGCCGCATCCTGCGGCATCCAGCCGATCCCGCGGCGGTGCACCGGGACCCCGTCGACGGGTCGACCGGCGAGCCGGACGGTGCCCGCGGTCGGAGCTTCGAGCCCGAGGAGGCAGCGGAGCAGCGTCGTCTTCCCGCTGCCGTTCGGACCGAGCAGGGCGAGGAGCTCGCGGGCGCCCAGGTCGAACGACACCCCCCGCAGGACCGGGACCCCGTCCCACGCGGCGTCCAGGCGCTCGACCGAGAGAAGGGGCTCAGAGTTCGACACGACGACCTCCGAGCGACAGGACGAGGAACACCGCGAGGCTGAGGAGGAGCAACAGTCCGGCGGCCGCGTCCGCCGCGGCTCCGAGCCGCGCGCTCTGCAGGGTGTACAGCGCGACGGGTAGGGTGGTGAATCCTCCCGCGCCCGTCACGAGAAAGTTGGTCGCCGTGAACTCGCCGAGGCCGAGGGCGAACGCGAACAGTCCGGCCGTCGCGAGGCCCTGGCGGACCCGGGGCAGGTCGGCGTCCAGGAACGCGACCCACGGACTCGCTCCGAGCGCGCGCGCCGCCTCGGCCGGACCGCGGCCAAGGCTCGCGAGCGGAATCTCGATCGACTGGATCGCGAACGGGATCGCCAGGACCGTCTGGCTCGCGATGACGAGGACCCAGGTGGTCGAGACTCCCCCAAGGATCGGGCGCCAGAACGTCGCCACCGCGATCGCGAGGACGACCGGCGACACGAGCAGCGGCACGAACAGCGCGAGGCCGACCAGGCGCGCGCGTCCGGGCCGCCGGGCGACCGCGTGGCCCGCCGCGATCCCCAGGAGGACCGTGATCGCGCTCGCGGCCACGGCGAACGCGAGCGTATTGAGGATCGCGCCGGGAACCGAGATTCCGAGCCGCTGGGCGGTCGTGCCGCTGAACAGCGACGACCAGGCGGTCCCCGCCGCGGCCCCGTCGGACGGAACGACCGTGCGGTAGAGGACCGCCGCGAGCACGGCGCCCTCCGCGACGACGACCGCGGCCGTGACCGCGGCCAGCGCGACCGCGACGGGAGAACGCCAGGGAACCCGGGGCAGGGTCCGCCGCGCGCGGCCCGGCTGCGCGCGGAGCCGGCCGAGGAGCAGGAGGTAGAGCGCGGTCGGGACGAGGAAGACCAGCACGGCAGTGAGCGCGAGCAGGCCCGCCGCGTCCGGCGCCAGCAGGATCGAGTCGAGCGAGTAGACGCGCGCTTCGACCGTGTAGCAGCGCGTGCCGCACAGGAGGAGCGGTGGGGCGAAGGAGAGCGCGGAGAAGAGGAACGTGAGTAGACCTCCGGCGGCCGCCCCGACCCAGGTCGACGGTCCCCACGCATCCCGGTACGCCCGTCGGGGGTTCCCGCCGAGCGTGCGCACCGCCTCCTCGAGCTCGGGCGCCGCGGCGTCGCATCCGGCGGCCGTGAACAGGACCACGATCGGGACGTTGAACACGAGGTTCGCGGCAACGATTCCCGGAATCCCACGTCCGAACGACGCGAGCGCGGGGACGGGTCCGCTCAGGAGACCGGCGGGACCGAACAGGTCGAGGACGCCGAGGACGACCACGAGGCTGGGGAGCAGGAACGGGACGAGGAGCACCGACCGGAGCGCCGACCGACCCGGCCAGCGGTACCGGCCGACGAACAGCCCGACGGGGTAGCCGAGGCCGACCGCCAGCGCCGCGGAGAGCGCGCCCTGCCCGAACGAGTTCTGGAGGGCGAGCCGGTTCAGCGGGTCACGGAGGATCGCCTCCCAGCCCGGGAGTCCGCCCACATCGGACCAGGAGCGGGCGAACAGCGCGACGGCGGGGAGGAGCGCGAACAGCACCCCGAACGCGAGTGCCGGGAGGAGGAACAGGAGCTCCCCGCCGAGCCGCCGGCGGAGCCTCAGGCGAAGATCTCGAGCCACTGGTTGACCCATCCGGGAAGGTCGGCGGCAAGCTGGGCCGGTGCGACCCGGTCGTTCAGCGGGACGATCGGGCCGATCGGCACGGCGGCCGAGAAGGCGGGCGGCAGCGGGACGGTCGTGTTCGCCGGATACTCCCACTCATTCGTCGGGATCTCCGACTGGACCGTCCCGCCGAGGAACCAGTCCTCGAACTCCTGGTCCAGCGCGAGGTGCGCGGTGCCGTTGACGATCCCGATCCCGTAGATCGTCCGCCAGCCGTACTCCGTTCCGTTCCACCACGCCACGGACGAATTGAACTGGCCGGACTCCCCGTAGTAGTCGGCGTACGCGGGGTCGGTCGAATAGCTCACGACCGCCTGGTCCTGGCCCGGGGCGCTGTCGAAGTCGCTGTAGAACGCGGTGCCCCAGTCGGGGGCGGGCGGGGGAAGGGTTCCGCGGACCCCGGTCCAGAAGTCGGTCCAGTTCTGGTGGAGCACCGTCTCGTAGTACTCGACCTCCCAGGCGAGGAACTCCTCCCCCGTGATGTCCTGGGACGGGTCCTCGGTGACCAACTGCGCCGCCCAGCTCGAGTTGTTCGCGAAGTCCGGGAACGTCGGACGGGCGGCCGCCCCACCGGTCTGGTTGAGGAAGGCGGGCGTGTAGTCGAAGGCGAGGTAGCCGTACTCGTACGGGACCGCGCCGAAGTCCGGAGAGAGCTGCGCGACGAGGGTGGGCGAGACGTTCGCGAGCTCGGGCGGCGCGTACGGGATGAGGAGGTGGTGGGCCTCCGCTTCCGGAGTGGTAATCTCGTTCAACCCGATCACGAGGTCCGCAACCGGCGAAGCCGCCTGGGCGAGCAGGGTGCTGACGAGCGTCCCGGTCGGGCACTCGAGTTCGATCTGGACGTGATGCGCCGCGGCGAACGCGCCGAACACCGTCCCGTACACGCCGGGATTGCAGACGGTGCCGTTGAGGAGGCTCGCGTAGGTGTAGATGACGAGGGTCGGCTCGGACGAGTTCGTCCGCTCGTACTCGTACACCCCGTAGCCCGCGCCGACGACCACGAGCGCGACCACCACCGAGAGAATCACGCGCCCCGACCGACCCGGACGTCGGAGCGGCCGCGGCGGTTCCGCCGCCGGAACCGAGGCCGTCATCGGCCCCGCCCCCGGGGCGTCGGCGACGCTATCCCCGGCATCGCATTCCCTTCGCGGGCATTGTCCCGAGCAGGTTCCTGGGGTCGACGGGGCTACGCCCCCGTCCTCTCAGCCGACGTTCGGCTCCCCCTGCGTCCGGTGCGAGCGAACGGGGAGATTAAAGGTTGAGCCGCGGCCGCGTTCCCCGCGACTACCATTATACGGACGCGCCGTCTCGGCCCGCCGGAACGCGCTCATGCCGGACCCCATCGAGAAGCTCCGCTTCGGGTCGGAGCTGTTGAAACGCGGTTTCGCCCGGATGCAGCAGGGCGGCGTGATCATGGACGTCACGACCGCCGAACAGGCCGCGGTCGCCGAGGAGGCCGGCGCGGTCGCCGTGATGGCGCTCGAGCGCGTCCCGGCCGACATCCGCGCGGCGGGCGGGGTGGCCCGGATGGCCGACCCGATGAAGGTCCGCGAGATCAAGGAGCGCGTCTCGATCCCCGTGATGGCGAAATGCCGCATCGGGCACACGTCCGAGGCGCGGATCCTCGAGTCGCTCGCGGTCGACATGGTCGACGAGTCCGAGGTGCTGACGCCGGCGGACCCGTTCCACCACGTCGACAAGAAGCAGTTCAAGGTCCCGTTCGTCTGCGGGGCGCGCAACCTGGGCGAGGCGCTGCGTCGGATCGACGAGGGGGCGGCGATGATCCGCACGAAGGGCGAGGCCGGCACCGGCAACGTCGTCGAGGCGGTCCGCCACATCCGGCAGATGAACGCCGACCTCGCCGAGGTGCTGAAGCTCCCGAAGAAGGACCTCGGCGCGTGGGCGAAGAAGGAGCGGGTGCCCGAGGCGCTCGTGACCGAAGTCCGCACGCTCGGCCGGCTGCCGGTCGTCAACTTCGCGGCCGGCGGGATCGCGACCCCGGCCGACGCGGCGCTCTGCCGCCTGTTGGGCGTCGACGGGATCTTCGTCGGCAGCGGGATCTTCAAGGCGCAGCACCCGATGAAGGTCGCGCGGGCGATCGTCGAGGCGTCGTTCCACTACAACGAGCCGGACGTGCTCGCGCGCGTTTCCTCGGGACTGGGCGAGGCGATGAAGGGCGTCGAGATCGCCACGATCGGGGCCGACGCGCTCCTGCAGGGCCGCGAGTCGCTCCCGCTCGACGTCGCGCGACGCCGCGATGCGGCCGCGTAGGCCCGTCGCGCGTCCGCCGATGCGCGTAAGACACCGCGCGAGGTAACCCCGCCGCCGTGCGCATCGTCCAGGTCACACCCTACTTCCACCCCCACGCCGGCGGGGTGGAGTCGCACGTCCGCAGTTTGGCGCGCGAGTTTGCGCGCGAGGGCCACGACGTCACGGTCGTCACGTCGCAGTTCCGGCGCGACCTGCCCCGCGAAGAACGCATCGAGGGATACCGGATCGTCCGGTCGCGCACGTTCGGCGTCGTGTTCAACACCCCGCTCGACCTCGGGATCGGCCGGGAGGTCCGCAAGCTCGACGCGGACGTCGTGCACCTCCACTACCCGCCGCCGCTCACGTCCTACTTCGCGACCCGGGCGCTCGACGGCGCGCCGCAGCCGAAGGTGCTGACGTACCACTGCGACCTGTTCCTCGACCGCCCGGGCGGGCCGCTCGCATGGCTCTACCAGCGCGCCTTCCTGCCGCCGACCCTCGGCGGGGTCGACCGCATCGTCGTCCACACGCGGAGCTACGGCAGCACCTCCGCGAACCTGCGCGGACGGGAGCTCGAGATCATCCCGTCGGTCGTCGACCTGGACCGGTTCCGCCCGGGCCTGGCGGCGGACGACCTGCGCGCGCAGCTCGACCTCGACGGCAAGCGGGTGCTCGCCTTCACGGGCCGCCTCGTGCCGCACAAGGGCGTGGACGTCATCCTCCGGGCCGTCCGCGAGCTGCCCGACGACGTGGTGCTGCTCGTGATCGGGGTCGGGCCGCGCCTCCGCAGCCTGATCGGGCAGGCCCGGCGCATCGGCGTGGTCGACCGCGTCCGCTTCCTCTCCCGGGTCTCCGACGACGAGCTCCCGCGGTACCTCTCGCTCGCCGAGGTGTTCGTGTTCCCGTCGCAGAACCGCCTCGAGGGGTTCGGGCTCGCGGTCGCGGAGGCGATGGCCGCCGGCCTGCCCGTCGTCATCGCCGACGTGCCCGGCGTGCGCGAAGTGATCGAGGACGGGAAGGAGGGGCTCCTCGCCGAGCCGTTGATCGCGAGCGACCTCGCGGCCAAGATCCGGCGGATCCTGGACGACGACGCGCTCCGACAGTCGATGGCCCGCGCGGCGCGGCGGCGCGCCGAGGAGCGCTACGGGCTCGCGACGGTCGCGGGCCAACTCATCCGGCTGTACGAAGGCCTGCGCGCAACTGGTTGATCTGGACCTTCAATCGCTCGGCTTCCGCCCCGGCGGCCCGCTTCCAGTTCGACTCCGCGCTCGCGTAGAGGATGCTGCGCGACGCGTTCACGATCAGTCCGCGCCCGTGCGCGTCGACGCCCTCGCGGACGGCGGTCGCGAGCGAGCCGCCCTGGGCCCCGACCCCGGGGACCAAGATCGGGATCCCGTTCCCGAGGGAGGCGCGGGCCGCGCGGAACGCGTCCGAGAACGTGGCGCCGAGCACGACGCCCAGGTTCCCGTGGGCGTGCGCGAGCCGGCGCACCTCCCCGACGACCGCGAGCCAGAGCGGTCCGCGGGGCGTCGGGATGTCCTGGAAGTCGAGCGAGCCCGGGTTGGACGAGTGCGCCACGACGAACGCCCCATGGGTCGAGTCCTCGAGGAACGGCTGGAGCGTCTCCCAGCCGAGCCAGGGCGTCACCGTGACCGCGTCGAACTTGAGCGTGCGGAAGATCCCGTCGCGGAACATCCGCATCGTGTTCGGGATGTCGTTCGCCTTCAGGTCGAGGATGCGGAGGCGTGTCGGGCCGATGCGGCCGGGGAGCTTCTCGAGCGCCTCGAGGCCGGGGATCCCGTACTGGAAGTACGCGCCGAGCTGCATCTTGTAGGCGGCGGCGTGCGGCATCGTCGCGGTGAGGATGCCGTCCAGGAACCGGTCGAGCTGGCGCGCCGGCGAGAGTTTCCGCAACGCCTTCGGCATCAGGGCCGGGTCGGGGTCGAGCCCGACGCACACGAGAGACCGGCGGGCCGCCAGGATCCGGTCGACCCGCTGGTTGAACTTCTGCGCCAAGTCCGAGAGCGAGTGAGCGGGCTCGGGTCAAAATACTTGTGCGCGGCGCCGAAAACCCCGCGGGCCCCGTTCACCTCCCCCCGAGTCGGGTGACCTTTATCGGCCGCAGCCGTTCCCCGGCCCCCATGCCGCCGGACGGCGCCGCGGGCGCTCCCGTGGAGGTTCGCCTGCGGGACCTCCGGCCCACGACCGACCCGGTGGAGCTGGTCGGTCGGGTCGTGACGTTCGAACGTCGCGAGATCACGCGCAAGTCGGACGGTGGGCGGCGGCCCCTCGCCTCGGGGCTCTTGAGCGACGGCACCGCGACCGTCCGGTTCACCTGGTGGGACCCTCCGCGCGAGGAGATCGAGCGGGGCACCGTCCTGCGCGCGGTCGGCGCGGAGGTCCGGGAGTTCCGCGGCCGGGCCGAACTGACGTTCAACTGGAAGACGAAGGTCGGTCCGGCGAGCGAGGCCGAGCTGCCGCGGATCGACGGCGACGCGGTCCCGTTCCGCACGGTCCGCGAACTGGCCCCCCGCGACGAGGGATTCCGGGTCGAGGTCCGCGTCGCGCGGGCGTCGAGCCGGACGGTCACCGTCGGGGAGGAACGGCGGGTCGTCCACGAAGGGGTGCTCGCCGACGCCTCGGGGGCGGTCGCGTTCTCGGCGTGGAGCGATTTCGGGCTGAAGGCGGGCGAGGCCGTGCGGATCTCGGGCGGCTACGTCCGGAGCTTCCGCGGTCGCGCGCAGCTCGTCTTGGACGAGCGCTCGAGCGTCGTCCGGATCGACGGGGCGGGACTCCCGGAGGCGGCGGAACTCCTGCGGGCCCCCCCGCGGCCGATCGCGGAGGTCGAGGACGCGGGCGGCGGCGAGGCGGTCGCGGTGGAGGGTCTGGTCGTCGGCCTCCTGCCGCCGAGCGGCCTCGTCTACCGGTGCCCGACCTGCCGGCGGTCGGTGACGAACGGCCTCTGCCGGGTGCACGGCGCGGTGGAAGGCCAGGCCGACCTTCGCGCGCGCATCGTCCTGGACGACGGCACCGGCGCCCTGACGGTCAACGCCGGCCGCGCGGAGACGGAGGCGCTGTGGGGCGTGACCCTGGACGAGGCGAAGCGACGTCTCCGCGAGACGCCCGACCCGTCGCTCCTCGAGGAGCAGCTCTACGAGAGCCTGCTCGGCCGACGGCTGCGCGTCCGGGGGAGCGGGACGAAGGACGACTTCGGCGTCACGCTCGTGCCGGACTCCATCGAGCGGGCCGAGGTCGACCTCGACGCGACGGCGGAGACCTTGCGCGCGCGCTGGGGAGGCCATCGGTAGTGGCTCTGCGGGAAGTCGCGTGGCGCGTCACGGCCCGCGAGCTCGAGGGCTCACTCGAGGAGGAACGGGGAGCGGGCGAACGTCCCACCTCCTACCTGCTCAGCCCGTTCGGCGCCCGGATGAATCGGGTCGTCGTCGCGGGCACCCTGACGCCGGCCGAGCCGATCGGCCGGGACGAGAGCCAGCCGTTCTGGCGCGCGCGGCTGACGGACCCGACCGGCTCGGTCGCGGTGACCGCCGGCTCGTTCCAGCCGAGGGCGATGGCCCAGCTCCGCGCGGCGACCGCGCCGCGCCCGGCCGTGGTGGTCGGCAAGGTGCATCTCTACCGCGGACGGGACGGCGTCGGCACGGTCTCCGTTCGCGCCGAAGGGCTCCGGTCGGTGCCCGAGGCGGAGGAACGCGCGACGCTCGCGGACGTCGCCCGACAGACGCTCGACCGACTCGACGTCGTCGAGCGACTGGCTCGGAGTCCGGGCGTGACGGACGCGACCCTGCAGGGCGAAGGGATCCCGGGCGCGTGGGTCCGCGCGGCGCGCGCGTCGCTCGAACGGTACCCGAACGTCGACCGGGCGGCGTTCCGGCGGGAACTCGGGGCCGTCGTACGACGGGTCGCGGGCGACAGCGGCCCGGTGGCCCCGCCCGAAGGACCTTCGCCCGCGGTCGCGGTGACCCGGGCGCCGCCTCCGAAACCTGCCGCTCCCGCTCCGACCGCGGCCGAGCGGGCGGAGGAGTCGTTGTTCCTCGACCTCGTGGACGAGGTCAGCGACGTCTCGGTGGACGGCTACGCCGACCTGAAGGAGGTGCTCGCCCGCGCGAGCGGCCGCGGACTGGACGCGCCGAAGGCCGAGGCCGTGCTGAACCGGCTGGAGGAGAGCGGGGCGCTCGAGGAGCCGATCGTCGGGAAGCTCCGCCGGGCGTGACCCGGCCGGGGACGTGCGCCGTCCGGCGGCCGGCGGCGCGGGAGTGTATATATACGCCCCGCGCTCGGAGCCGCGGGGGGATGAGGAACACCTGTCTCTCCGAAACGGTGACGAGACCAGCGACCAGCTGACCCCCAACGCTCCTCGAAACTAGACCGCATGGACGAACGACGCTTCTCGGGCACGGTGCTCGCCATCCTGGTCGTCGTCGTGATCGTCGGCGGCGGCGTCGGCGCGGGCGTGCTCTACTGGGTGACCCATCCGGCGCCGTCCGGAGGTCCTCCGACCGCTCAGCTCGGCAACAACCTGACGGTCAACTACATCGGGATGTTCGGCGGCACTCCGCAGCAGGGGCGCGTGTTCGACTCGTCGTTCCTCTCGGTCGCCACCAACAACGCGTCGTACCCGAAGTCGCTCGAGTTCCAGTTCCGCGGCGCGTCGGGCTACACGCCGCTCTCCGTGACGAACCTGGGGCCGGCGAGCGGCCTCATCGGCGGGTTCTGGCAGGGCCTGATCGGCCTCGCCGTCAACCAGACGCGGATCATCACGATCCCCGTCGGGCCGCTCGGCTACTGGCCCGTGAACGCGAGCTGCTTCGTGTCCGAACCGCTCCGCTACACGATCCCGACCGTCCGCACCTACACGAGCGCGGCGTTCTCGTCGGCGTTCCCGGGCCTCGTCGTGACGAGCGGGATGACGATCGCCGACCCGACGTACGGCTGGAACGACCTGGTCCTCTCGAAGAACGCGTCGGCGGTCGTGATCCAGAACCTGCCCAGCCCCGGCTACACGAGCTCGCCGTTCGGGTGGCCGGTGACGGTAGCGAACGTCAGCGCCTCCGTCATCACGCTCGTGAACAACCTCACCCCGGCGAGCGCGGGCCTGGTGCTCGGCACGTCGGCCACCGGGATGGATTGCGGCGGCACCACCCCGAAGACCCAGTTCATCGTCTCCTCGGTCAACCTCGCGACCGGGACGTTCACGGAGAACTACAACCCCGAGACGGTCGGCGCGACTCTGATCTTCACGGTCACGATCGTCACGTTGGGCCCGTAGGCCCCGCGTTCACCCGCCGAGGGTGACCTTTCCGCGCTTCAGCAATTCTTCGAGGTGGGCCTCGGCCGCGTTCGCGAGCAGGTCCTCGCTCGTCCGGCCGTGCCCACGGGGGCTGAACTCACGCAGCGTGCGACGGGCCTCGTCCCGGCGCGCGCGCGACCGGGCCAGGATGTCGCGGCCCTCCTTCTCGAGGACCGCCATCTCCCGGCCGAGGGCGTCCAGGCGCGTCATCGTCTCGGCGCGCGCCTGGCCCTTCATCCGCATCTCGGCGATCAGCGAGCCGGCGCTCTCGAGCTTCTGGCGGACCTCCGCCATCTTCTGGTCGCGGAGCGCGCGCGTGGCGTCCATCTCCTTCGACAGGCGCTCGAGCTCGGCCCGGGCCGCCAGCACGGCGGCGTCCGCCTCCTTGCGGACCCGCTCGCGCTCCGCGGCGACGGAGGCGTGCGCCTCCGCATCCTTGAGCGCCCGGCTCCGCTCGCGCAGGCGGGCGATGAGCGCGTTCTCCTCGTCGATCGGGAGGGCGGTCGTTTGCTGCTTCAGCTCCAGGTCGGCGATCTCCCGCTTCAGGGCCTCGGGCCGGAGCGTCTCCGTCGGCCCGATCGTGAGCTTCAGCTCGCGCCGGCGGATGATCGCGTCCTCCACGCCCCCCCGCGCGCGGTCCCGCTCCGACCGCAGTTCGGCGAGGCGCTTCCCGAGCCGCCCGTGCTCCTCGTAGAGCAGCTCGACCTCCTCCTGGGGGGCCCGGCGGCGGTCGTAGAGCGACCGTTGCTCGGAGGTGATCTGCCGGAGACTGGCCACCATCTCCTGGCGACGGCGGAACATCCCGTCCAGCTTCGTGTCGAGGGCGCGCAGGCGGTCGCGGTCGTCGCGGTCCGCCCGCTCCTCCTCGTCCGACAGGAGCGGCCGTGGGGACACGCCCACCGAGTTCCGGCACCTCACAAAAGGACTTCTCCCGGCTCGGCCCGCGCGGCGGACGGGACGGGCCGGCCGTCCTCTCGGCGGACCGGGCCCCGCGGGCCTCCAGTCCTAATAGGAGGAGCGTGCCCGACGAGGTCGAGGGCCCCATGGCGACCGACCCCCCAAACGTCCCGGTCCGCGTCGCGAGCATCTCGCCGTTCCTCTGGTTCGACCACGGGGCCGAGGAGGCGGTCGCGCTCTACACGTCGACCTTCGCCGACTCCCGCGTGACCTCGGTCGCGCGCCACGGGGAGGGGGGATCGGGCAAGCCGGGCGACGTCTTCGTGGTGACATTCGAGCTCGCGGGGGTCGGGTACACCGCGCTCAACGTCCCGAGCGAGCACGCGTTCAACCCGTCGTTCTCCCTCCAGGTGACGTGCGAGCGTCAGGCCGAGATCGACGCGATCTGGGAGCGTCTGGTCGAGGGCGGGACCCCGGGCCAGTGCGGATGGCTCGAGGACCGGTTCGGTCTCTCCTGGCAGGTCCTTCCCCGTCGACTCGGTCCGCTGCTCGGGGACGCCGACCCGGCGAAGGTCGCTCGGGTGACGCGGGCGATGCTCACGATGCAGAAGCTCGACCTGGCCGCCCTCGAGCACGCGGCCGCGGACGCGTAGCCCTCCCACGGGCGGCCGCGGTCGGTCGGACGGCCATCCGCTGGGCCGCGAAGAGCGCGGCCGGCACCGCCCCGTCGATGTTGACGACCGCGATCGGCGCGCACGACTGGAGCATGGCGTTCAGCGCCGCCTCGCCGCGACCGCCCCGGCCGTAGCCGACCGAGGTCGGAACGCCGAGCACCGGCGCGGGGACGAGCCCCGCGACCACCGTGGGCAGGGCGCCCTCCCGGCCGGCGAACACGAGATACAACTCGGGCGCCGAGCGCTCGAGCGTCCGCAGCGCGCGCAACAGCCGGTGCAGCCCGGCGACCCCGACGTCGTCCGCCCGGACGACGCGGATCCCGAGCTCGGTCAGCACCGCCGCGGACTCGTCGGCCAGCGGGACGTCGCTCGTCCCGGCCGTGACGACCCCGACCGTCCCGGGTCGGTAGCGCGCTCCGAGGGGGCCGTCGAGGCGGTAGACTCGTCCGCGCGCGAGCGGGCGGAGGGCGAGCCCTTCGCGCGCCGCGCGGTCGAGCGCCGCGCGCTGCGCGCCCGTCGGTCGCGAGACGAGCGCTCCCTCGCCGCGCGTCGCGAGCGCCCGGACGATCGCGAGCAGGTGGGCGACCGACTTCCCTTCTCCCAGCACGACCTCGGGGACGCCGACGCGCCGGGGTCGGTCCCGGTCGAGCCGGGCGACGCCCGGAACGACCAGGTCGCGACGCGTCGCACGCCGACCGGCGCGACGTCCGCGCGTCGTCATCGCCGACGCGACCCAAGCCGTGATATAGCGCGTTCTCGTGGCACGCGCGTCGCCCCCGATGCCCGATTTCTCCCTCACTCCGGAGCAGGAAAGCCTGCGCGACCTCGCCCGGAAGTTCGCCCGGACCGAGATGGCCCCGCACGCCCAGGAGTGCGACCGAACGCCGCGGTTCCCCGAGGAGATCTACCGCAAGGCGTACGACCTCGGGCTGATGAACCTGAACGTCCCGACCGAGTTCGGTGGGAGCGGACTCTCCCTCCTCGACCAGTGCCTGATCGTCGAGGAGCTCGCCTACGGCTGCGCCGGCATGACGACCTCGATCATCGCGAACTGCCTCGCGCTCGAGCCGATCATCCTCGGGGGCTCGTCCGAGCAGAAGCAGCGGTTCCTGACGCCGTTCTGCCAGGAGTACCACCTCGCGTCCTTCGCCCTGACCGAACCGACCGGCGGGAGCGACGCCGGCGCGATCCGGACGCGCGCCCGGAAGGACGGCGACGGCTACGTCCTCGACGGCGAGAAGTGCTTCATCACGAACGCGCCCCACGCGTCCCTCTACGCGGTCTTCGCGACGACCGACCCCGCGGCCAAGCACCGCGGCATCAGCGCGTTCGTCGTGCCGCGCTCCGCGCCCGGGGTCACGCCGGGAAAGGACGAGGAGAAGATGGGCCACCGCGCCTCCTCGACCAGCACCGTGCGGTTCGACGGCGTGCGCGTCCCCGCCGCGGACCGGCTCGGCGCGGAAGGGGAGGGGTTCTCCGTCGCGATGCGGACGCTCGACCAGACGCGGACGCCGATCGGCGCGCTCGCCACCGGCATCGCCCAAGCGGCCCTCGACCACGCCGCGCGGTACGCGTTGAAGCGACAGTCGTTCGGGAAGCCGATCGCCGAGCACCAGGCGATCCAGATCAAGCTCGCCAACATGGCCCAGTCCGTCCACGCGGCGCGCCTCCTGACGTGGCACGCCGCGTGGACGATCGACCGGGGAGCGAAGGGCTCCCTGGAATCGTCGATCGCGAAGTGCTTCGCCTCGGACGCGTCGTTCCAGGTCGCGGACGAGGCGATCCAGACGTTCGGCGGCTACGGCTACATGAAAGAGTATCCGGTCGAGAAGCTCCTCCGCGACGCGAAGCTCACGCAGATCTACGAAGGGGCGAACGAGATCCAGCGGACCGTGATCGCCCGCGAGCTCCTGCGCGGGTACGCGTAGCCGGGCCGGTGGACGCGTGGAGATCGTCGTCTGCATCAAGCCCGTTCCCGAGGCCGAGACCCGCCTCCGCCCGACGGCCGACGGGACGCGCGCGGACCCGGACGGCGTGAAGTTCGTCCTGGCCGGCTACGACGAGTCGTCGGTCGAGCAGGCGCTCCTGCTCAAGGAAGCGGTGCCGGCGTCGAAGGTCCACGCGGTCGCGGTCGGTCCCGCACCCCGGTCGGAAGAGGTGCTGCGGGCCGCGATCGCGCTGGGGTGCGACTCGGCGACGTGGGTCGACGCGACGGCCGACACCGCGGACGACGGGCTCTCCGCGGCCCGCGCCCTCGCGCCCGCGCTCGCGGGCCTCCCGCACGACCTCGTGCTGGCCGGCAAGCAGGCGGGAGACCGCGAGAGCGGCGTGTTCGCGGCCGCGCTCGGCGAACTCCTCGGGGTGCCCGACTTCGGGTTCGTCACCGACCTCCGCTGGGAGCCCGCCGCGGCTCGGTTCACGTTCCGTCGAGCGACCGAGGGCGGCGTCGAGCGCTGGGAAAGCCCGGTCCCCTGCGTGATCGCGTTGCAGCAGGCGTGGAACGACCCACGGACCGCGAAGCTCCCGATGATCCTCAAGTCGCGCAAGGCCCCGATCGCGAAGGTCGCCGCGGCCCCGGCGGCGGGCCCCTCGATCCCGGTGAAGTTCGAACTTCCCCCGCCGCGGAGCGGGGCGAAGATGATCGAGTACAAGACGCCCGAAGAGGCGGCGCAGACGCTCGTCCGCCTCCTCAAGGAGGAGGCGAAGGTGTTCCCGTGAGTCCGGGCGCTCTCGTGGTCGTGGAGACGCACGGCGGCCGGGTCGCCGCGTCGTCCTTGGAGGCCGCCGGCGTCGCGGCGCGCCTCGCGGACCCCGCGGGCGGCGTCACCGCGGTCGCGACCGACGCGGCGCCCGAGGTCGTCGCGACGCTCGGGGGAGTGGGCGTCGCGAAACTGTTCTCGCTGGCCGACGCGCGGCTCGCGGCGGCACCGGTCGCGGCGCTCGCCGCCGGCGTCCTCGCCGCAGCCGAGCGGTCGGGGGCCGACACGATCGTGTTGGGCGGGACCGCGTTCGGGCGGGACCTCGCCGGCCGACTTGCGGCCCGCTGGAACGCGGCGGTCGCCACCGGAGTCACCGAGGTGCACCGGACCGCCTCCGGCCTGGAAGTGAAACGGCCGGTGTTCGGCGGACGCGCGACCGAGACCCGCCGCCTGGACGGGCCCCGGGCGGTCCTGACGATCCGTCCGCACGCGTTCACCGCCCCGAGCGGCGCTCCGACCCCCCCGACGGTCGAGACGCTCGCGTCGCCCGAAGTGCCGGCGGCCGTGCTCGCGCCGCGCCGCGTCGCGGTCGAGGCGACGGCGACCGGCACCGGCCCCTCGCTCGGGGACGCGGCGATCGTCGTCTCGGGGGGACGGGGCGTGCGAACGCCCGAGAACTTCCGCCTGGTCGAGGAGCTCGCGGCCGCGCTCGGGGCGGCGGTCGGGGCGTCGCGCGCGGTCACCGACGCCGGCTGGCGGCCGACCTCGTTCCAGGTCGGCCAGACGGGAAAGTCGGTGTCGCCGCAGCTCTACGTCGCGGTCGGGATCTCGGGAGCGATCCAGCACCTGGTCGGGATGGTCAGCTCGCGGACGATCGTCGCGATCAACTCGGACGCCTCCGCGCCGATCTTCAAGGTCGCGGACTACGGGATCGTCGGCGACCTCTTCCAGATCGTGCCGGCGCTCACCGCCGAAGTGCGGCGGGCGCGCGCCCACTGACGGCCGCGGCGCGCTATAGGTCCCGCACGACGTCGACGCCGTCCCTAAGGAGGGTCGTCCAGCCGATGCCCGACGCCCGCTGCGCCTCCCGCAGGATGCGGCGGAGCGGCTTCTTCGGCGTCCCGGTCTCGGTCATCAGGTCGTGGAGCAGCGACGTCGCGAACTTCGGATACACCGTGTAGAACCGCGGGTTCCACTTGACGCGGTCCATTCGCGCGAAGTCGCGGAAGTCGGGCAGCACGCCCGTCGCTTCGAGCCGCCGGTCGTACTCGGCGAGCGGGTCGCCGCCCGACCGCCCGGCCGACTTCGCGGCGAGCGCGGTCTCCGCCGCCTCGAGCCCCGACCGGACGGCGTAGTTCATCCCCTGGATGACGAGCCCGTTCGAGAACACGAAGCCGGCCGCGTCCCCCGCGACCATCCACCCGTCGCCGTGGAACGCCGCGGGTCGGCTCGCCCACCCCGAGCTGATCAGCTTCGCGCCGTACTCGACCAACTCGGCGCCGCGCAGGCGGGACTGGATCGCGGGGTGGGCCTTGAACCGCTCGATCAGGTCGTGGGACGCGACCTGCTTCCCGAACAACGAGCCGATCTGGACGATGATCCCGACGGAGAGCGTGTCGCGGTTGGTGTAGAGGAACCCGCCGCCCATCACGCCCGGCGGGAAGAGGCCCGTGACCCACTCTTCCGCGTGCCCCTCGCCGGGGGCGAGCTGGAACCGGTCCTCGATCGCCGCCGCGTCGAGGGCGTACGTCTCCTTGATCCCCAATTCGGTCGCTTCGCCGGAGAGCCGCGCGTTCGGCCGGATCGGGGTGCCGAGCGCGAGCCTCGAGTTCGCGCCGTCGGCGAGGATCGTCACTGGCGCGGTCATCGTTTCGCCGCCCTGCACGACCCCGTGGACGCGCGTCCCTTCCCAGTGGAGGCGCTCGACGGGCACGGAGGTGACGACGGTCGCGCCGGCCGCCTCGGCCTGTTTCGCGAGCCAGGCGTCCGTCCGGGCGCGGAGGACCGAGTGCGCGACGTACGGGGCCGTCCGCCACGCCCCGTTCTCGAGGTCGAACGACGCCGCGGAGTCCGCGGTCAGGAGACCGAACCGCTTGCGGACGATGTGCCGCTCGAGCGGCATCGCCGACTGCCATCCGGGCAGGATCCGGTCGAGGTCGTTCCCCCACAGGATGCCGCCCGACAGGTTCTTCGCGCCGGCCTCCGCCCCCCGCTCGAGCAGGAGCACGTTCGCCCCGCCCTGGGCGAGGCGGGTCGCGGCGGACGCGCCGGCCATGCCGGCGCCGACCACGATCGCGTCGAAGTCGTCGGGCATGGGCCTCGCCGCGGACGCGGCCCGGCGGATTTAACGGTGGGGGCGCGGCCCGCCTACTTGCGCGCCGGGTTCCACTGGACGGGGCCGGGCGAACCCGAGGTCGCCGCCGTGGCGGCGTCCTCGATCAGCTTCTGGAACTTGAACGGCTTCGGGACGCCCTTCCAGTCCTCGTTGCCGAGCTGGCGGCCCCCTTCGGAGCTGACGCGGACCGTGCCGTAGCCCAGGATCCGCTGGCCGACCGTCTGGTGGACGTCCACCCCGCGGACCTGGAGGACCGGGATCTCGTCGAAGTCGCGGCCGACGATCCCGCGCTGGATGATCACGCGCCGGTTCGTCACGGCGTAGACGGTCCGGATCCAGCGGAGGTACCGCACGAGCAGGAACAGGAGTCCGATCAGGAACAGGAGGAGGAAGGCGTAGACGACGTACCGGTGCGTCCCCGACGGCAGCTTCTGGAGGGCGCTCGAGTACGCCGACAGTTGACCCGGCCACCCCTTGTACCACGCGGCGGTGATCCAGAGGAGAAATCCGAAGACCAGCAGGTAGAGGACCGGCCCGACGAGGAAGAACAACGCGGTCGCCCGCGTCTCCTCGAGCAGCGTCTCCTGGTCCGAAAGGTACGTCGCCTTCAGCAGCCGGGGCATCGACCGCGGCGCGCTCGTCGCCATCGGCGGCCGACGGGGCACCGGAGGGGATAAACTCTCGTTTGGAAACGCCCGCCGAGCCGTCCCTTATATCGGCGGGAGGGTGGGAGGCGACGGATGGGCGTCACCGACTGCCACGTCCACATCAATCCGATCTGGGAGATGCGACCCGACGCGTCGCGGATGCTCACGCACCTCGGCGCCGACGCGGAGCGGATGGTGAAGGAGCCGCGCCACTTCCTCGAGTACCTCGACCGATCCGGTGTCGAGCGGGCCGTGCTCGTGAACTACGTCGCGCCCGAGGTGATCGGGTACACGGAGGCGGCGAACACCTTCGCGAGCGAGTACGCCGCGGTCGACCCGGATCGGCTTCTCCCGACGGGCGGCATTCGGCCGGACCATCCGGACCCGGCGGCGGAGGTCCGACGCCTGGTGCACGACCTTAAGCTCCGCGCGCTCAAGATCCATCCGCCGCACCAGTTGTTCCGACCGAACGATTACGTGGACGGCCGTCACCCCGGCCTGCGGGCGCTCTATCGCGCCTGCGAGGAGGAGCACCTGCCGGTGATCTTCCACACGGGCACCTCGGTGTTCCCGCGCGCCCGCAACCGGTTCGGCGACCCGATGCTGGTCGAGGACGTCGCCCTCGACTTCCCCGAGCTCACGATCGTGCTCGCGCACGGGGGCCGGCCGCTCTGGATGGAGACCGCGGTGTTCCTCGCGCGTCGGTTCCCGAACGTCTGGCTCGAGGTCTCGGGCGTCCCGCCCGCGCGGCTCCTCGACTACTTTCCGCAGCTCGGGCGGTTCACGGACAAGCTGCTGTTCGGCACCGACTGGCCGGGCCCCGGCGTCAAGGACATCGGCCAGAACTTCGCGCAATTCCGCGCGCTGGGGCTCCCGTCGGAGGACGTCGAGCGTGTCCTCGTCGACAATCCGCTCCGGGTCTTCCCTCGGCGGCCGCCCTCTTGAAATACTGCGCCCGGCTCCGACCGCCGTGCCGGACCCTCCCGAGCCCACCGCCGAGCCGACGCCGCCTCCGGAGGCGGAGGCCGCACCCGCGGCCGAGGTGGTCGAGGGCGGCGAAGAGGTCGGTCGGCTCCCGCTCCCGCGGCGCAACCGCGGAGAGGTGTTCGGCGTCGCGAGCCAACTGCTCGGCGCGGCGCGGATCCGCGTCATTTGCGAGGACGGCTCCTCGCGGATGGGGCGCATCACCGGGAAGATGAAGAAGAAAATGTGGATCCGCGAGGGCGACCTCCTGATCCTCCGACCGTGGGGCTTCCAGGAAGGGAAGGCCGACATCCTGTTCCGGTACAGCCGGACCCAGTCCCAGTACCTCGCGCGGCGCAACCTCCTCCCCGCGTCGGTGAACCTGTTCGGCACCACCGAGACGCCCGCCGAGGGCACCCCGACGTCGACCCCGTCCTAGGCGCATGTGGGCCGCCTCCCCGCGCCCGCTCTCGTCCGACGAGATGGCGGTCGTCGAGCAGAACGCGGTCGCGCTCGGCGTGACGATCGACACCCTGATGGAACACGCCGGGCGGGCCGTCGCCGAGGTCGCGGCGGCCCACCTGCCGCCCGCCCCCGCGCGCGTCGCGGTGGTCGCCGGGACCGGCAACAACGGCGGGGACGGAACCGCGGCCGCGCACTACCTGCACGAGTGGGGGTACTCCCCCGAGGTCTGGCTCGTACGGCCCCCGAGCGAGATCCGCTCCCGCGCCGCCCGTCGCTGCTTCGAGCGCATCGAGCGCCGGTTGCCGGTCCACCTGAGGTTGCCCCGGGTCGAGGAGCTCGCGTCGATGCCCCTCGTCGTCGACGCGCTGCTCGGCACCGGCCAGCGCGCGGAGCTCCGCGCCCCGATGCGAGAGGCGGTGGAGACGATCCGCGCGGCGGGGGCGCCGGTCCTCTCGGTCGACCTCCCTACCGGGGCCCGCGACCCGGCGGGCCTCGTTCCGGCATGGACCGTCGCGCTCACCGCGCCGAAATCCGAGATGGACCCGGCGCGCGCAGGCGCGGTGACGGTCCGCGACATTGGCATCCCGATCGAAGCCTGGCGCCGCACCGGACCGGGCGAGTTCCGGTTCTTCCACCCGCCGGGGGCGCGCGGTCGAACGGCCCGGATCCTGGTCGTCGGCGGGGGGCCGTAC
>JASHPZ010000082.1 GCA_030037815.1 Thermoplasmata archaeon | reverse complement strand
CGCGTCGGGCGCGACCGCGACCGGGCGGCCGTGGCGGGCGACCTCGGCGAACGCCGCGCGGGTGAGCGACCGCCCGTCCAGCGCGAGCGGTTCGGTCGTCACGGAGGAGCGCGACCCGCCGGCCCGGTCGAGCGGCCTACGCCGCGAGCGGCACGACCAGGTCGCCGCCCGACTTCTGCATCGACGGCTGGCGCTTCGTCTTCGCGCCCTTCGTCTGCCAGAACAGTTCGGCGAACTCCTGCACGAGCTTCAGGAGCTCCTGCGCGTCCGCGACCGCCGTGCCCTGGCGGGTCTTCGACGCCTGCTTCAGGATCTTCCAGGTGAGATCGTGCGCCTGCGGGTACTGCTTCACGTGGTCGGGGGTGAAGTAATCGCCCCAGATCACGCGGACCTCCTGCTTCACCCGCTCGGAGTGCTGTTCCTTGACCGCGGTGTACCGGGCGAGCTTCGACGCGTAGAGCGCGCGCTCCTCCGGCTTCGCGTCCATCGCCGGCATCGCGAGCTCGCCGATCAACTGGTCCATCCGGAGGACGGTGAGGGCCGCGATCTGGGCCTCGTGCGGGTCGTAAATACCGCACGGAATGTCACAGTGCGCGTACACCGGGGCCGGCGGGATGATCGCGTCGCGAAGACGGTCGACGAGTCCGAGAACGTGCGTTCGGGCCGACATGGCGCGGCAGTCGCCCCCGCCCCGATAAAGATGCCGGACGGCCCTCGAGAGGGCGCCGACCCCGCGGCCCGGTCGCCGGGACGGAGGGGACGCGCGGGCGGTCCGCGACGGGTCGAGGTGTTCGACCGGAGCATGCGCCCGACGCTCGAGCCAGGGGACCGGTTGACGGTCGACCCCCGCGCGTTCCGCGACCGAATGCCCCGGGTGGGCGAGATCGTCGTCCTGGTCGACCCGGAAGCGCCCGAACGATGGCTCGTGAAGCGAGTGCACGCGGTGGACGCCGCGGCCGGCACGGTGGAGGTGCGCGGGGACGCGGCGGACGTCGCGCGGGACAGCCGCGCCTTCGGCCCGGTGCCGTTCGACCGCCTGGTCGGCCGCGTGGACGCGTGCTACCTCCCGGTCGCGCGGCGACGACGGTTCTGACGGCGGGCGACCGCCAACGCTTAAGCGATGTGGCATTTTGCCGCATCAATGGCCGCCGCTACCGCCGTCTGGGTCGCGATCGTCGTCGTCGTCGCCGCGCTGGTCGGAGGGCTCGGGTTCTACGCCGGGTACGCCTACCGCGGGTCGCCCGCCGGCTCGCCGTCGGCGACGGTGAATTCGACCCTCAGCGTGCTCGGCGCGGGGACGCTCAGCCCGATCTTCCCGCAGATCGCGGAGACGCTCGTGAACGAGACCCCCGGGATCTCGGCGCCCTCGGCCGCCCAGACGTACGAAGGGTCGATCGACGTGACGACCGCGATCAACTCCCTCGGCGCGAAGGTGGACGTGGCCGCGGTCGCCGACTACCGCCTGATCCCGAAGATGCTCGAGACGCAGTACGCGAGCTACGAGGTCGTGTTCGCCTCGACCCCCGAGGCGCTCGTCTACAACGCGAGCCTCCCCGAGTTCAACGGCATCAACACCACCAACTGGGCGGCGAAGCTCGTCTCCGCGGTCACGACCTCGGGCGTCCCGAAGATCGCGGTCTGGAACGCGTCGACGGACCCGAACGGCTACAACGAGATCTTCAGCCTCGAGCTCCAGGGGATGCTCTACGGCGGCGGGAACGTCTCGACCTACTACTCCGCGCTCTACCACGGCGCGCCCGGTAGCCTCGCGGTCCCGAACTCCGCGACGTCGATCCTCGAGAAGGAGTCGCAGGCGGCGACCCTGATCGACACCGGGGTCGTCTCGTCGCTGATCACCTACCGGGCCTACGCGGTGTTGAACCACCTCGCGTACGTGCCGTTCGACCCGATCGTGGGGCTGTACGCGAACAACACCACGGCGCTCCACGACTACGCCGAGCTCTCCACGACGATCCTGACGTCGACCGGCGGCACGACGACCGTCGCGCCCGCGCCGGTGCTGTTCAGCGTGACCGTGCCGTCCAACGCGCCCAACCCCTCGCTCGGGGCCGCGTTCATCCACCTCCTCCTCTCCCCCGAGGGGGCGGCGATGCTCTCGGAGGACGGCGCGTTCACCCCGATCTTCCCCGGCTGGACCGACCAGCCGTCCGAGGTCCCGTCCGTGCTGGCGCCGGACGTGGTTCCGCTGCCCGGGTGGGCGGCCGCGGCACTCTAATCGCCCCGGCTCGCTCCCCCGGCCCGACCGATGCGGCGGGACGGACCGTACTGGCTGGCGCTCCAGGTCGCGCTCTCCGGTTCGCTCCTCCTCCTGTTCGTCCTGCCGATCGTCGCGCTGTTCACCTACGCGCCGCCGTCCCGCATCCTCGCCGCGTGGAACAACTCCCAGGTCCGGGAAGCGATCGGCCTGACGCTCTACGCGTCGGGGATCGCCGTCCTCGCCGCGGTGGTCTTCGCGATCCCGCTCGGCTACCTGCTCGCGCGCCGGCGCTTCCCGGGCCGCGCGGTGGTCGAGTCCGTCGTGGCGCTCCCGGTCGTCGTCCCGCACCTCCTGGTCGGGCTGGGGCTGTTCCTGCTCCTCCTGCCCGGCGCGCCGCTCGGGAAAGCGATGGCGTACCTCGGCATCCCGGTCTACGACACGATCTGGGGCGTCGTCCTCGTGATGGTGTTCGTCAGCGCCCCCTACACGGTCCTCGCCGCCGACCTCTCGTTCCGCGCCGTGGACGACCGCGTCCTCGAGGCGGCGCGGTCGCTCGGCGCGGGGCCGGCGACCGCCTTCCTCACGGTGACGGTGCCGCTCGCGCTCCGCGGCCTCGTCGCCGGGCTCCTCCTCTCGTGGGCGCGCGCCGTCAGCGAGATCGGCGGGATCCTGATCCTCGCGCAGGTCGTCTACCCCGGGGGCCCGTACGGCGGACCGGTCACGTCGACCGTCTCCGTCTACGTCTACAACCTCGTCCAGCAGGGGGACCTCCCGGACGCCGCCGCGGTGAGCTCGGTGTTCCTGCTGATCGCGTTCGGGATCTTCCTCGCCGTGCGGCTCGGGGAGCGCTCCGGCTGGCTGCCGTGGCGCCGGGGGGAACTCGCGCCGTGACGACCTGGTCGGTCGAGGCGCTCGAGGCCCGGCTGGACGCGTTCCGCTTGGGGCCGGTCGACCTCGAGCTCGCGCCCGGCCGCACCGTCGCCGTGCTCGGGAGCTCGGGCGCCGGCAAGACGACGCTCCTCCGCGCCCTCGCGGGGTTCCTCCCCGTGACGTCCGGCCGGATCCGGCGGGAGGGGCGCGACATCACCGAGCTCGCGCCCGAGCGGCGCGGGCTCGGCTACGTGCCGCAGGGCCTCGGACTGTTCGCCCACCGGAACGTCGCGCGGAACGTGAGCTATCCCTACGAGGTGCGGGGCCGGACCGACGCCCGCGCCCGCAGCCGGGAACTGCTCGCGCGGTTCGGCCTCGCGGAGCTCGCGCACCGGTACCCCGCGCGCCTGAGCGGCGGCGAGCGCCAGCGGGTCGCGCTCGCCCGCGCGCTCGCCGCCGAGCCCCAGGTGGTCGTCTGGGACGAGCCCGGCCAGGCGCTCGACGTCGAGGCGCGCCACGCGCTGGTCGACGTGCTGGACGACCTGCGGTCGAACGAGCGGTTGCCGGTCGTCCTCGTCACCCACGACCCCGCGCTCGCCTTCTCGACGGCCGAGGAGTTCCTCGTGCTCCGGCGGGGCCGGGTCGTACTCCGCGGCGGGGCCGGGGCGCTCCTCGACCACCCGCCCGACGCGTTCGTCGCGCGGTTCGCGGGGTTCGAGAACGTCTTCGACCGCGCCGCGCTCGCCAACACGCCGGCGGGTTCGCTCGGACGGTGGCTCCTCGAGCGGTCGGGGCCCGGCGGGGTCGCGTTCGGACGGCCCCACGTCGTTCCCGCGGGCGGTACGTGGACCGCGACGGTCGCCTCGGTCCGCCCGACGCCCGAGGGCGTCGCCGTCGCGGCGCGGATGCGGTCGCTGCCGGTCGTCCTCCGCCAGGAGCCGGGCGTCGGGGCCTCGCTCCCCGTCCCCGGCGCGACGGTCGGGTTCCACCTCGAGGAGAAGAGCCTCCGTGCGCTCGGGTCGGCCGACCCGCCGATCGGGGAGGCCGCATGACGCGACGTGCCAGCCGGGTGAGCGACGTCGACCTCGCGCTGTTGCGCGCCATCGGCCGCGAGAAGAGCGTCGTCGCCGCCGGCCGGCGGGTCGGGGTCTCGCACGACGTCGCGGTCTACCGGCTCCGGCGCCTCGCGCGGGCGTTCGGCGGCCCGGTCGCGACGGGCGTGCGGGGCGGCCCTGGCCACGGCGGCACGACCCTGACGCCGCTCGGCGACCGGGTGCTGCGCGAGGGGTTCGACGCGGTCGAGTTGGTCGCGGCCCGGCCGGTCGCGCCGGTCGTCCGCCCCAACCTCCTCACCGGCGCGTTCTCCGCCGTCCCGAGCCCGCGGGTCTTCGTCGGCCCCGGGCTCACGCTCCGGGTCGCGTTCCGCGCCGAGGAGGGGGAGCGGGTCGCGGTCGTCGTCGACCCCGAGTCGGTCCTGGTCGGGCGGCGGCGGTTCCCCTCCAGCGCCCGCAACACGCTCGCGGCGGTGGTCGAGAAGGTCGTCCGCGCCCGCGGGGCGCCCGACGTGACGCTGTGGGTCCGCGCCGGCCCCGCGCGCCTGCGGGTCGCGGTCACCGACGAACCCGTCCGCGAGCTCGGCCTCCGCGCGGGGGCGCGGGTCGTCCTGTTCCTGAAGGCGACCGCGATCCGACGGGTGGCGACCCCGCGCGCTAGTCGCGGACGCCCTCGCCCGTGAGCGAGTAGACCGCCTCCCCCTCAGGGAGGTTCGGCGAGTCGATCAGCCGCGCGATCCGCTTCGGCGGCTTCGACTTGCGCAGGTAGAGCCGGTACGTCGCGGCGTGGGCGACGATGTTCCCGCCGATCGGGCGGGTCGGGTCGCCGAACAGGATGTCCGGTCGGGACGACACCTGGTTCGTCACGACGATCGCGGCGTTGTAGGTGTCGCCGAACCGGAGGAGCTCGTGGAGGTGGCGGTTGAGGTGCTGCTGGCGCGGGGCGAGCTCGCCCCGCCCCATGTACTCGGAGCGGAAGTGCGCGGTCAGCGAGTCGACCACGAGGAGCCGGATCGGCTTCTCGCGCGCGAGCTCCTGCGCCTTCGCGACCAGGAGCATCTGGTGGTTCGAGTTGAACGCGCGGGCAACGTGGATCTTCGCGAGCGCCCCCTCCGGGTCGAGGCCGGCGCCCTTCGCCATGTCGACGATCCGCTCGGGGCGGAACGTCGACTCCGTGTCGATGTAGACGACCTCGCCCTCGAGGCCGCCCTGGGCGGTCGGGAGCTGGACGTCGACCGCGATCTGGTGCGCGAGCTGGGTCTTCCCCGTGCCGAACTCGCCCGAGAACTCCGTGATCGCCTGGGTCTCGACCCCGCCGCCCAGGAGTTCGTCGACCGCCTTCGAGTTGGTCGTGATGCGGCCGAGCCGCTTCCGCCGCTCGAGGACCGTCGTGCCGGGCTCGAACCCGCCGACGTCCGCCTTCCGCCGCGCCTCGCCGATGATCTTCTGCGCGATCGCGACCCCGATCTCGGCCGCCTCCGCGACGTCACCGGGGGAGGCGACCGCGAGCTCCATCAGGTCGGTGTAGCCGGACTCGCGGAGCTTCTCCGCCGTGGTCGTCCCGATCCCGGGGAGGTCTTCGAGGGCGATCTCGGGGCGGGGCTCGGGGGCGGAGTCGCTCGCGCCCGCGCTCCGGGCGGTCGATTTCGACGGCACGGACGGAACACCGGGAAATGGGGAGATAAGCGTGCGGGGAGGGATGGTGAAACGGTGGGGGATGCTCCCTACGCGCCGCCCGCCGGCTGCGGCTGGAACGGCTCGCCCGTGAGCCGCTGGTAGACGGTCGTGTAGAGCCGGCTCACCTCGTCGATCAGGAGCGGCGGGAGCGCCGGGATGTCGGGCTCCGACCGGTGGGCCTCCCGCGCGGCCTGGAGCGTGTCGTAGTAGCCGGTCGTGCGGTAGTGCTGCCGGACGAACTCCTTCGAGAAGTCGACCTGGCGGCCGCGGGCGTAGGCGTCCTGGTCCCAGAACCGGTCCTCGTCCGCGGTCCCGAACGTGTCGACGACCATCGGGACGCCGGCCGCGTCGATCGCGAACTCCTTCTTCCCGTCGACGTGGATCAGGCCGCGGCGGCCGATCTCCTCCTGCATCGCGGCGTCGACCTTCAAGATCGTCTCGCGGATCCCGTCCAGCGTCCGCCGGTCGATCACCGCGAGGGCGAGCGCCTCCTCGGTCCCGAGCGGGCGGTCGACCGGCTCGAGCTTGGTCGTCACCTCGAAGAACGGCTCGGGCAGTTCCATCGCGTACTCGAGCTTCTTCCCCGCCGGGAACCCCAGGTCCTTCGCGGTGACCTTCCCCGCCTTGACGCGGTCCCAGATCGAGCCGGCGATGTAGTACCGCACGATCAGTTCGAGCGGCACGAGGTAGTTCTTCGGGTGGGGGCCGAGCGTCTTCGGCTCCGGCACGACCTGGACGCGCTTCACGCGCATCGCGGTCGGCCCCGAGAGCCGGAGGAAGTGGTGCGGGACGCCGAGCCGGGTGCAGACGTCGAACCAGTGCGCCGACGTCCGCGCGAGCGCCTCCCCCTTGTGCGGGATCTCGCTCGGGATGTGCTTGTCGAACACCGAGATGTCGTTCGTGAACCGGAACTCGAGCTCCGTCGGCGAGACTTCGTAGACCTCCTTCACCTTCCCGCGGCGGAGGTACTTCGGCGACGCCGCGGCGGCCGCGCCCGGTGTTTTCGACATGGCCCCCGAGGGGGAGGACGGCGCTTAACGACTGCGACCCGGGGAGGCGCGGCGGACGCTTTAGGCGCCGAACCGATGGCGGACCCGGTCCCCATGAACCGGGTCGGGTCGGTCGTCTTCGACACCCGCGACTTCGAGCGGACGTACCGGTTCTGGCAGGCCGTCCTCGGCTACGCACCGCTCGACCCGCCCGACGGCCAGTGGGTCATCCTCCACGACCCGGCCGGGCGCGGCCCGAACGTCTCCGTGAACGGCGACCCCGACGCGACCCCGCGGAGGAACCTCCTCCACCTCGACCTCTACTCGGACGACCCGGACGCCGACGTCGCCCGCGCGCTCGAGCTCGGCGCCCGCCCCCACCGGCCGCGGAACGCGGACGAGGATTTCACCGTCCTCGAGGACCCGGGCGGGAACCTCTTCTGCGTGGTCGACGCGCGGCCCCGCGCCGCCCCGCCGCCCTAGAGCGACCGCGCGTGGATGAGCGTGATCGCGCGGAACCCGCGCTTCGCGTAGAACTTCGCGGCGATCTCGTTCTGCGCCGGGAACTCCGCGGTGACGACGCCGGCGCCCTTCGCCTTCAACGCGTCGGACGTCGCGCGCAGGACGAACTCCCCGACGCCGTGGCGCCGGTAGAGCGGCAGGAGGTAGATGTCGAGGATCACGCCCTCCTGCTCCGGTAGGTAGAACGGGCGCTCGCGGACGAGGGCGCGGACGTAGCCGACCACCTTGTCCTTGTCCGCGCCGACGCCCTCGGCGACCAGGAGGACCGCCTTCGGGTCGGCGAGCTGGACCTTGAGGACCTGGCGCGCCTGCGCCTCCGCGTCGTCCCGGACCTTGAGGAGCGGGTCGAACTCCTCGTTGAGGCGCTTTAGGCGGAGGAGGAGCGGCACGATCGCGGCGACGTCCGTCTCGCGCGCCGGCCGCAGGTGGATCGGCACCTGGGGGGTGTCGCTCTTCGCGCTCGGCGTCGCCGGGGCCCCGTCCGCCTTCGTGCCGGTCATGTCGCCTTCCGTCCCCGCGTCGGGCCCCGCGGCATCGGCGCCGTCAGGTGGCTGCGGTGGAGCGCCGCCACGAGGCGCGCCGGCCGGCCCATCAGGGTCCGGGCCCGCTCGAGGAACTCGTCATGGGTGCGACGCTTCCGCGCGATCCCGGCGCGCACGCAGGCGTCGGCCGCCGCCGCCGCGACGTGCGGGAACACCTCGGTCTCCTCCATCGTCGGGAGGAGGTGCTGCGCGGTGAGCCCGAGCCGGCCGGCGCCGCGGGCGAGCTCGCGCGCGGCGGCGAGGACGACCTCGTCCGGCATCCCGCGGGACCGGGCGTCCAGGACGCCGCGGAAGACGCCGGGGAAGACGAGCGAGTTGTTCACCTGGTTCGGGAAGTCGCTGCGGCCCGTCGCGACGATCGCGGCGCCGGCCGCGCGCGCGACGTCCGGCCAGATCTCGGGGACCGGGTTCGCGAGCGCGAAGACGATCGGGTCGCGGGCCATCGCGCGGACGTGCTCGGGCTGGACCGTGCCCGGCACGGGCGTGGACGCCGCGAGGAGCACGTCCGCCCCCTCGACCGCGGCCGCGAGGTCCCCCGTCCGGCCGCCGCCGTTCGTCTTGAGCGCGACCCGGTACTTCCACGGGTTGCGGAGCATCAGCTCGTCGACGTCGTTCCGCTCGGCGTGCAGGATCCCCTTCTGGTCGACCAGCGAGATGCGGTGCGGGTCGTGCCCGAGCGCGATCAGGAGCCGCGCCGTGACGAGGTTCGCCGCCCCCGCGCCGAGCAGCACGGTCCGCGTGTCGCGGAACGAGCGGCCGGTGAGTTCGAGCGCGTTGATCAGGCCCGCGACCGTCGCGGCGGCCGTCCCCAACTGGTCGTCGTGCCAGACCGGGATCGGCAGGCGCTTCGACGCCTCCTCGAGGATCCCGAAGCACTTCGGGGACGCGATGTCCTCGAGATTGATGCCGCCGAACGCCGGAGCGATGGCGTCGAGGACCCGCAGGAACTCGTCCGGGGAGTCGACCTGGATCGGCAGCGGGATCGCGTCCACCCCGCCGAGGAACTTGAACAGGAGCGCCTTCCCCTCCATCACCGGCAGCGCGGCGCGGGGCCCGATGTCGCCGAGCCCGAGGACGCGGGTTCCGTCCGTCACGATCGCGATCGTGTTCCACCGGCCGGTGAGGTCGAAAGCGCGGTCCGGGTCGGCGTGGATCGCGCGCGACACGGCGGCGATCCCGGGCGTGTACCACAGCGAGAAGTCGTGGAGCGAGCGGACCGGGACCTTCGGGACGGTCTCGACCTTACCGCCGTAGAACTCCGCGAGCTCGACCGAGCGCTGCCCGAGCTCCTCCGTCTGCGACGTCCGCTTCTCGGACGCGGCGCGGTCCTTCGCGTCGCGCCCCGCCGCCGCGCGGCGGCGGGGCGTCCGCGCCGGGGCCTCGGACGCGAGGGTGCCCTCCGCCATGAACGGCGTCTCGAGCCGGCCCGCGGCTATTAACATTTGTTGAAGACGTGCAACCCGTTCGTCAGTTGACGACCGCGGCCGGCGGCGGGGGAGGCTCGACTACATATCCCGCGCGGGCTCCTGACCGGTCGATGGCGAGCGGCGCGGACGCCCTCCCGCACCCGTACTTCCGCCCGCCGCGCTCCGGCGCGGTCGACCTGGTGTCGCCCCGGGCGCTCCGCCGCCTGATCGACGCGGACCCCCGGCTCCTCCTCCTCGACGTCCGGCCGGCGCGGGAGCGCCGGTTCGCGGCCCTCCCGAACGACCGATCGATCCCGCTCGACGAGCTCCCGGGCCAGTTGGCCTCGCTTCCGCGGGACCGGCCGATCGTCGCCTACGACCACTTGGGCTTCCGGGCCCGGCAGGCGGCCGACCTCCTCGGCCGGACGGGGCACGCCGAGGTCGCGGCGCTCGAAGGGGGGCTCGACGAGTACGCCCGCGTCGCCGACCCGACGATCCCCCGGTACCCCGTCGACGACCCGCGCGACCAGTTCGTCCTGCGCCAGCTCCCCCGCTACGACTCGGGCTGCCTCGCCTACTTCCTCGGGGACGCCGCGACGCGCGACGCCGTGCTCGTCGACCCCGGCCGCGACGTCACGCCCTACCGCGCGCTCCTGCGCGAGGGGGACTGGCATCTCGCCGCCATCGTCGAGACCCACACCCACGCCGACCACCTCGCCGGACACGCGGCGCTCCACCAGGCGACCGACGCGCCGATCTTCCTCGGCCGGCGCTCCCCCGCGCACTACCCGCACGAGCGGCTCGAGGAGGGGTCGGCCGTCCGGTTCGGCGGCGAGGAGCTCGTCGTCCTCGAGACGCCCGGCCACACGTCGGACCACCTGACGCTCCGGGCGCGCGACCGCATCTTCACCGGCGACACGCTCCTCTTGGGCGGCTGCGGACGGACCGACCTGGGCGACGGCTCGCCCGACGACCTGTGGGTGAGCCTCACCGAGAAGATCCTGAAGCTCCCCGCCGCGACCGAGGTCTACCCCGCCCACTTCGGCCCGCACCACGGCCTCCCCGACCGGTACGTCTCGACCCTCGGGTTCGAGCGCGCGACCAACGAGGCGCTCACCCAGGGCTCGCGCGCGGCGTTCCTCCGGTACATGACCGAGGGCTGGCCGCCGAAGCCCGCCGACTGCGACGAGATCGTCCGCACCAACCTGGACGGCTGACCGCGCGCGTTGTGCGTCGCGCAAATCGGTTTCCGCCGCTCGCGCCGTTATATGGCCCGCCGCGCGGCGGTCGGCCGTGCGTGTCCTCACCGGCCTCACGAGCCCGTTCCCGCGGCCCGAGCCGCTCGTCCAGGCAAGCCGGGACTTCGACCGCGGCCGCGTCTCCGCGGAGCGGGTCGATGCCCTCTACCGATCCACGGAGGAGGAGGTCGACGCGCTCGAGCGCCGGATCGGGCTCGGCGTCCGGACGGCGGGGTACGTCCGCTGGCCCGACCTATACCGGCCGATCGCGGAGCGGTGGGACGGGTTCGCCGTCGGGCCGCTGACCCGCTGGCTCGAGACGAACACGTTCTTCCGGCAGCCGATCCTCCTCGCCCCACCGGTCCGCGTTCCCGGCGCGTTCGCCTCCGGACTGCCCGCGCCCCTCCGCGCCGCGCCGGCCGGCGCCCGGGTGCTGCTGCCGGGGCCGTACTCGCTCGCCCGCCTCCTCGACAACCGCTCGGGCGAGACCGACGCGGCGGTCGTCCACCGGCTCGGGCGCCTCCTCGGCGAGGAGGCCGCCGCGCTTGCGAACGACGGGTTCTCGGAGTTCCTCCTTCCCGACCCGCTCCTCGTCCGCGACCCGCCCGAGGGCCCGCTCGCCGAGGCGACCGTCGCGGCGTACCGGGCGGTCCAGGCGGGGGTCGGCGCGGGCCGCGCGACGGCGTGGACGTACGGCGGGGACGCCCGACCGGCGCTCCCGCTCCTCGACCGGCTCCACCCGACCGTCGTGGGGATCGACCTCACCGAGACCGAGCCGGACGCGCTGCCCGCGGCGCCCCGGCCGGGGCCGGTCGGGTTCGGCGTCCTCGATTCGCGCACGACGCTCGCGGAAGAGCCCGAAGAGATCGCCCGGATCGCCCACGACGCCGCCCGGCGGCGCGGGGCGACCGAGGTGCTCCTCGGACCCGCCGGTCCGCTCGACCTTCTGCCGTGGGGGCCGGCCGCCCGCAAGGCCGAGCAGCTCGCCCGCGTCCCGAACGCCCGATCCGGAGGCCCCGCGTGACGGCGGCGCTGTTCCCCGCGCAGGAGATCGGCAGCCTCGCGAAGCCGCGCTGGCAGCTCCTCGGCCAGCGCGGCGCCCCGCTCGACCCGGGGGCGGCGGAGGAGTTCCGCGGGGACGAGGCGCGGCTCCATTTCGCCGACGACCTCGCCGGCGCGCGCGAGGCGCTCCTCGGCCCGGGCGCGCCGCCCGACCGGGCCGACCGCGCCCGCGACCTCGGCGCCGAGTTCGCGATCCGGTTCCTCGAGGCCGCCGGGCTCGACCGGGTCTACGACGGGGAGGCGCGACGGATCGAGATGTACGAGTACCCGATCCGCCAGATGCTCGGGTTCGAGTTCCAGGGCCACGTCCGGTCGTTCGACGCGAAGTACTACCTCAAGGCCGCCGTCGTGGACGCGGTCGGCCTCGCGGCGCCATACCACGTGGACGAGTTCGACTTCGTCCGCGCCCACGCCCGCGCCGAGCCGAAGCTGCCGATCACGGGGCCGTACACGCTGGCCGACTGGTCGTACAACCAGTACTACCTCGCCCGGCAGCCGGGCTGGAAGGGGCGCGGCGCCCGCCGGTCCGCGCAGCGCGAGTTCGTGGTGGACGTCGCGCGGCGCGCGATCCGGCCGACCCTCCGCGCGCTGGTCGACCGCGGCTGCCGCGTGATCCAGATCGACGAGCCCGCCGCGGGGACGCACCCCGACGAGGCGGAGCTCGTGGTCGAAGGGTTCAACGCCGCGACCGAGGGCCTGGACGCGGAGTTCTCGATGCACATCTGCTACTCCGACTACCGCGCGCTCCTCCCGACGTTGCTCGAGGCGAAGCGGTGCCGGCAGTGGGCGTGGGAGTTCGCCAACCGCGACGCGCCCGGGCACGATGGCTACGCCGTGCTCCGCGCACTGCGCGAGTACGGGGACGACCGGTCGGTCGGTCTCGGGGTGGTGGACGTCCACCGCGACGCGGTCGAGCCGCCCGAGGTCGTCGCCGAGCGGATCGGGCGCGCCGCGCGGTACCTGGGGGACCCCGGCCGCCTCTGGGTCAACCCGGACTGCGGCCTGCGGACGCGCAGCCTTCCCGTGGCGCGAGCGAAATTGGAGGCGCTGGTCGCGGGCGCCGAGCTCGCGCGGGCGGAGTTCGAGAACCCCCGCCGCTAACCCGGCGGCGCGACCGAGAGGACCTCGGCGCCCTCGGGACCGACCAGGATCGTGTGCTCCGCCTGGGCGACCAGCCCGCCGGCCTGTTCGAGGAACACGGGGTACGTCTGGAGCCGCTTGCGGGCCTTCGCGAGCGCCGCGCGCTCCTCCGGCGCGTCCGCCCAGCGGGCGGTGAACGGGAGGGTGCGGAACCGGTCGAAGAGGCGGGCGAGCACCGGGTCGGCGGCCCCGGGGTCGGCGCGGAACCGGACGATGTTCCCGAACGCGCCGTTCTCGATGTGGCCGACCCCGTTGGTCGCGAACGGCTCGATCGCGACGATCTCCCCCTCCTCGAACGTCGCGGTCGAGCGGCCGGGGGCGTTCGGGATCGCCTTCGGCCCGTGGAGGACGTACCGCTCGATCGAGTGGCCGGTGAGGTCGACGACCGGATGGAGCCCCCGCCCGCGGATGCGGCGCGCGATCGCCGCGCTCACGTCGTCCACCGCGCCGCCCGGCCGGACGGCGGCGATCCCGTCCCGGACGGCCTCGCGGACGGCGAGGACGAGGTGGTCGTGGTGGTGGCCTCCGCCGACCTCGACCGTGTCGGCGGTGTCGGCGGCGGCCCCCTCGATGTGCGCGCCGACGTCGACCTTCAGGAGGTCGCCCGCCGCGAGGACGGCCGCGTCGTCGACCGACGGGGTGTAGTGCGCCGCCTCGTTGTTGCGCGAGAGGTTCACCGGGAACGCCGGCTCGGCGCCGTGGTCGCGGATGTACGCCTCGACCGCTTCCGCGACCTCCCGTCGCGGGGTGCCGGGCGTCGCCCGGCGAAGGCCGAGCTCGCGCGCGCCGGCGGCGATGCGCGCGGCCACGCGCCACCGCTCGAGGTCGGGAGGGTACCGCGCCATCGGACCGTCACCGCCG
>JASHPZ010000081.1 GCA_030037815.1 Thermoplasmata archaeon | reverse complement strand
AGGCCGTGCGACCGGCCCGAGATCCCCGCGATCTGCGCCCCCGTCGGCCCGTCCTCGAGGAACGGGAGCGTCCACCGGGTCCCTTCGGTCCGGACGGCCTCGGGGGCGACCTTGACGAAGACGCCGGTCGCGGCGAGCACGTCCAGCCAGCTGGTCCGGTGCGCGACGTAGTCGTGCGAGCCGTAGATGACGTAGATTCGGCGGCCTTCGTCCACCAGCTGCTTCAGGGCGGACGCGACGGGCGCAACCTCGGAGGGGTCCGGCACCGGCGTGTGGAACAGGTCGCCGGACACGAGCAGGAACTCGGCGCCCCGCTCTCGGACGACCTCGAGCGCGCGCAGGACGCTCGACCGGAGCGCCGCGCGGACCCCCGGGGCCCGCGGCCACGCGCCGACGTGCGCGTCGGCGAGATGGGCGAAAACGAAGTTCCCGCGGCCCATCCGCCCTCTACCGACCGGAGTCGCGGCTCGGGGTGGCGGCGGGCGCGGCCGGGGCGAGCTCCTGGAGGCGCTTCGTCATCGCGGCCAGGAGGCCCGCGCCGGCCCCCATCGCGAGCAGACCGACCAGGAACAGGTCGTCCCCGCTGCCCGACGCGGGCGGCGCTCGCGGCCGCGCTCCGCTGGCGGGGACGTCGGGGGGCGGCGGCGCGCCGGCCATCGCCGCCCGCTGGAGCGCGAGTCGTCCCTGTTCGCTCGTCCGGAGCAACGACTGCATCAGCCCGAACAGCTCGGTCGCCTCCTCCATCGTGATCTGGCGCGTGCGGAGGCGGCCGACGAGGTAGGTGTACCGCGCGTTCTGCTGCGCGGTCGCGCCGGGGGGCGGGGGCGCGTTCGGGTCCGGAGCGATCACGACAGCGGGCGGAAGCCGCCCCGGTTCTTGAAAGGTCTCCCCGCGGAGGTCCGAGCCGTTATAGCGAGGGGCGGGTTTTCCGGCCGATGTCCAATTCCGAATCGACGGGTACCCCCGAGCGGGAGGTTCCCGACAAGGACCGGCACCTCCACGTCCGGCTCGCCGACGACCGCAGTTCGATCTACGACCTCGTGACCGAGTACCTCCAGGCGTCCGGCAAGGCGCCCGACTGGTACTGGCGCACCGCCGGCCGGCTCGAAGGGAACGACGCCGACAACCTCGAGGAGCTGCTCTCGAGCGCGTTCGAGGCCGGCGCGTTCATCGCGCACGACCACCCCGAGGACTTGGAGTTCCAGTGGGTCACGGAAGCGGAGTGCGAGAAGGAGCGCAAGCGCGAGGAGCGGGGCGAACAGCGGGACGCCGCGAAGAAGGAACGGACGAGCCTCAGCCACTACGCCTAGCCGAGGAGCGTCCGCGCGACCGCCTCCGGGGGGCGGCCGGACCGCTCCGGGTCCCGGCCCGGTCGACCCGGGCCCCGGCGCTCCGAGGCCCTAGATCCCGATCACGGAGTGCGCGACGATCAGCGCGATGAACAGGATCGAGATCGTGTTGACGACCTTGATCAGGGGGTTGATGGCCGGACCGGCCGTGTCCTTGGTCGCGTCCCCGACGGTGTCGCCGACGACGGCCGCCTTGTGGGCGTCCGAGTGCTTCCCGCCGTAGTGGCCGGTCTCGATGTACTTCTTGCCGTTGTCCCACGCCGCGCCGCCGGTCGTCATCGTGAGCGCGAGCGGGAATCCCGAGATGATCGTCCCGAGGAGGAGGCCCGCGAGCGCCACGGGGCCGAGGATGAACCCGACCGCGAGCGGCGTCACGACCGCGATGAGCGCGGGGACCGCGAGCTGGCGGATCGCCGTAACGGTCACGATGTCGACGCACCGCCCGTAGAGCGGCTTCGACGTCCCTTCGAGGATCCCCGCGATCTCGCGGAACTGCTTGCGGATCTCGAAGACCATCTTCTCGGCGGCGATCCCGACCGCGTTCATCAGGAACGAGGTGAAGAAGAACGGCAGGATGGCGCCGATGACGAGCCCGGCGACCACGAGCGGGTTGGAGAGGGTGAGGAGCGACGTGAAGTCGCCCCACGTGTGGCCGCCGCCCCACTGCTGGGCCGCCGCGAACGTGTAGGCCGCGAACAGCGCGAGCGCGGCGAGCACCGCCGAACCGATGGCGTACCCCTTCGTGATCGCCTTGGTCGTGTTCCCGACCGCGTCGAGCGGGTCGGTGATGTCGCGGGCCTCCTTCGGCAGCTTCGCCATCTCGGCGATGCCGCCCGCGTTGTCGGTGATCGGGCCGAACGCGTCGATCGAGATGATCATCCCGGTGACGCTCAGCATGCTCGCGGCCGCGAGCCCGATGCCGTAGAGCCCGAAGTACGGGTCCGGGGAGTGGCCGGTCGAGAAGCCGTTGTACCATCCGGCCGCGGCGTACGCGACCAGGGTGCCGGCGATGATCACGAGCCCGGGGATCCACGCCGACTCGAGACCGACCGACAATCCGGAGATGACCGTGGGACCGGCGCCGGCCTGGGACGCCTCCGCGATGTGCTGGACGGGACGGTACTTCGTGCTCGTGTAGTAGTCGGTGACGACCACGATCAGGATCATCACGACCAGCCCGACGGCCGCCGCGACGAACATCCCCCAGTTGCCGCCCATGAACTCGACGTCGAGGACGTAGAGCCCGACCAGCCCGACCGCGGTGGTCGCGCCGAGTCCCTGGTAGAGCGCGCCCATGATCGAGCCGCCCGCGCGCATCCGGACGAACAGGGTGCCGACGATCGTCGCGACGATCGCCCAGGCGCAGACGAGCAGCGGGAACAGGACCGCGTGCGGGAAGAGCGTCAGGATCGACGTGACCCCCTGGGCCGCCTGCGCGGACGGGATCAGGTAGGCGAGCAGCATCGCGGCGAGCGCGGTCACGACGTACGTCTCGAACAGGTCCGCGGCCATTCCCGCGCAGTCGCCGACGTTGTCGCCGACGTTGTCTGCGATGACGCCCGGGTTGCGCGGGTCGTCCTCGGGGATGCCCGCCTCGACCTTGCCGACCAGGTCGGTCCCGACGTCCGCGCCCTTCGTGTAGATCCCGCCGCCGACCCGGGCGAACAGGCTCATCAGCGAGGCGCCGAACAGGACCCCGACCATGTCGAGGACGTTGCCGCCGAACGCCCAGTAGAATCCGATCAGTTCGAGGAGGGCGAGGCTGGCCACCGAGAGGCCGGTGACGGTGCCGCCGCGGAAGGCGAACGCCATGGTCGCGCCGAGATTTCCGCGCCGCGCGTGACCCGCCGTGCGGACGTTCGCGCGGACGCTGACGAGCATCCCGACCGCACCGGCCAGCGCGCTCCCGAGGACGCCGAACACGAACCCGACCGCGAGGCGCGGGCCGGTGCCCGAGATCCCGACCGCGATGATCACGGCGAGGACCGCCGCGACGACGAACACGACCGTGTACTCGCGCTTCAGGAAGGCGATCGCGCCCTCGCGGATCGCGCCCGCGATCTCCTTCATCTTCTCGTCCCCGTCGTCCTCGCGGAGGACGAGGATCGTCTGCAGGCCGGCGTAGGCGAGGCCGACCAGCGCGGCCACGAGGACCAAGAGCTCGGTCTGGGGGGTCGTCAGGTCCATGGTTTTCCCTCGAAATCTGCGGGCGCTCAAGGGGGGCGGTTATTAACCTTTGGCACCGCGCCCTCCGCCGACCGGTCGGCGGTGCCGGTCGGTCGGTCATTCTATAAGCCCGGACTCCACCGGGGAGGCATGCTCCCCGGCGGGACGCGCGAGGCCGCGGAGCGGCGTGCGCGCGTGGCCTGCAAGGTGTGCGGGCAGATGATCGACCTGCCCCGCATGAAGGAGCATCTCCGCTCGGAGCACCAGGTCGACTCGTCCACGCTCGAGGGGATGTACCTGAGCGCGCGGATCGAGGCGCGCCGGGCGCGGCGGTCGCCGCCCCGCTAGCGCGGCCGTCTAGGGGTCGAACTCGCGGCGGCGCACGCGGTCGCGGGCGTACGCGGCGAACTCGGCGCGGGACATCGTGCGGTTCTCCTTGACGCCGCGCAGGCGCAGCGCGACCGAACCGTCCGCGACCTCCTTGTCGCCCAGGACCACCGTGTACGGAATCCGGTCGAGCTCGGCGGCGCGGATCCGCTTCGAGACCGACTCGTCCGGCGCCGCCAGTCCGACGCGGAGCCCCTCCCCCCGGAGCTCGTCCACCAGCCCTTCGGCCGCCGACGTGTGCCGCTCGGTGAGCGGCAGCACGCGCACCTGCGTCGGGGACATCCACGGCGGCAGTCGGCCGGCGGTGTGCTCGAGGAGCACCCCGAGGAAACGCTCCCAGGTGCCGAAGATCGTGCGGTGCACCACCACCGGGGTGTGGAGCTGGCCGTCCGAACCCTGGTACTGGAGGCCGAACCGGCGGGGCATCTGGTAGTCCACCTGGATCGTGCCGGTCTGCCAGGGGCGTCCCAGGCTGTCGCGGATGTGGATGTCGATCTTCGGCGCGTAGAACGCGCCCTCGCCCGCGCTGACCCGGTACTCGACGCCCGACGCCTTCAGCATCCGCTCGAGCAACGCCTCGGCCTTGTCCCAGTCGGCCGCGTCGCCGAGGAAATGCTCGGGCCGGGTCGAGAGCTCGTACCGCCAGGTCAGACGGAACGTCGTGAACGCGGACGCGATCCAGTCGAGCAGGGTCTTCACTTCGGCTTCGACCTGTTCCTCCGTCGCGAAGATGTGGGCGTCATCCTGGACGAACTCGCGGACGCGGGTGAGCCCGTGGAGCGTCCCGCTCGCCTCGTACCGGTGGAGCGGCGCGAACTCGGCGAGCCGCAACGGGAGCTCCCGGTAGCTGCGGGCCCGCGAACGGAAGATCATCATCGAACCGGGGCAGTTCATCGGCTTCCAGCCGAAGTGGCGCCCCTCGATCTCGGTCTGGAACATGTTCTCGCGATAATGCTCCCAATGCCCGCTGGTCTCGTAGACGGACTGCGCGAACAGGAGCGGGGTCCGGATCTCGCGGTAGTCGGCGGCCCGCAGGTGCTCGCGGACGAACTGTTCGAGCTCGCGGACAACGACCATGCCGTTGGGCAACCAGATGGGGAATCCCGGCGCCTCCTCGACGAAATCGAACAGCTCGAGCCGCCGGCCGAGGACGCGGTGGTCGCGAGCCTCCGCCTCCGCCCGCAGCTTGAGGTACTGGTCGAGCTCGGCGCGCGTGGGGAATCCGACGCCGCGGATCCGCTGGAGCGTGGGGCCGTCCGGGGTGTTCGGGGTGATCGCGGAGAAGCCGAGGATGTGCACGCCCGCGAGCCACCCGGCGTCGGGGACGTGCGGGCCGCGGCACAGGTCGACGAACGCGCCGGTCGAGTAGACCGACACCGGCTCGCCTTCCGGGACGTCCGCGATGTACCGGAGCTTGTGGGGATTCCCGCGGAACAGGGCGGCCGCTTCCGCCTTGGTGACCTCGCGCCGGGCGAATGGGTCGGACGACGCCACCGCTTGGGCCATCGCGGCGCGCACCGCGTCCAAGTCGGCGGGGGTGAGCGGTCGCACGTCGAAGTCGTAGTAGAAACCCTCCTCGGTCGGAGGTCCGACGGTCGGCCGGGCTTCGGGGATGAGCTCGGTGAGGGCCTTCGCGACGAGGTGCGCCGACGAGTGTTGGACGATGTCACGGCCGGCACGGTCCTCGAAGGTGAGCGGCGCCAGGGTGCCGTCGGCCGTCACGGGGGCGGCCAGGTCGACCGGATGGCCGTTGAACAGCGCGGCCAGCATCCGACGCTCGAGCGCCGGCGACCAGGCCCGAAGGACCGTGCCCGCCGATTGGCCCGGCGCGACCGCGACGCGTTGCCCGTCGGGCAACGTCACGGTGAAGGCGCTGCCAGAGGTCGCCATCGGAGGGCGGGCGACGAGCCTCGAGAATAAACCTCTTGGCTCGACCGTGCGCGGAGCGGCACCCCGACGGAGCGACAGTTCACGCCGGAAGCTGACCGTCCGCCTTCCGGAACGTTGGGACGCCGGGAACCGACGGTGCGCGCGGCACTACCCCTTCGCGGCCCGCCGTACGTCGTCGAACTCGGAGAGGCACCCCGGCGAGCGCTCAGCTCGCCCATCAGTCATCATGCGTCAGCTGGTTCTGATCGTCATCATCGCGCGGGCCGGGGCACGCCGTCCGCGGTGGGCGGGGTGGGCGGCGTGAGGTTCCACCCCGCGAGGAGGGCGT
>JASHPZ010000080.1 GCA_030037815.1 Thermoplasmata archaeon | reverse complement strand
CGGCCCGAGCTCCGGATCCTGGTCGTCGACGCCCTCGACGGCCCGGGGCAGGGCTCGATGGGCGCGAGCAATGCGATGGTCCGCGACGTGTTCAGCTCGCCCGACAACCATCGCCTCGCGAAGAACGCGATCGGGTTCTACCGGCGCCAGATGGAGCTCCGCGAGGAACTCCGGTCCCCGACTCCGCTGGTCGACCTCTACGGCTACCTCTGGATGCTGCCCGAGCGCGCTCGCGCAGAGTACCGGCAGATCCTCGGAGCGAGCGAGCATTCGATCGACGCCGAGTGGGTCGACCTCGACGCGCTCGAGACCTGCCCCGGATTGACCGCGGCGCCTACCCGGTGGTTCGAGGGGGACCCCGGGCCGGCCCCCGAGCCGATCGTGGCCGGGCTGTTCGGCCGGAACTGCGGCGCGGTCGCGCCGGACCTGCTCGCGAAGTTCTACCACGAGGCGGCCGCGGCCCTCGGGGTCGAGTTCCGATTCGGGACGACCGTGCGTCGCCTCTCGTTCGAAGGCCGCGAGGAGATCCTGCTGCACGAGCGCACCCAGCGGCCGTTCGCGTTCCAGGAGCAGATCCCCGGTCGGCTCCGGATCGCCCGCGTCGACCTCGGCGACGGACGGTCCGTCGCGACCGACCGCGTCGTCGTGGCGTGCGGCGCCTGGGGCGACCGGCTCCTCCATCCGCTCGGCATCGCGACCGCCTGCACGCCCCGCCCCGAGACCCTCTTCTCGGTCTCGGGCCGCGCGGTCGAGGAGCTCCTCGATTGGCGCCCGGACGTCCGCGCGGTCGATACCGTCCAGGGCCGCGCGCGCTTCCCGTTCGTCATCCTGCCTACCGGGGGCATGTTGAAGCCGATCTTCGCCCAGCGGCACCTCTGGGTCGGGTGTCTCGACACGGTCGCGCACCCGATCGGTACCCGTGAGGACCCGCCGACGGAGGGGCGCCTCGACTACTCGATGGCGGCGATGGGCGACCGCGACGCGTTCGCGACGGACGTCCTCCCGACCGTCACCCCGTATCTCCCGCGCCTCGAGGGCGATGGCGTGCGGCTCGAGAACTCCTGGGGCGGCTACTACTCGTTCAGCCCGGACGGACTGCCGGTCGTCACGGAGTCCTCCTACGGGGTGATCTTCGTCGGCGGCGACTCGGGCAGCGGCGTGATGAAGGCGGACTCCCTCGGACGGGTCGTCACGGCGGTGTTCGAAGGGCACGCCGACGCGAAGCTCTCCTCGGGCGACTCCTACCGGGTCGACCGGCTGTCGCTTGAGCACCGGGCCGCGGAGCGCGAGCGGATCATCCTCTGAACCGGTCCGCCGGGCGCCAGCGGGCGGGGGCCCTCGTGGCCGTTTGATATACTACAATCCGATTCGTCCCCATGCAGCCAAGATCCGTGTGGGGCCTCATCGCCCTGCTGGGAGTAGGGGCAGTCATGGTGCTGCCCGGGGTGGCGGTGGCGGTGCCCTCGGTCACCGCGGCGAGCCACCTGAGTCTTGCGACGCGAGAGACCACGCCCGTCTCACAGCTCTACAGCCAACCCGGTCAGTACCTGAGCTACAACTGGGGCGGCTACGTGACGTTCGACCAGGCGAACGGCAGCGTGACCCACGTCTGGGGCACGTGGACCGAGCCGGCCGTGACGTGCCCGACGGCCGGGACGACGTTCGCCGCGTTCTGGGTCGGCATCGACGGCTTCTCGACCGACGCGGTGGAACAGGACGGCACGCTCGCCTACTGCCACGGCGGTTCGGCGACCTACCTCGCGTGGTGGGAGATGTTCCCCACGAACGCGATCCAGGTGATCCCGACGATGACGGTCTCGCCGGGCGACCAGATGCTCGGCTCGGTCGTCTACCACCCGAAGCTGTTCGACTTCACGATGACGGTGGACGACATGACGACCGGCACGTCGTTCTCGACGACGGCCGCGCAGGCCCCCCAGTTCGCGATGAACCCGCTCGAGAACTCGGCGGAGTGCATCATCGAGCGGCCGGCCGAGATCAGCCCGTCGGGCCAGGTCACGCTGACGCACCTCGCGGACTTCGGCACGGTCACGTTCAACGCGTGCGGGGCGACCGTCAGCCACTTCTCGTCGGGCGTCGGCAACTTCGCGCCGGCGGCGATCCTCTACATGATCGGCCTGAAGAGCACGACGACGCACATCGTCTACCTCGCGTCGCCGGGCGGCCCAGTGAACCTCAACCGCTGGTCGTTCACGACCACGTGGCAGAAGGCGGCCTGAAGCGCGGCGTTCCCCGCTCGCTCCGGGTCTCCGGGGTCGATCGACCCCCGAGGCCCAACCCCTTCCCGGCCTCTTTCGTTGCGAGCCTCGTCCCACAAGGGAACGTCCTCCGCCGGCGCTTCCCTCCGAGTCGCTCCACCGCTCGCGTTTTGAGGCGTCCCGGACGTGACCGGCCGATGAACGCGGCGCCGGAGCGGTCCTACGACTTCCGGTTCACCTACCGGGTGCCCGGGGACGACTGCGAGTACGTCGAGGAGATCTCGTTCGACGAGACCGACGGCGTCACGACGCCCGTCCAGGCCCGGCTTGCGTTCGAGCGGCACCGCAAGGACCGCGGCGGCGCGAAGGTCGTCCGGGTCGAGCTGATCGCCGTCTCTACCGAGTAGCCGCGGGCTATCGGAAGATCAGGTTCAGAATCCCGTTGAAGTTCGTTCCGGGCGACTGGATCGTGATGTTCATCGACGCGTTCTGGTCGTAGCCGGGGATCGTCAGCGGCACCTGGACGTACGTCAACGCGAACCCGGTCGTGTTGGTCGTGACCCCGACGATCGTACACGACGTCGAGTTGAAGTTCGGGATCCCGAAGTCGAGCGTGTCGTTCGCGTTCGTGGTCGTGTTGTAGCCGTAGTAGGCGGTCTCGTTGTTGTTGAGGCCGCAGACGTTGTCGGGCGACCAGAGGTACACGTACGTGACCTGGACGGGCGGCGCGGAGCCCGTGTAGAGTTCGAACGCGACGAACGACGCGACCAGGAGGATGACGACGACGACTACCACCAGGACGACCAGCCGTCGGCTCGGCCGCGGTCGGGCCCGTCCCCCGAGGGTCGGAGGCGGGGGAGGGGGCGGAGGCGCGGTGTTCCACGCGGGACCGCCGGAGGAGGGCAGGGGGGCGGACCCCGTCGGGAGCGTGGTGCCGCAGTAGGTGCAGAACTGCGCGCCGGCGGCGACCGGCGCGCCGCACTTCGGGCAGGTGTTCGCTTGCACGACCCTCTCCGAGGGGCGGCCGTATTTCTAGACTCCTCCCGGTCGCGCCGGCGCTCCGGGGCCGCCAGGGGCCGCCGCACCGGGTCGCTAAGACGCACCGCCGGTTCGTCGGGCGTGGCCCCGAAGTCGGTCCTCCGCTGGCTGCTCGAGCCGGACCAGCCGTCGGTGCGCTGGCGCGCGCTCACCCAGCTCGAGCACCGCCCTGCGTCGGACCCGGACGTGCGGGCCGCCCGGGCCGCGATCCCCGCCCGCGGGTGGGTCGCGGACCTTCTCGCGTCCCGGGACCCCGCGGGCTGGTGGGTGCACGAGGAGAGCCTCTACACGCCGAAGTACCTCTCGACCAACTTCGTGCTGCTCACGATCGCCGACCTCGGCGGGGACCGCTCCGACGCCCGCATCCGAGCGTCGGTCGAGCTCTGGGCGCGCCGCTTCGCCCTGGCGGGCGGGGGCGTCGGGGGGAACTCGAAGGGCACGGGACACCACTGCATCGTCGGCAACATGGCGCGCGCGATGATCCAGATGGGGTACGCGGACGACCCGCGGGTCCGGCGGAGCCTCGAGTGGCTCGAGGAGACCGCCGACCCGAAGGGGGGCTGGTCGTGCTGGGGCGTCGGGCGGAACCTCGACTCGTGGGAGGGGCTCAGCGCGTTCGCGGCGTTGCCGCGGGCCCAGTGGACCGCGGGCATGACCCGGGTGGTCGAACGCGGGGCCGAGTTCTTCCTCGAGCGGGAGCTTCACCGTCAGGGGGCGAAGTACGCGCCCTGGTACCGGTTCCACTACCCGGTCCACTACTACTACGACCTCCTGGTCGGGCTCGAGATCCTGACGGCGCTCGGCTACGGCGACGACCCGCGGATGCGGCCGGCCCTCGACCACCTGGAGTCGCGCCGACGCCGCGACGGCCGATGGGTCCTGGACGCGAACCACCCCGACGTGGTGGGTCCGCCCGCGAAGTGGTACGCGGCCCACCCCGGCCAGCGACCGCGCCCGCTGCGACTCGAACGCGCGGGCCAACCGAGCAAGATGGTCACGCTGCGCGCGCTGACGGTCCTCGACCGGGCGGGCCGGTAGCGCCCTCAGCATCTTCTATCCGAGGCGTCCCCTCCCGGCCGACGTGGAGGACGAAACTCCCAGCGTGCGCCGACTCGCCCGGTCGGTCGTGCGCGTCGCCCCGGGTCACTTCGACGTGCCCTGGGGCGTGCGCGGCGCGCTGATCGTCTGCGTCCCGCTCGCCCTCGGGCTCGGGCTCCACCTCGCGGCGTGGGGGGTCCTCGCGACGCTGAGCGCGCTGAACCTGCTCCTGGTCGAGTTCCCCCGCCCCGGCCGCACGTCGCCATCCGTGCTCTGGCTCGGGGTCGGCGCCAACACGGTCGCGTTCGCCGGAGGGACGTTCGTAGCGCTCCTTCCGGGCCTGTGGGAGATCCCGCTGATCGGCGCGGGCGTCTTCCTCGCGCTGCTCGGGAGCGTGCGACCGGCGCTCGCGAACGTGAGCTTCACGGCGGCGGTGATGTTCGTGGTCGGGACCGGTCTCCCCGGCGTCACGCTCGTCCAGGTCGGGCTGCGCCCGCTCGCGATCGCGTTCGGCGGCGCGTGGTGCCTCGCCGCGGTCGTGCTCCACGCCGCGCTGGCGCGGCGCTACGCCCCGACCGCCCTGCGGTCGAACGTGGCCGACGCGCCGTCGCCGCCGCCCCCGCGCGCGTCGCTCCGCCACATCGAAGTCGTCTCGGTCGCGGTCGCCCTCTCGTTCGCCGTCGGGCTCGACCTGCACTTCGCCCGCGACTTCTGGATCATGCTGACCGTCCTCGTGTCGCTGCGCCTCGACCTCGCGACCACGACCGCGTACTCCACGATGCGGACGCTCGGGACCGTCGCGGGCGCCGCGGTCGCGTTCGTCGTCACGTCGTACGTGGCCGCGCCCGCGGCGCTGTTCGCCATCCTCGTCCTGGCGACCGTGCTCGTCTTCGCGTCGCGAGATTGGAACTACACCGTCTACGCGCTGTGGATCACGTTGTTCGTCATTGTCTTGCTCAACCTGAGCTACGCCGGCGGCCCGGCGCTCGCCCTCACCCGCGTGCTCGACACGGCGATCGGCGGCGCGATCGCGTTCGTCACCGCGCTGTTCCTCTGGTTCGCGGTGCACGGACCGGCCCGGCGCGCGCGCGGCCGGAGCGGCGCGACCTCATAGCGGCGGGCGCCGTCCGTCCGCATGCCCCGTCGGCCGGACCCCGTCTCGCGCGCCCGGCACCGCGCGCTCGGCCGCGACCTGTTCAACTACACGTGGAGCCTCCTCGACCGCCCGCGGCGGACCGCGGCCGAGGACGATGAGATGCTCCACGCCGCGCACGCGTCGCGCTACCACTGGGGGCACGGCGCAGGCGGCCGGGAGCGCGCGATCGGGGAGTGGCAGCTCGCCCGCGTGTATGCGGTGCTCGGGCGTGCGGAGCCCGCGACGTTCCATGCGCGGCGGTCGCTCGCGCTCGCGCGGCGACACCACTTGAGCGCGTTCTACGTCGCGTACGGGTGGGAGGCGCTCGCCCGCGCGGCGGCCGTGGCGGGCGACGCCCGCGGCCGGGACCGTCACCTCACGGCGGCCCGAAAGCTCCTCCCGAAGGTCCGCGCCCCCGACGAGCGTCGGCTCCTCGAGACGGACCTGGACGCGATCGCACGTCGGCAGTAGACCGGCCTATCCCGCCGCGGTCCGGCCCCGCGGCCGCAGGGTGGTTTCGAGCACCCGCTGCCGGAGCACGCCGCGCGTGCGGTGGGCGTCGTCCCGCGCCAGACGGTGGCGGCGCGCCGCCGCCGCGAGCGCGTCGGCGTCGTCCCGGTTGACGCCGCCGCGGTACGTGCCCTCGGGTCCGACGACCACCCGCACGACGTCGCGGAGGCGGTCCCGGGTCTCCGAGTAGTCCTCGAGCACGAGGCGGAAGGCGGGGTCGTCCCACCGGAGGGCGTGGCTCGCCCCGGACCGCGTCAGCACCCACAGCTCCTCCTCTCCCGGCACGAGGTCGACGATCGGGTCGGACGGGCCGAGCCAGCGGTCCGGGGCGAGGACGGCGATGTAGGCGAAGGCGACCGTGAGGACGAGGAATCCGCCCCCGACCGCGGAGCCCGCGGACCCGCCGACGTACTCCGCGACGAGGAGGCCGAGGGACGCGGTCGCGATCGCGACCACGAGATACTGGAGGCGGAGGAGCGACCGGCCACGGAGCGCGTACTGGGCGTACGTCTCGAGGCGGTCCCGCATCGTGCGCGGGACGTCGGGTCGGGCGGTGTTCGCGGACACGGTCGGGCCTCCGACGGCGCGACCCCTCCGGCGGTACGAAATCCTTTCTCTCCGTGTTTTCGCGGGCCCGGCGACCGGATTCGGGCGCGCCCGCCCCTCGCTCGGAATGTGTTACGGTCGCACACGGCCCTGTCGCGTGCTCACATACCACGGGGTGCAGTTCGAGGGATACCGTCAAGAACTCCGCCGCCGGAATAGAGAGCATGAAACCGATTCAGGTCTGGAGAAACCACATCGCCATCCGCGAACTCGACCTCGTGATCTCGCGCGACCCGGCCGAGCGCCTGAGCGAGACGATGGAGTCCCTCCGTCGCCTCGGCTTCGACGCGCAGCCGCATACGGTCGAGGTCCACGACGGGGTCGAGGTCGCGTAGGCCCCCGCCGGCGCTCCGCGGGCCCCCGCGTGGCTGAAGAGGCGTCCGGCCTTCGCGGCCGGCGTCTCCGATGCCGCGATCCACCGGTCCGCGCCGAGCGCCCACCCCTTCCCTCCGAAAAATCCTCTCGGTCGCGCACGCCGCCGCGTTAGCGGGCGGCCGGCGCACGCTCGAGTCTTTCGGGAAGCGCCTCGGGAGCGAGACGAAGGACGACGGCAGCCCCGTCACGGCGGCCGACCGCGCGTCGGAACGCGAGATCCGCCGGGTCATCGCCCGCACGTTCCCCGACCACGCGGTCGTCGGGGAGGAGCTCGGGGCGAAGGACGGAGACGCCCGGGTCCGATGGATCCTCGACCCGATCGACGGGACGAAGTCGTTCATCCACGGCGTGCCGCTCTACTCGGTCCTGGTCGGGGTCGAGGTCGACGGGCGGCCGTCGGTCGGGGTCATCCACCTGCCGGCGCTCGGGGAGACGGTCGAGGCCGCCGTCGGCCTGGGCTGCCGCTGGAACGGCCGCCGGGCCCACGTGTCCGACGTCTCGCACCTCGCCGACGCGACCGTCCTCACGACGTCCGTCCGCGCGCTCGAGGCGCGCAGCGGCCAGTTCCAGCGGCTCGCCGCCGCGACCCGGACCCAGCGCGGCTGGGGCGACGCCTACGGGTTCGCCCTGGTCGCGACCGGTCGGGCCGACGCGATGGTCGACGTGGGCCTCCACATCTGGGACACGGCCCCGCTCCTCCCGATCCTCGTCGAGGCCGGCGGACGGTTCACCGACTGGTCGTCCGAGCCGACGATCCTCGCCCAGGACGCGATCGGGTCGAACGGCCGGATCCACGAGGCGCTGGTCCAGCTGCTCTCCGACCGGTGAGGTCGGAGGACCGGCGCGCGAGCGCGGCGGTCGCGAGGTCGACCACGACGGAGTCGGTGGGCGTCGTCGACGGGGTGGAGCCGGCGACCGAATAGAAGTCGAGCGTCAGCGACGCCGCGTCCACCTCCACGCGCAGGTACCCGTAGTGCTGGTCGTCGTGCCGCTCGAGCGTGAGCCGGCTCCCGGGGAACGTGCCGCCGGCGTCCAGGTAGCTCACGTCCGAACCGTCCACGGGCTCGGTCGCCGCGGAGCCCCGCTTCGCCTGGACGAGCGGGCTCACGTCGTGCCCGCCGTCCCCGCAGACGAGGAACGGCACCTCGCGGGCCGCCCCGCCGAACGCGAACGCGCGGGTGAACCGCTGGTAGTTGTGGGCGTGGCCGGCGAGGACGGCGTGGGGGTACACCCCGGCCGCGGAGCAGATCGCGTCGATCTGGGCGAGCATCGGCCCGTTGCCCGCGTGGGCGCCGCCGCTGCCCGGCGCGCCGGAAGGCGGCGCGTAGGAGAACGGCGGGTGGTGAACCGCGAGGAGGAGCGCGCCGGTGAAGGCGTCCGACTTCACCCGGGCAAGCTGCGCGGCGAGGAAGTCGAGCTGGACGTCCGGGACGCTCGTCCACTTGCCGTTCTCGCTCGAGATGACGCCGGGGTCCTCGAGCGCGTTGCTGAAGAGGCCGATGACCCGGACGAACGGCGCGTCCAGCGTGAAGTAGACCCCGGGCTGCGTCATCGCGGTGCGGTGGAGCGACCCCGCCTCGGGGGTGACGGTCGGCTCGGTCGCGCAGAAGTTGCGCTGGAAGGTCGTCAGGGGGTCGCCGGCGGCGGGCGTGCCCGGGACGATGAACGAGTCGTGGTTCCCCGGGATCGCGAAGATCGGCGCGGGGTAGTTGCGGTACGGCTCGTAGAACTGGTCGTAGTAGTACTGGGCCTCCCCGAAGTCGTAGACGACGTCCCCGAGGAGGTAGAGGAACTGCGGGCGGTCGGCCGCCGCCGCGCTCTGGCAGTCGAGCGTGATCTGGTCGGAGACGCGCAATTCGCCCGGGTACTTCGCCTGGGTCGAGGCGCCGATGTCGCCGACGGCGTGGAAGACGATCCGGCCCGCGGCGGCGATCGCCGCCACCTCGCTCGGGCCGTGGGGGCCGAGCGCCGCGGCGAGCTCGTAGAGGTCGGACGGGTTCCCGCGGGCGGCGGGGAACCCGACCACGTCCTCGTAGAGCAGCGCCTGGATCTGCGCGTACTGTGCGGCGTCCGACGGGTGGGGCACCGCGAACCGGGTCGGGTCGGGGGTCGGCACCCCTTCGTTGAACGTCGGTTCGTCGTAGACGGGTTGCGGCAGGGTCGACCGGGGGTCTCGCGGCATGGTCGGTGAACGTACCCTCCTCCTCCCGGTACGGTGCGGAACGGTATCTCTCTTCGCGACGGGAACTCCGGAGTCCTCCGGGGGCCGGTCGCCCCCGCCCCGCGGACGGTCGCCGTTAAGGACCGGACGAGGTACCCCTCCCCGTCCCGAGGTCGAACCCCGATGACGAGCGGTCCCCGCAAAGCCCGGTCCCCCGCCGCCCGAAAGCGCAACCGACGGAACCGGAACCTCCGCGTCGCGGCCCGCCGTCGGGCCGTGCGGCGGAAGAGCCGCTCGCGGTCGACCTAAGGCATCCGCTGCATCGCGCGGATCGCGGGCGCGTCCTCCTCGTACGACTCGGCGAGCCATGCGCGCGCCGCGGACTCGACGTCCTTCGGGTCCAGCGTCGGCGACGTGAACTCCCCGAAGACGTCCACGCGGGTCGTGTCCCCCTCGGGGGTGTAGACCGTGACGAGCTTCGAGCCCGCGAGCGGCCCCTCGAGATACTCTTGGACGAATCCGAGCGGGGGGAGGACGGTCATGCGGTTCACGACCTTCACCCACTGTCCGCGCCAGAGCCGCTCCATCGTCGCCTCCAGGGTCGTCTCCCCGACGGGCTTCGACGTGCGGTTGCGCATCGACCGGTGCGCCGCCGAGTGCGGCTCGCCCGACTGGAGATACCGCCAGACCGTCTGGATCGAACCGTCGAACCGGCTCCCCTCGTCCTTCACGTGCACCATCGGCGCGTCCTCGGGCGTTGCGTCCGCGGCGGGGTATTAGGACCCTTGCCTCGCGCGCGCCCGCAACCGACTTGACCCACCGTCCGCTCGCGCGGCCATGGCGAAAGCCCCCCACTACCGGCGCGACGGTTTCCACTCGGTGACCCCCGCGATCATCCTCGACGACTGCGCCGCGGCGCTCCAGTTCTACGCGAAGGCGTTCGGCGCGAAGGAGCGGGCCCGCGACGGCGGACCCGGCGGGAAGATCTGGCACGCCGAGATCGAGATCGGCGACTCCCGCGTCATGCTGAGCGACGAGTTCCCCGAGATGGGGTCGAAGTCGGCGAAGACGATCGGGGACGCGCCCGGCGGACTGTGGCTCTACGTGCCGGACGTCGACCGGACCTACCAGGACGCGGTCGCCGCCGGCGCCACCTCGATCCGACCGCCGGACGACCAGTTCTGGGGCGACCGGATGGCGATCGTCGAGGACCCGTTCGGCCACACCTGGACGCTCGCGACGTGGAAGGAACTGCTCACGCCCGAGGAGATGGGTCGGCGCCGCGATGCGGCGCTGCAGCAGATGTCCCACCCGTAGGGCGCGCCGCCGCGGACGCGCTCAGCCGGCGCGGGTCCGCAACAGGAGCACGGTCAGGAGCACCGCGACCACCAGGAGCAGCCCGACCGACGTCTGGGTCCACAATTCGAGGGCGTGGACCTGTCGTCGGAGCGACGCGAATTCGACGTCCAGTTCGGTGCCGAGCTTCTCGACCCGACGCTCCGCCGGCCCCTCTTCGTACTCGTCGGCCATGCGTCCCGCAGGCACGGCGACCGCTTAGGTGTGGCCGGCGGGGCTAAGACCGCCCGTGCGTTCGACGGGCGTCCATGGGCTGGAGCGGCATCAAGAACCTCCCCCCGGGGTTCGACGTCTTCGACGGGAAGCGGCCGCCCCCGAACATCGTGGACGAGGCGATCGGCGGGAAGGTCCCCGGGTTGAGCCCCGGCCGCGAGCCGATGTTCGCGGACCTCAAGCGGAACCTGCTCCACCAGGACTACCTCCGGTTCTTCGACTCGTCCGTCAGCTGCGCGCGGACGCTCCTCGAGATCGACAACGGAAAGTACGCCCCCGCGGTCCGCACGGACATCCTCGAGCCGGCGCTCCGAATCGCGATCGAGCAGCTCGAGTCGATCCGCGGTGACGCGGAGCGCAGCCGCGCGACGAAGCGTCCGATGCCGTACGACCCGCTCCCGTCGATGGGAGAACTGGCGCGTCGGGCGGGCGCGGTCGCCCGCAGCTTCCCGGACGCGCCCGGGGCGGCGGAGTTCGAGGCGCGCGCCGACGCGGTGATCGCCGCGGTCCGCGCGATCGTCGGCGCGACCGCCCCGTAGCGGCCGACCCGGCCGCGGGGACCTCAGAGGTCGCGGAGGATCCGCTCGACCTCTTCGGCCGCGTGGTCGAGCTCGGTCGCGACCTTCCGGGCGGCCTTGGTCGCCGTCCCCGTCGGGTCGTGCGCCGCCGCTTCGGCGTGGGTCGCGACCCGCTTCGCGAGCTGCGCGCTGGCCGCGGCGAGTTCCTTCGCCGCCTTGCGCGCCGCCTCGAGGGCGTCGCGGAGGGAGTCGTCCGGCATGAGGGCCTCGCCCGATGGAGGCCGTCGCCAGTACAAGAAGGCGGGTCCCGCCGACGCGAAGGTCTACCGCCGGCCCGTCGCGCCCGGGCCCGCGACGAGACGCACCCCGTCCGGCGACTCGGCCGTCAGGCCGGCGGCGCGCGTGGACTCGAGGAGACGGTTCAGCCCGGCCAGCGCCAGTCGGCGCCCGCGCGACTCGAGCGCCTCCAGGATCGCCCGGCGCCGCATCGGCACCGGTCCGGCGCGCAGGATGTCGAGCACCGCGGAGGTCATACCGGGTGGCACCCCCGGCGCGTCGCGGATGGTTGGCGCCGGTTCCGTCACGACTCCGCCTCGCGGAACCGCTCACGGAAGTCCGTCGCGCCGAACGGACGTCCCGTGACGGTCCGCACGCGCGGGACCCAGTCGAACTGCGAACCCGGCGCGAACCACGAGCGGCGGAGCCACGGCCCGACCCGGCGGTTCGGCCACACCGGCCCCGGGAACGTCCGACGGAGCGCGGCGAGCACCTGGTAGTGGAACAGGTCGGCGAGCAGGTAGTTCGGGGCGTAGACGGGCGCGTCGACCCAGAACGAGTCGACGAACGAGAGGGCGGGGTACTCGTCGAACCCGAACACCCGGCGCTCGAATCGATGGGCGGTCGCGGCCGGGTCCCGTTGCGGGGTCCGGTAGAGGGCCTGCTCGACCTGGAGCCAGGCCGCGGTGTGCACCGCACCGAGGAGGCTGAAGTCGGCGCGGACGGTCGCGAACCGCTCCGCGACGTCCGCCGTCACGCCCGGCACGGTCGTGAGCCACGCCCGGTCGCTCGCGATCTCCTCGAACAGGCCGGCGATCCCTTCGTGGAATGCGCCGAACCCCGGAATGTTCTCGTGCCACGCGAGGAGGTGGGGCGGGGCGCGGATCGAGGCGGAGTGGACCGCGTGCCCGAACTCGTGGAACAGGACGAGGTGGCTCGACCACCCGCCCAGCGGATGGACGAGCACGCGCACGTCCTTCGGCGGGTTCGGCGCGAGGGTGAGCCCCCCCGCGGGGAGGTCGTGGAAGACGACGCGGAATCCGAGCGACCGGGTCGCGAACCCCCACCGGTCGATCGCCCGGAGCACCCGGTCGACCATCCCGCGGCGCGCGAACGACGCGTCGGGCAAGGGAGCGATCTGCTGCCGCACGAAGGAGAAGTCCCACGGATGCCACGAACCGCCCGTCCGCTCGACCGCGGCCGCGCGGAACCGCCGGATCCGGCTCGGTCCCGACGACGCCACCTCGTCCACCCAGCGGTCGAGGTCGGCGGGCGTGACGCCCTCGAAGCCGAGCTTCATCTCGGCGAAGTTGCGGAACCCGAGCTCCCGCGCCCGGTCGTTCCGTACCGCGACGAGCTCGCGGAGTCGCTCCTCGAGCGGCCGGTAGAGCGGCTCGAGCGCGTAGAACGCCTCCCGCCGCGCGCGGTCGTCCGGGTCGGTACGGAGGACCTCGCCCCGGGCGGCGCGGTTCGCCCGGCGTCCGCGGACGCGCGGGCGGAACGCCACGATCCGGCGCGTCAGCGGTCCGCGCAGCCGGACGACCGAGGGGTCCTGCTCGGCGAGCGTGAACCGGAGGAGCCGCTCCAGGAGCTCGAGGCGGCGGCGGTCGAGGGCGCCCCATCGACCGTCCTCGGCCCGCCGGAGCCACCCGAGGAGCGCGGGGTCCGAAAGGTACGCCGTGCGACGCAACTGGATCGCGTCCGAGCCGCGGGGCGACCGGCCGGTGTAGAGGTTCCACTCGGCGAGGAGGATCGAGCGGTCGAACCGCTGGAGCCCCCGCTCGACCTCGCGCAGGAATCGGACCGCCTCCCGACCGTCCGTCGCGTGCGGAGGGTGGGGCCGGTCCACGACGGCCGACGCCGGCCGGGATGCATATAGCCGGCGCCCGCAGGTGGCCCCTACGGCCCCGCGACCGCGACGGCTATAATCCCGGCACGGCCCGAGAGACCCGTCGCATGACTGCCCGCTCCCCCCGCGCCGTGGCGCCGCCCGCCGAGTTCTCGTTCGACCGCGACCGGCGGCCGGGCCGGTACCCGCTCCTGACGGTCTTCCCGGGCCTCGACCGCCTCCCGCCGTTCTCCGGATACCCGGCGCCGCCCGCGGAGCGGCGGAAGGTCGCGCGCGCCGCCTCGGTCGAGGTGATCCAAGGCTCGGTGTGGATGTACGTCGCGCCCCACGAGGTGCCGCCGTTCGCGAAGGAGATTGGGTGGAAGCCCGTCGTGAGCGCGACCGATTGCATCGTGGTCGGGCGACGCCACCTGAACCGAAGCCCCGCGCTGACGGTCTACCTCGACATCCTCCACGAGCTCTACCACGTGTTCCAGCGCCGCGCCGGGCGGGAGCTGTGGGACATCTCGAAGGGGTACGCGGGAAGTCCCACCGAGATCGAAGCGTACGTCTTCGCGATCCGCGAGGCGCGCCGGCTCGGAGCGACCGAGGCGTACCTGCGGCGGTACCTCGAGGTCGAGTGGATGGACGCCCGCGAGCACCGGCGCCTGATGAAGAACGTCGGCGTCGCGCCGCGTTAGCGGGCCCCGTCCACGTCCGGAGTGATCCGGAGGACGTTGCCGTCGGGGTCGACGACCTGCGCCTCCCACCCCCACGGGCGCTGGCGGGCGGGTACGGTGAACTCGACGCCTCGGGCCCGCAGCGCCGCGCAGCCGCTCTCGAATTCTCCGGGGAGCTTCAGGTCGATGCCGCTCACTCCGGGCTCGACGGGGAAGTTCGGGTCGAACGTCGGGATGTCGCAGAGGTGGATCCCGCCGTTCTGGCCGGCACGCCCGACCACGACCCAGTGCTCGTCGTCGCCGCCGGGACCCCGCTCGATCACGTCGAGCCCGAGGCGCCGCGTGTACCATTCGAGGGCGCGGGCAAGGTCGGAGACGACGATCGCGATGCTGCCGAACCGCAGGGCCGGTGCCGCGGTCGCGCGCTCCGTCGGGGCCATGGGCGGTCCGGGACCGCGACCGACCGGATGACCCTTTCTCCCGGGCGCGACGCGCCGCCGGGAGCGCGGGCCGAAATACTCGCCCGCTCTCCGAACGGCATGCCGCACGTGGCGCGTCGTCCCCTCGGCCGGTCCGGTCTCTCGGTCGCTCCGCTCGCCCTCGGAGGGAACGTCTTCGGCTGGACGGCCGACCGGGCGGCAAGCTTCCGGGTCCTCGACCGGTTCGTGGACGCCGGGTTCAACCTGATCGACACCGCGAACGTCTACTCGATTTGGGTCGACGGGCACCGCGGCGGCGAGTCCGAGTCCCTCATCGGCGAGTGGCTGCGCGAGTCGGGTCGGCGGAAGGAGGTCGTGATCGCGACCAAGGTCGGGATGGACATGCGCGCCGGCGGGAAGGGACTCGGCGCGGCGCACATTCAGGCGTCCGTCGCGGGGTCCCTCGAGCGGCTCGGGGTCGACCGGATCGACCTCTACCAGGCGCACGAGGACGACCCGACCGTGCCGATGGACGAGACCCTCGGAGCGTTCACGGCGCTTCGGGACGCGGGCACCGTCCGGGCGGTCGGCGCGTCCAACTACTCGGCCGACCGCCTCGAAGAGGCGCTGCGGCTCAGTGCCGACAACGGGTTCGTGCGGTTCGAGAGCCTGCAGCCGCGGTACAACCTGGTCGACCGGGCCGGCTACGAAGACGACCTCCAGGCGGTGTGCGTCGAGCGCGGGCTCGGCGTGATCACCTACTCGTCGCTCGCGTCCGGGTTCCTGACCGGGAAGTACCGCCGACCCGAGGATCGGTCGAAGAGCACCCGCGGCACCCGCGCGGTCGAGCGCCTCAACGACCGCGGCCGTCGGATCCTCGCCGCGCTGGACGCCGTCGCCGAGCGCACGCGGACCGCGCCCGCGACCGTCGCGCTGGCGTGGCTGATGGGTCGGCCCGGGGTCGTCGCCCCGATCGCGAGCGCCACCTCGGTCGCGCAGCTCGACCAGCTCCTCCCGGCGGCCGAGCTCGTCCTCGACCCCGCCTCCGTCCGCGAGCTCGACGCCGCGTCCGCCTGACCGGCGGGGGCCGCCCGAACGGCAGTTCCACTCCCGCGCAAAGAACTATACCCCAGAGTTCGAGGGACGAGCGCAGACCGCGGCCGGGGGCGCGCCTCCGGGCCGGGTCGCAGGACGCAGCTCCCGGTGGCGCTGGACGAGGTGAAGATCCGCGAGGTCAGCCGGTTCGGTTCCGGCCAGTGGACGCCTCCGATCGGCGCGATGGGCGGCCCGCCGGCGCACGAGCTCTACCGCGACCTCGTGATGTACGCGGGGCTGCAGCTGTTCAAGGACTCGAAGTCGCGCCCGTGGGTGATGCTCCAGGACGGCGCCCAGCGCCGCACGTTCTCCGTCCCGAGCCCGGAGCTCCGGGGCGCGCTCGACCGGTTCCGGATGCGGCGCAACCTGCGCCCCGTGCCGGGCGGCGACATCGACGAGCTCGTCCGCATCGTCGAGGCGCGCATCTCCGACCCGGACGTCGTGATCCCGATCCTGCGGGGACCGCTGGTCGAGCGGGCCACGCCTCCGCCCGCCGCCGTCCCCGCGGTCCCGTCGCCCGCGCCCGAGGGGATCTCCCCCCGGTGGCAGGCGCTCGAGACCGAGATCGAGTCGATGATCCGCGACGTGAACGGACCGCCCGCACCGGCGCTGACGCCGCCCGCCGCGCCGGAGGCGGACCCCCCCGTGCCGATCCCGATCACCGCGGCTTCGCCGCGACCGATCGACCCGTCGATCTCGGGCGCGCGCGCGGTCGAGTCGACGGGGGACCGCCGCCTTCCGAGGTACGTCCGGGTCTTCCGCGACCTCGTGCACGACGGCGGCTGGATGGGGACGACCCAGGAGCTGTCGAAGCTCACCGGGGACGACCCGATCACGGTGTTCGACGCGCTGATCCGCTACCGCTCCGAACTCGCCAGCCACGACGTCCTGGTGGCGAACGTCGAGGTGGACGACGGCTACCGGTGGCTCGCGGTCGACCCGCGGCGGATCCAGCACGGCGGAAAGGGCGGCGCCCCCGGCCCGTAGCCGCCTCCCTCGGTCCTCGGCGTCTTCATTAGCATGCCCCGGCTGGGCGCGGCGTGTCCGAACCCGCTGCCCCCGCGGCCTCGAGCCCTCCGCCGAAGACGTTCATCTCCGACCTCCGGCCGTCCCGCGTGGCGACGGTCGACGGGACGATCGCCCGCCTCGAGGCGACCCGCGAGGTGCCGTCCCGCGACGGCGGCACGACGAAGGTCCGGAACGCCACCCTGAAGGACGGGACCGGCGAGATCCAGTTCGTCCTCTGGGGGAACGAGACGGAGCTGGTCGCGGAAGGCGAGTCGGTGACGATCGTCGACGGCTGGGTCAAGGAGTACAAGGGAAAGCCCCAGATCTCCCTCGGCCGGACCGGCAAGCTCACGAAGCGCTAGGGCCCGGGCGCCGCCGGGGGGCGGCGGGCGACGGCGAGCGCGTTCAGTTCGTCGAACGAGATCGCGCCCTCGGTCAGGAGCTGGAACGTGCCCTGGGTCCGCACCTCCTCGCCGATGCGGCGGAGGAGGCCGAGCGCGGCGTACGACGCGCCGGGGCCGAAGCTCACCCGGCGCACGCCGAGGCGCTCGAGCTCGGACATCGGCGGGAGCCCGCGCCGGACCATTACGTTCACCGGGCACCGGACCGCGTCGACGAACGTCGCGATCTCCTCCGCGGCGACCAGGCCCATCGGATAGACGCAGTCCGCCCCGGCCTCGCGGTACGCCTTCGCGCGGCGGATCGCCTCCTTCAGTTTCGCGCCCGGCTCACCGGGGGCGTGCCGGAGGGCGTCCGTGCGGGCGTTGACGACCAGCGGGATCCCCGCGGTGCGTCCGAGCTCGCGGACGGCGCGGATCTTGCCGAGCTGCCCGCGGAGCGGCAACAGGCCGTCGCCGCTCGGGGTGAGGTCCTCGAGGTTGATCCCGACCGCGCCCGTCTCGAGGGCGAGCTCGACCGTGCGGACGACAGCGCGGGCGCCGCGGCCGAACCCCGAGACGACGTCCGCCGTCACCGGCACCGAGAGCCGCTCGACGATCCGTCGAACCGCGGCGAGGTACTCCTTCCGCGGGATCGCCTCGCCGTCGGGGAAGCCCAGCGACACCATGATGCCGGCGCTCGACGTCGCGACGGCGGGGAACCCCGCGTCCTCGAATACGCGCGCGCTCGGGACGTCCCACGCGTTCGGGAGCGCGAACGGGACGCTCGCCTCGTGGAGCGCCCGGAACGTCTCCGCCTTCTCCGCCTGCGTCACCATCGGAACCCCGTTCGGCCGCGGTGCGGCCGACCTGCGAGCCCGGAGGCCGCGCGCGCTATAAATCGGGGAATCCCGCGGCGCCGCCTCGGCGGGAGGGGCTTATACTCCGCCGCTCCGTTCGCGGCCGATCGTGAGCGAAAAGGTCGCGGTCGTCTCGAAGACCCCGTTCCGGCTGACGTTCGCGGGGGGCGGCACGGACCTCCCGGCCTACTACCGGCACCACGGCCCCGGCGCCTGCGTCGCGGGGGCGATGGACAAGGGGATCTTCGTGATGATCTTCGAGAACTTCAACGCGAACGAGATCCGCGTCAGCTACCGCATCACCGAGGACGCGAAGCACTCGGTCGACGAGATCTCCCACGGCTCGATCCGCGAGGCGATGCGGCTGCTCAAGATCCCGAGCGGCGTCCAGGTGATCACCGCGACCCAGATGCCGTCGCGCGGGACCGGGATTGGGTCGAGCTCCAGCTGCGCGGTCGGCGCCCTCCACGCGCTCCACGTCTGGAAGGGCGAGAAGGTCGGGCCGCGCCAACTCGCGCAGGAGGCGGTCCGCATCGAGCGGGAGGTCCTCAAAGAGCCCGGCGGGATCCAGGACCAGTACGCCGCCGCGTACGGCGGACTGAACCTGATCGAGGTGTCACGGGACGGCGCGGTGTCGGTCCAGAGCCTCTCGACCGACTTCGAGGGCCTCGAGCGGCTCAACCAGCACCTGATGCTGTTCTTCACGGGGATGGAGCGCCGGTCCGCGGACATCCACGCGAACCAGGTCGCCGGGATCGACGACCACCTGGACGAGTACCACCGGATGCGCGAGCTCGCCCTGAGCACCGCGCGGGCCCTCGAGCGGCTCGACCTCCCCGAGATCGGCCATTTGATGGACGAGAACTGGCGGTTGAAGAAGCGGCTCTCGAACGGCATCTCGAACCGGTCGATCGACCGCGCGTACGAGCTCGCGCGGAAGCACGGGGCGACCGGCGGGAAGCTCCTCGGCGCGGGCGGCGGCGGATTCCTCTTCTTCCTCGTCCCGCCCGAGCACCAGCGGGACGTCCGCCATGCGATGGAGGGGATCGGGTTCGTCCCGAAGTCGGTCCGGCTCGAGATCGCGGGTTCGACGATCGTGCACCAGGAGTGACGGTCCCCCCGTCCAACCGAGCCTCTTTGTAGGGCGGCTCCGGTCGCGGGGGCATGACGGTCACGAAGCGGTCGGTCGTCCCCCCCAAGGGGTCGTTCTGCTTCGGCTGCAACCAGCCGTTCGGCGGCGGCGCTCCGGCGGTCCAGGTCCAGAGCGACCTCGCGCCGCCGAGCGACCGGGCCGAGCTCGCCGGCCTCTACTTCCACCCGGGGCACCTGATCCGCTACGCGCGGCGCCGCAACTGGACGGAGCTCGCGGCCTACCTTGAGGCGAACGGTTCCGCCAACTTCTAGCTCGGCGGGAGCGCCCCCGGGGCGGGCGGCCGGGCGATGACGACCATCCGGACGGTCGCCGCCCACCAGGTCGTCCAGTCGGTCCATCCCCGCCCAGTCACCGAGGCCGACGCGGTCGGGATCGCCACCGGCCGCGCGGTCGACACCGCGCTCGCGGACGCCAACTACCAGATGAGTCAGGGAAGGAGGCCCTCCGTGACCGCCACGATCCGGCACGCCACGGAACTGTTCGACGCTGCGATCGAGGAGACCGACGTCGAGGTGACACCGGAACTCCGGGCCCGGGTGGAGGAGGAGGTCGCGGGCGTCGTGCGGGCGTTCCGCGAGAGCGAACTGTTCGGTCGGCTCCGGCCGAAGAGCCGCCTCATCCTGATCGCGGAGGAGGTCGGCGTCTACGCCCAGCCGGACTTCTGGAACGGCCGCGACCGGTTCTACGAGATGAAGAGCTACGCGGCCGACCCGATCCCGCCCGACGTCGCGCTGCAGCTCGGGCTGTTCCAGCTCGCGTTCCCCGAGTGCACCGCCGTGCTCGCCACGTTCGACCGATTCGCCCGGCCGGTGCGACCGGTGCTGCGCTCGATCCCCCCGCCGACGGACGACGCGCGGGCCCGGCTCCTCACGACCGCCCACCGGATCGGGAAGGAGAGCGGCGCGCCGAAGGTCCTCGAGTACGTCGACCACCCGGCCGTGCGGTACCCGTCGCCCCGTTGAGCGGGGCGCGGACCCCGCGCGCTTACTCGCGCCGCGGACGGCGGCGGCGGGTCGACTCCTCGTCGTCGTCGTCCGAACGGCGGACGTACCGCCGGGGCCCGCTCCGCGCGGGGCGCTCCCCGTCGCCGCCGGACGACCAGCCTCCGCGTCGGCGGTCCCCGCCGCCGCCGTAGTTCCGCCGGCCCCCGTAGCTCGGCCGGCCCCCGCGGGGACCGTCGCGCCGGGGGGGGAGGGTGAAGCGGTTCCCGCAGGAGGCGCACTCCCCGACCGTGTTGCCGTCGGGGCCGGTGGTGAATCGCAGCGGGCCGCCGCACTCGCGGCAGGGTCGGGCGCCGGGACGCTGGAACCCGCCGCCGCGTCGGTCGTCGCGCTCCTCGCCGCCGAACCGCCGCGGGCGCTCGCGTTCCGCACCGCCGCCGCTCGAGTACTCGAATCGGGTCTCGCAGCCGGTGCACACCGCGCGGATCGACTCCTCGGTGATGCTCTCGAAGGCGAGGCCCTCCCCGCACTTCGGACACTCGGCGCCGGAGGCGGCCGCGTCTTCGGCCCCCTCCGCGCCCGGCGTCGCGCCGGCCGGGAGGTCGACCGTGCCGGCGCCTTCGCCGCCGATCACGATGGACGTCTTGCCGCAGTCGGGGCACGTTCCGCTGACGAGGCGGACCTCGCGTTCGCTAAATTCGACGTCGGCGCCGCAGTCCGGACACGATCCGCCCACGTTCTACCCGCTCGAACCAGTCGGCACCCCCTCATTAGGTCAGAGGCCCGGCCCGGGCTCCCCAACCGTTATGGCGCGACCGTCCGCTTCGCGGGCGCGATGATCTGGAACGTCGAGCACCCGGTGAACGACGTCAACACGATCCGGACGTACGCGCGCGGCAGCGCGGAGCGCGGCCGGCTCGAGGCGGAGCTCCGCCACCTCCAGTCCGAGCCGGCCGACCTCCCGCTCGTGATCGGGGGGAAGGAGGTGCGCACCGACCGGGTCGTCGAGGTCCGCCGACCGGACGCCCCCTCGGTCCTCCTCGCCCGTGCGAGCCTCGCCGGTCCGGACGAGCTCCACGCCGCGGTCGAGGCGGCGCTCGCGGCCCACGCGCGGTGGGCGGAGGTCGACTGGTACCACCGGGTCGAGGTGTTCCAGAAGGCGGCGGCGCTCCTCGCCGGGCCGCGGCGGACCCGGCACATCGCCGCGATCATGCTGAACCACTCGAAGAACCCGTACGAGGCGGAGATCGACCTCGCCGAGCTGGTCGACTTCTGGACGTTCAACGCCTACTTCGCCCGCCAGATCTACGCGATCCAGCCCGACCAGTTCCCGGGCGAGACGAACCGGTTCGACTGGCGGCCCCTCGAGGGGTTCGTGCTCGCGATCCCCCCGTTCAACTTCTACTCGATCGGCGGGAACCTTCCGACCGCCCCCGCGATCGTCGGGAACGTCGCGATCTGGAAGCCGGCGCGGTCCGTCCTTCTCTCGAACTGCGAGATCTTCCGCGTCCTGGTCGAAGCGGGCCTCCCGCCGGGGGTCGTCAACTTCGTCCCGTTCGCGAGCGCGGACGCGAAGGTGCTCCTCGAGGACCCCGCGCTCGCGGGGGTTCACTTCACGGGGAGCTACGCGACCCTGGTCGACATCTGGCAGCGGGTCGGCGCGAACCTCGGCCGGTACCGGAACTTTCCGCGGATCGTCGGCGAGACGGGCGGCAAGGATTTCATCGTCCTCCACCCGTCGGGCGACGTCCGCGGCTGCGCGGTGAACCTCCTCCGCGGCGCGTTCGAGTACCAGGGCCAGAAGTGCTCGGCGTGCTCGCGCGCCTACATCCCCGAGAGCCGCTGGCCCGAGGTGGCGGCGTACCTCCGGGCCGAGGCGCCGAAGGTTCCGGTCGGCCCGGTGGACGACCTGGGGAACCTCCTGGGCGCCGCGATCGACGAGGCCGCGTGGACGAACATCCGGGAGTACCTCGAGTACGCCCGGAGCCGCCCCGAGGAGTACGAGTTCGTCGTCGGCGGCGAGACCGACCGCTCGAACGGCTGGTTTGTCCGCCCGACCGTCATCCGCAGCCTTCGGCCGGACAGCCGCCTCCTCTCGGAGGAGATCTTCGGTCCGGTCCTCACCGTCTACGTCTATCCGGACGCCGAGTACGAGGCGACGCTCGCGCGGTGCGACCGGACCTCGCCGTACGCGCTGACGGGCGCGGTCTTCGCGCGCGACCTCGACGCCGTGACGACCGCCCAGCGCGCGCTGCGCTGGAGCGCGGGGAACTTCTACATCAACGACAAGCCGACGGGCGCGATCGTCGGGCGGCAGCCCTTCGGCGGCGCCCGGCGCTCCGGCACGAACGACAAGGCCGGCTCGATCCTGAACCTGCTGCGGTGGGTCTCCCCGCGCTCGATCAAGGAGACCGCGCTCCTTCCGGACGACTGGCGACGGCCGTTCCAGCCGTAGACGCCCGACGCGAGGGACGTCAAGAGTCCCTGGCGTCTCCGTCCTCCGACATGTCCACGACCGTCGCGTCCGCCCTGGGACCGACCCTCCGCCCCCGTCGCATCGAGGCCGAGGAAGTCGAGGCGTACCGCGACATTCGCCTGCGGGCACTGCGCCAGGACCGCCGGGCGTTCGGGAGCACGCTCGAGCGGGAGTCCGCCTACGGACCCGCCCAGTGGCAGTCGCGGGTGACCGCGTCGGCGACGTCCGACCGCGAGACGATCTGGGTCCTCGGTCCGCGCGGGGGACCGTTCTTCGGTCTTGCGGGGGCGTTCCGCGACGGCGACCGGTTCATGGTCGTCGGAATGTGGCTGGAGCCGTCCTACCGCGGGGCCGGCCACGGCGGGGCGTTGCTGGACGCTGTCCTGGCCTGGATCCGGACCGTGGCGCCGTCGGCGCCGATCGTCCTCAGCGTCAACCCCGAACAGGCCGCCGCCGAACGACTCTACCGGTCCCGCGGGTTCGTGCCGACCGGACGCACCGAACCGTTGCCGCACGCCCCGGACGCGCGGATCGTCGAGCTCACCCTACCGCACACCGACCCGCCGTAAGCTCCGGCGTCCTGAGGCGCCGCGCGCCTTCCGCGCCCGCGTGCGAAGGTCGGCGCGTTCGCGGGGTCCCGCCCGCTCGGTCGCGACCGAGAGCGCGACGGGCGGGAGCACGGCGAGATGGCGCTCGAGGTACGCGCGCTGGCGGTTCGGGTCGACCTTTCCGCACTCGCGCAACCAGGTGCCGACCGCGCGCTGGACCCAGAACTCGGGGTCGGAGCGCAGCCGGTCGAGGACCCGGTAGGCGGGCGCCAATCGTCCGGTTCGCACGAGGCGGTTGAGCGCGTACAGCGCGGCGCGGCGTCGCCACGGGTTCGGCGACCGGGTCCAGGCCATGAGGTGCGCGACGCGGCGCGGGTCGGCGGCCACCAGCGCCGCGATCGGGCCGCCCGCCAGGTCGTCGGAGAGCCCCCAACCGGTCGCCGCGTCGACCCACGGGGCGACCAGCGCCCAGGTCGTCGCGTCCAGGTCGCGGACGCGCTGGCGCAGCAGCTCGATCGCCAGGGCGCGGTCGTTGTAGGTCGGCCCCGCCCAGAGCGCCGCCGCGACCCGGTGGACGGTCGCGATCGGGAGCGACGGGTGCGCGCGCACGAAGGCCCGGACGATCGCCCGACGCGCCGGCACCGGAACGTTGCGGGCGGGCAGCGGCGAGCCGAGGTAGCGTGCGACGTCGAACGAGGTGGGGCGGTGGGCCGCGGCCTCCCGGCGGCTCAGTTCGGTGGCCCATCGGCGCGCGCCGTCCGCCATCGCCCGGCGGCCCAGCCGGCGCCCGTTCAAATCGGACCGGACCCGCGGAGTCCGACCGGCCCGCCAAGCGAGGGTTTATCGACCCCCGACCCCCCTTTCCGGGTACCGCCTGCGGGCGGACGAGGGAACGATGGGATGCGGTAAGATGAAGGTCGCCTGCGCCGACGGCTTCGAGGTCGTCACGTCGGACCAGAAGGAGCTGATCGCCGTGACGCAGTGGCACGGCGAACACGCCCACCACAAGAAGTTCTCCGAGGCCGAGATCCTCGGGATGGCGAAGCACCCGTAGGGGTCGGTCCGGTCGCGAACCCTTTCCGGCCTCCCCCTCCGCGGGGGGGTGCGGTCACGCCCTAATCCTTCGCTGCGGTAGGCGGCCGCGGTGGTTCGATGCCCGACGAGGTCGTGACGGTCGCGCTGCGCCAGGAAGACGGCTTCCGGTTCTCGGTCGATTTCGGGGGCGTCCCCGCCGGCGCCTGGACCGTGGACGAGAATCCCCCGCTGGGCGGAGGCGCCGGCCCGAGTCCGAGCCAGACGCTCGCCGCGGCGATCGGGCACTGCCTCAGCTCGACCCTGCTCGACTGCCTGCGTCGGGCGAGGGTGCCGACCCGCCACGTCGCGACCGAGGTGCACGCGACGCGGGGCCGGAACGCGGCGGGGCGTCTGAGGATCCTCCGGATGTCCGCTACCGTACGCGCGGAACCGGTGGACCCGGCGGACCGACCGCGAATGGACCGGTGCGTCGCGGTGTTCGAAGAGTACTGCACCGTCTCGGCGTCCGTCCGCCAGGGGATCCCGATGGACGTCACGGTCGAGCGCGGGGCCATCGGAGGCTAGTAATACCCCGCCGTCGGTGCGCGGTCGATGGCCGTCGTCGTGGTCCGCCGCCCGGTGATCGCCGCCGTGCTGACGATGATCGGGGGCTTCTTCATCCTCCTCGGAGGGCTCCTGTTCGCGGGATTCGGGCTCGTCCTGCTCCAGTTCTTCCACGTCCCGACCGAGCTGTTCCTCGTCGGGATCGTGGTCGGGCTGCTGACGATGCTGGTGGCAGCCCTGATGCTCCTCCTCCCCTCCGCCAAGTCGGTGTTCGGGATCGCGGCGATCGTCTTCGCGTTCGTGAGCCTCCCGTTCGCCCTCGGGGGATTCCTGGTCGGATTCCTCCTGGCCATCATCGGCGGGATCGCCGCGATCGTCTGGAAGCCGCTCGCGATCGGCGTGGTCTCGGGCCCCCCGTCCGGCGGCGCCCCGCCCTGGGGCTAGGCCCGCCCTCCGTTCACTCGATCGGGTGGGCGGCGAGGTAGGCCAGGTCTTCGCGGTCCAGGTCGTCGAAGACGCGGCGAAGGATCCGACGCTGGAACAGCCGCGGGATGCCGGTGAGCGTGATGTCGGCCTCGGAGGCGACCTGCGTTCCGCCCGGCACCTCGGTGTACCGGTTCAGAAGGTAGCTCCCGACCGCCATCGGCCCTTCGGGCGCCTCGACGATCTCCCACTTCTGCCAATCCGGGCGGTGTGCCGTGATCTTCCACCCGACCGCCTTCGCCCGCCCACGCGCCTGCAGGGTCCGGGTGAGGCGGACCTCCTCCCCGTCGGTGCGGAGCGTGCGCTGGTCGAGGACCGCCGGGTGGATGGCGTGGATCGACTCGTCCTGGAGATGCAGGTCGAGGAACTTCCAGAGCGCCGCGCGCGGCTGCGGGAACAGTCCCTCGTCGACCACCCGCACCATCGGGCGCTCGAGGGTCGCACGGCTTAAGGCGGCTTCCCGTCGCCCGTCCGGAGGTCCCCCGTGAACGTCGGCGCCGTCGCGCTGTTCGGCCTCGCCCTCGGATTCTCGTTGACGGTGCCGCCCGGCCCGATGAACGCGCTGATCGCCTCCCGCGCCGCCCGGAGCGTCCGCGACGGCGTCGTCACCGGCCTCGGGGCGATGAGCTCGGATGCGATCCTGGGCGCCGCGGTGTTCCTCCTCCGGTCAATCGTCGACCTCGGCGGCGTCGCCCGTCCGATCTACGCGCTCGGCGCGGGGGTGATGGCATTCCTCGGCGTGCGCCTCCTGCGGGCGGCCCCCGCGCCGGACGTCGCGGCCGCCGCGCCCGCCGGACGGACCTACCTGGGGGCGCTCGGGGTCGGGCTCTCGAACCCGTTCCAGATCCTCTGGTGGCTGACGGCCGGCCTCGCGTCGGCGTACTTGGGCGGCGTCGTCCTCCTCCTCGCGTTGTTCGGCGCCATCGGCGTGTGGGTCGTCGCCTTCCCCGCGATCATCCATCTCGGCGTCCGCCGGGCGCCGCGCGTGCGGGTCGTCGTACGATACGTCTCGGCGGCGCTCGTGCTCGTCTTCGCCGGCTACTTCCTCGTGCTCGCGGTGGTCGGGTAGGCCCCGACCCTCACCGCGCGCGGAGCCGGTCCGCGTACTGGTGGCGGAACTTCGCCACCTTCGGCGCGATGACCATCTGGCAGTACGCCCGCTCGGGGTTCCGTCGGAAGTAGTCGCGGTGGTACTCCTCGGCCGGGTAGAACGCCTGGAACGGCGTCACCTCGGTGACGAGTTTCTTCTTCCAGACACCGGCGTCCGCGATCTCCTTGAGCACAGCCTCGGCGGTGGCCCGCTGCGCGGGCGAGTGGACGAAGATCGCCGAGCGGTACTGGGTCCCGACGTCCGCCCCCTGGCGGTTCGGCGTGGTCGGGTCGTGCGTCGTCAGGAAGATCGCGAGGAGGTCGTGGTAGGAGACCTCGTTCGGGTCGAAGACGACCTGGACCGCCTCGGCATGGCCGGTCCGGCCGGTGCAGACGTCCTCGTAGCTCGGGTTCGGGACGCCCCCGCCCGTGTAGCCGGGCATCACCGAGCGGACGCCGCGGAGGTCGGAGAAGACCGCCTCGGTGCACCAGAAGCATCCGCCGGCGAGCGTCGCGGTCTCCGTGGCGCCGGTGCCGGCGGGGTCCGTCATCGCCCGGGTTGAACTCCGCGGGGCCTCTTGAGCGAGCGGGGTGCGGAGGACCCGTCCGACCTCAGGTCGACGTGGGCGGGGCCTTCCGCCCGGGCGCCGCCCGGCTCCCGACGAGCACGAGCCCCGGACCGATCAGGGCGAGGACCGGGGCGACCCAGAGGAGGTCGCTGATGCCGGGAACGCTCACGAACAGCGCCAGGAACGGGGCGACCAGGAGGAGCAGGAGGATCGCGTAGACCGCCGCCCCGCCGTAGAGGACCCCGCGGTGGAGGCGCCCTCCCGCCATCCCGACCCCGAGCACGATGCCGAGGCCCCCGAGCCACGCCAGCCAGAAGCCCGCGAGCCCGGTGTAGGCGCCGAGCGGTTGGCCGCTCTTGAGGCAGGTCAGCGCGTGGCTCGGCTGCCCGTGCAGGCAGTTGGTGAGCGAGCTCGCGTTCCCGAGCACGACCGCCGCGGCGACGACCAGGAGCAGGAAGCCGAGCGAGCCGATGATGCAGAGGACGGAGGCGGCGATGAACCGGCGGTCGACCTTCCGGAACCGCGCGAACGAGCGGCGGTAGAGGAACAGCGAGAGCAGGAACAGGATCGCCCCGGCGAGGACGAGGGTTGCGGTCGTCTGGAGGAGCGCCGGCGCGAACGAGAAGAAGCCGCCGGGGTTCTTGGTCGCGAGCAGGACGAAGACGATCGGGACGACGAGCGTCACGACGGCCGCGGCGACGCCCATCGCCGCGCCGATCCCGAGAAACTCGGCGCCCTTGGCATCCTCGGTCGTCACCGGCGCCGGAACGTGGGCCATCGCGCGGTTACCCCCTCGCGGGCACGACGGCCCGGATTATGTAACCTCGTCCGGAAGGGGCGAGCGGTCAGCCCGTCGCCCCGCGGGTCGGGGCGGGGGCGGACGGCCCGTTCGTCGCGGTCACGGACGCCATCGGGATGTAGACCCCGTAGTACGGGACCCGCCAGCGGACGACCCGCTGGAACGCCTCCCGCAGTGCGGCGTCGTCCAGCCCGCGGGTCGCGATCAGGTCGTCGTCGCGGTTGAGGCACCCCTTGAGCTCGCCCTTGTGCGTCACGCGGACGCGGTGGCAGTTCGCGCAGAAGTCGGCGTTCCCGACGGGGTCGACGACCTCGACCTCCGCCCCGCCGACCACGTAGACCTTGCGGTGGTGCATCTCGCGTACTATCACGCGGCTCGCGTGCGCCTCGAGCCAGCGGGTGACCTCGCCCATGTCGACCCGCCAGTCCTGGTGCCCGACCAGTTCGGGCATGAACTGGATCAATTGGAGCTTGAGCCCCTCGCCGCGCCCGACGTACTCGACCATCTCGGGGATCCGGTCGACCGTCGGGCGGAAGACGACCATGTTCAGCTTCACCGGGACGAGCCCGACCCGTATCGCCTCCCGGACCCCTTCGAGCACGGGCGCCAGCGCGCCGTGCCGGATCGCCCGGAACTCCGCGGGGTCGATCGAGTCGATCGAGACGTTGATCCGCTTGAGCCCCGCGTCCCGCAGCCGTTCGGCCCGCGCCGCGAGCATCGAGCCGTTGGTCGTCAACGAGACGTCGGGGACCTGCCGGACCGTCCGCGCGACGATCTCTTCCAGGTCGGTCCGGACGAGCGGCTCGCCGCCGGTGAACTTGACGGACCGGACGCCGAACTCGCGGGCGACCCCGACGACCCGTTCGATCTCCGCGGGGGTCATCTCCTCGCCGTGGGCGGAACGCGGGCGGTCGACCGGCCCGAGGCCCTCGTCGTGGCAATAGACGCAGGAGAAGTTGCACCGCTTGGTGACGCTCACGCGGAGGTCGGTGACCGTCCGCCCGAACGCGTCCGACAGCATCGGGGGGAACAGGCCCGTCCGGCCCATTAAGGCCGGCGGGGGAGGCTACCGCCCTCGGGCCGGGGCCTCGGGCGGCGGGGGCGGGGTCTCCTGGAGCGGGACCCGCGTCGACTGGAGGAGCCCCCGGCGCCGGAACTCGACCTCGACGTCCGAGCCGACGGGGAACCGCGACATCGCCTCCAACAGGTCGCGCACCGACCTGACCGGGAACGGCCCGACGCGTTCGACCACATCGCCGGGCGCGATCCCCGCCCGGTGGGACGGCGAGCGCGGCACGACCTCGGCCACGTAGAGCCCCGACCGCGGAGTGAGCGCGAACCGCGTCGCGAGGTCGGGACCGACCTCGGCCACCGAGACGCCGATCCACGGCCGCACGACCCGCCCACGGCGTCGGATCTCGTCCACGATCCGCACCGCGGCGTGGATCGGGACGGCGAACCCCACGCCTTGGGCGAACGGCATCATCGCGGAGTTGACGCCGACCACGCGTCCCTCGAGGTCGACCAGCGGTCCGCCGCTGTTGCCGGGGTTGATCGCGGCGTCCGTCTGGAGGAGCCCTTCGAAGATGAAGTCGGAGCCGGGGAGGGGGCGCCCGAGCGCGCTGACGACCCCGAGCGAGACCGTCGGGCCGCCGGGGAGCCCGAGCGCGTGCCCGACCGCGAGGACGATCTGTCCGACCCGTAGCGACTCCGAGTCGCCGAGCGCGGCCGGAGACAGGTCCTCGGCATCGGCGTGGACCAGCGCGACGTCGGTCGCGGGGTCGCCCCCCACGACGCGCGCCCCGACGTCCCGTCCGTCGGCGAGATGGACGCGGACCTCCCGCGCCCCTTCCACGACGTGCTCGTTCGTCAAGAGGTCGCCCGACCGGGAGAGCACGATCGCGGAGCCCTGCGCCTCGCCGGGGCCGTCCCTCCACCCGCGGCGGACGCGGTCGCGCCGGACCCGGACCACCGCGACGCTCGGCGCGATCGCTCCGACGGCCCCGACGATGCGCGCCTCGACCTCGGGGAGCGCCGCCGCGCCGGTCATCGGGCGGCTCAGGCCGCCCGCCGGCTCCCCGGGCGGGGGATCATCGGCGCCGGACCGATCGGCGGGGCGGGAAGGGGTTGCAGGGGGATCGGGAACTCCATCGCCCTACTCGCTGAGCAGCTGCTCGAGCTTCTCGAACAGCTCGTCCGTCTCCTTCTCCTTCTTGCGGCCGCCTTCCCAGCGGGCGTTCACGATCTGCACCAAGAGGTCCGCGACCTTGTCCATCCACGGACCTTCCTGGGCGTCGAACCGCTTCTTGACTTTCTCCCGCAGGAGCTCGTTGTAGGCGCGGTAGGCGGTCCAGACCCACGGACCGTAGTGGGCTCCCTCGGGCGCGCATCCGTCTCCGTTCTCCGACATTGTGGTTTCTGCTCCGGAACGTGTGGTTCCGGGAGGTCCATCCGACCGGGGGGGATGTTGACCGGGTCACCGCGGGGTCGCTCACACCCGGGCCGCCGCTCCCCCGAAGGAACGGGGCCCCGGAGCGTGTGACCGAGTGGTGCCGTGGTAACTGGCCCTCTAAATCCCGCGTCGCCGGTGTACGGGTGATGACTCCCGACCCGGCCCACGACGTCGAGTTCTCCTCCGAGCGGCTCGACGATCGGGTCCTCTCCACGCTCGACCGGCTCGGCGGCCGGATCGCGTTCAACGGACTTCGGCGCGTGCTCCGCGCCCACCCCGAGTCGTTGTCCCGCGCGCTCCGCCGGCTGGAGCGCGAGGGACTGATCCAGCGGGAGGACGGTGGGTACCGTTCGCTCGCCCGGGCGCCCGGCCCCGCCGCGGAAGGTCCGCTGCGCTCCGTCGCCGCGGTCGAGCTCGGCCCCGGCGTGCTGCCGGACGCGGTCCTCGGCCGACTCGCCGGTCACTGGTTCGGCGACCTGCGGTGGGTCGGGGTGGTCGAAGGGGCCGATGGGCGACTCCTCGCCTGGGCCCGCCGGGACGGCGCGGAGACCGTGCTGCTCGGGGTCCGGGAGCGCACGCTCCGCGTGTTCGTGCGCGACGCCTCCGCCGGGACCGACGTGTCGGACGGGGAGGACGCCGCGTACGAGCTGCTCCAGCACGCGGTCGAAGCGCTGCGCCCCGCGCCGACGCGCTGGGAGGCCGGGGCGCGGATGTTCGAACGGCCGTCGGACGGCTTCCCTCCGGCCGCGCGCGACAACTGAGCCCGCGCGTCCCTAGAGTAAAGAGCCGCACCCCGCTCGGGACCCCGCGATGGCGGCTCTCCCGTCGGGCGGACCGTCCGGAGCTCCGTCCCCCGCGCTCGAAGTGGTCGACGTCTCGAAGTCGTACGGGACCGTCCGGGCGCTCCAGGGCGTCCGGTTCTCGGTCGGCGCGGGCGAGATCGTCGGACTGCTCGGCCCGAACGGTGCGGGCAAGTCGACCACGATGAAGGCGATCCTCGGGCTGCTCCGCCCGGACGCGGGCTCGATCCGGCTGTTCGGCGCCGAGGTCGGGACGAACCCCGTGGCGACGAAGCGCCAGATCGGTTACGTCCCCGAGTCTCCGTCGCTCTACGAGTTCCTGACCGGCACCGAGTACCTCGACTTCATCGCCGACATGTACGGGCTCGACCGCGCGACGCGGCGCGAGCGGATCGGCCAGTTCCTCACCGGGCTCGAGCTCGCGGGGCACGAGGACGCCCTGATCAGCGGTTACTCCCAGGGGATGCGGCAGAAGGTCGCCCTGATCGCCGCGCTCGCGCACCGACCGCGCCTCCTCATCCTGGACGAACCGTTGAACGGCCTCGACCCCCGCTCCGCCCGCGTCACGAAGGACCTCTTGCGGAACCTCGCCTCCCGCGACGGGGTCGCGATCCTGTTCAGCACCCACGTGCTCGAGATCGCCCAGGCGATCTGCGACCGGGTCGTGATCCTCGACCACGGGACCGTGCTCGCCTCGGGGACGTTCGAGTCGCTCCGCGCCCGCGCGGGGCTTGCGGGCTCCGGGCTCGAAGAGGTCTTCCTCGCGCTCACGGGGTCGGGCGACCTCGGGGACGTGGTCGCCGCCCTGGAGCGGTGAGGGCCGATGGACCTCGCGCGGGTCCGCCGCCTCGCCGGGGTCCTGGTCGCGTCCCAGCTCCGCTCGGGCCGCTCGACCTCCGACCCGCGCAGCGTGTTCGGGCGCCCCGGGTTCCTCGCGGCGGTCGACGGCGCGCTGTTCCTCCTCGCGTTCGGCGCCGGCCTCCTCGTGGTGGACGCGGTGCGGTCGCCCGGCGCGCCGGCCGGCGGCGCTGCGGCCCTCACGCCGGTGGTCGCGTCGGTCCTGCCGTTCCTCCCGCTGGTCGGGGTCGGGGTCGTCCTGGTCGCCGGGATGATGTTCGAGCTGACGACGACCGCGAAGTTCTCGGGGAGCGACGCCGCCAACTGGCTCCCCCTGAGCCCGACCGAGTACGTCGCGGCCTCCACGGCCGCGGTCGCGTTCACCTACTCGCCCGCGGTCGCGCTCTCCCTCGGCGCGCTCCTCCCCCTCGCGGTCGTGGTGGGCGCGTCGGGGTCGTACCTGCTCGCCGCGCTGCTCAGCCTGATCGCCCTCGTCGAGGGCGGCCTCCTGATCGAGATGGTCCGCTCCGTCACCCAGCGGGCCGGGTCGATCGCCGTCGGGCGGGGGGGCCGCGTGACCCTGGTCGTCCGCGCGGTCGTGCTGCTGATCGTGATCCTCACGCTCCAGCTGGCGTTCAACCCCGTCATCGCCTACGGGTTCCTCGAGCGGCTCCGCGGCGCGGCGCTCATCACCGACTCGGTGCCGTTCTTCTGGGGCACCGAGGCGCTCCTCGAGCTCCAGGCCGGCGCGGTCGCGCTCGCGGCCGCGTTCGTCGCCGCCCAGGTCGCCTTCCTCGCCCTCCTGCTCGAACTGGCGGCGCAGCTCCGGGTGCGGTACTGGGTGCCGACCTCGAGCGAGATCCGGCTCGCCGGGGTCGAGTACGGGCGCGGTCACCCCGGGCTCGCGGTCCTCGGTCTTTCGCCGGTGGAGGCGGCGGTCACGTCGAAGGACCTGCGCGGGCTCGTGCGCCGGCGCGAGATGCTCCCGACCCTGGTCGTGCCGTTCGTCCTGATCGTCCTCCTGTTCGTCGAGGGCGGCACGATCGGGGTGTTCGGCGCCGTGCTCTGGCTCGCGTGGGTCGCCGGCTTCTCGGCGCTGCTCCTGTCGAGCACGGCCGTCGGCCAGGAGCGCCGCGCGCTCCAGACGCTGCTCGCCCTGCCGCTCGGGCCGGCCGACCTCTACCGGGCGAAGGCGACGGCCGTGCTCCTCCCGACCACGCTCGTCAGCGCGGTGATGGGCGCCGCGGTCGGCCTCCTGTTCCATCTCACGTGGCCCGCGCTCGTCGGGCTCGTCGCCCTCGCCGTCACGATCGCGGTGGTCCTCAGCCTCTGGGGGCTCGTGTTCGCGGGGCGGTACTCGGACTTCCAGGACCGGCCGCGCCCGCAGTTCGTCCGCCCGGCCGCGATGCTCGCCGCGACCGGCTCCGGGATGGTCATCCTGATGGGGATCGCGGTGCCGGGCGCGCTCGCGTTGTTCGACACGTTCGGCGTGCCGTGGCTGTTCGCGGGCGTCGCGGTCGGGTTCGGCGGCGCGGTCGGCGTCGCCGCGGCGCACTTCGGTCGGACCGGATTCGACCGGCTGTTCCGCGAGCTTCCGTTCTGACGCCGGCTCACAACGGCGCGCCGCACGTCGCGCACCGGCCGTCGACCTCGTTCCCGAGCCGCCCGCAGTACCGGCACCGCACCTTGACGACCTGCCGCTCGATCGTGTGGGTCGCGACGGGCGTCGAGCCCGGCACCGGGAGCGCCCGCTTCGCCTGCGCGACCGCGGTGACCCACCCCTCCGGGTCGAGCACGTCGAACGCCGCCGCGTGACCGGGGAGGTCGATCCAGAGCCGCGGTTTCGCGATCCGGCCGCGCCGCACGGACGCGTTGCGCACCGCGAGGAGGGAGGCGTCGAGGACGGTCCGCGTGGTGCGCCCCTGGACGAGGTCGCGGACGATCCCCCGCCGGTCGGGCGCCTCGAAGATCAGCCGGTGGCTCGTCAGGTAGAGGACGCCCGGGCCGGATTCGTCGGTCGGGTGCCCGCCCGGTTCGAGGACCGCGTACGCGCTCCGCAGCGCGCTCTCCCCGTGCTGGAGCAGCATGCGTCCGGAAGTACGGACCGTGCCCGCTCTTACCCTCGTCGCGCGGCGGTCTCCGTCGCTACCAGCCGACCGGCGCGTTTCGGTTCTCCTGTTCGAGCCACTTCGTCAGCGGCGCGAAGTACTCGAGCAGCCCCGCGGCGCTCATCCGCCGCTCGCCGGTGACCGCCTCGAGCGCGTCCGGCCACTCCTGGCTCATCCCCATCGCGAGCATCGCGCGGAGCTTCTCGCCCGCGGCCTTCGAGTCGTAGATCGACGCGCGGTGGAGCGGACCGTCGACCCCCGCGGCGCGGACGAGGGCGCGGTGGAACTGGAACTGGAGGATGTGCGCGAGGAAGTAGCGCATGTACGGCACGTTCGCGGGCACGTGGTACTTCGCGCCCGCGTCGAACTCGGCCGCCTCCCGCGCGCTGGGAGGGGCAATCCCCTGGTACTGCTGGCGCATCGTCCACCAGGTCGGGTTGTAGTCGTCCGGCGCGATCGCACCGGAGAAGACCTGCCAGCGCCACTTGTCGACGACCAGCCCGAACGGCAGGAACGCCACCTTCTCGAGCGCCCGCTGGAGGAGGAGGCCGGTGTCCGCCTCGGGGCTCGGCGCCGCGTCGAGCAACCCGATCCGGACGAGGTACTCGGGGGTCACCGAGAGGCCGACCGTGTCGCCGACCGCCTCGTGGAAGCCGTCGTGCGCGCTGTCGCGGAACAGGAACGGGAGGCCCGCGTACGCCCACTGGTAGTAGTTGTGGCCGAGCTCGTGGTGGATGGTCGCGAAATCCTCGCCGGTGATCTCGATGCACATCTTGATCCGGAGGTCGCTCTCGAAGTCGATGTCCCATGCGCTCGCGTGGCAGACGACGTCGCGGTCGGCCGGTCGGACGAGCATCGACCGTTCCCAGAACGTCGCGGGGAGCGGGTCGAAGCCGAGCGAGACGAAGAACCGCTCGCCGTACCGGACCATGTCGACCGGCGTCGTTCCGCGCGCGACCAGGAGCTTCGTGAGGTCGATGCCGGCGCTCGCGTCCGCGGGCGCGATCCGCGGGTAGATCCCCTCCCACGACTGCGCCCACATGTTCCCCAAGAGGTGGGTCGGGATCGGGCCGCGCTCCGGCACGACGTCCGGGCCATATGCGGCGAGGAGCCGCCGCCGCACGTACGCGTGGAGGGCGCGGTAGAGCGGCTGGACCTCCTCCCAGAGGCGGTCGACCTCGCGGGCGAACGCCGCCGGTTCGAGGTCGTACTTCGACCGCCACATCACGCCGGTGTCGGAGAACCCGAGCTCCTGGGCGCCCCGGTTCGCGAGCTCGACGTACCGTACGAAATCCGGACGGATCGCGCGGCCGACGGCGTGCCATCCCGTCCAGACGTCCGCGAGCTGGGTCGGGTCGCGGCTCTCGACCAGGATCCGCGAGAGCGCCTCGAGCGAGAGCGGCTCGGCGGCCCCCTTCGGCTGGTGGCGCCCCTTCGCGTACGTCCCCTGCATGGTCGCGACGCGGCGGGTGAGTTCTTCCGACTCCGCCGGGTCGGACGGCGCGATCAGCGGGAGCGAGATGCGGAGCAGCTTCGCCTTCCGCCGTCCCACCGGACCGAGGTCGCCGTCGGAGAACCGCGCCGACTCCCGCGCAAGGCGGACGGTCGCGGAGATCAGCCGGCTCGTCGCGCGCGCGGCGATCGACTCGGAGTCCGGCGTGATGTACGTCGCGTACACCCACTCGGCCCGCGACGACTCGCAGGCGAGGTCGAGGAGTTCGGTCTCGGCGCGCGCGAGGAACCCGGGGGCGTCGGACGACGGCGAAGCGGTCACGCGCGGGGCACCGCACGCCGCGTTAAATACGGGCGGACGCGCGAACGCGTTCGGGTCGGCCAACTGTCCGCCAGCCGCCTCCGGCGGGGATTTGGGTCCGGACACCCCCATTTCCAGTCGAGGTTCTGGGTTTATGTACGACGGTCGTCTGACGGCCTCTGAGGGACCATGTCCGACATCGAGGACGGTCGATCGATCCTCGCCGCAGCCCCCCTCACGACCTGGGCGGACGACGACGCCCGCGTCCCGCTCGCGGCGCTTCCGTGCGCCCGCACCCCCCACCCCCGCTACCCCTACCTCTGGGAGACCGAGGAGCCGTGAGCGCGGCGATCCGGAAACCGGCGCCGCCCGAACTCTCCGAAGCCCCGGCTTCGCTCGCCCCACCGCCGCGGATGACGCTCGGCGTCGGCCAGCCCCGCGGCTACGGCGAGCGCCCGAAGCTCACGCTCGAGGCGGCCGCCGCCTTCGCGACGTACGTCGATTCGGCGCGCGCCCGCGCGGCGATCGAGGGGCGCACGCTCGTCTACACCGTGCGCTGGAACTAGCGCGACCCGCCCGGCACGCGCGACCGAGGGCGACGCTCCCGACCGTCGGCCACGGCGTCGTGGACCGCCTGCTTCGACAGCGCGTCCGCGCGCGCGTTCTCCTCGCGAGGCACCCAGCGGAACTCGGCCGAACGGAACCGCCGGGCGAGCGTCCCGAGCCAGTCGAAGTACGGCCGGAGGTGCTCGGCCGCGACCCGGTACTCGCCCCGCATCTGGCGGACGACCAGTTGGCTGTCGCCCGCGACCACGACCGGTCCCGAGTATCCCTGCGCGCTCAGCCACTCGAGCGCGCGGACGGCCGCGGTGTACTCGGCCACGTTGTTGGTCGCCCGCGCGTGCCCGGGGGGCACGCAGAGCCCGCGGTCCTCGAACCGGAACCCGCCGCCGTCGACCGTGAACCCGAACGATGCGACCCGACCGACGGGCGTGTCCTGGCAGGCGCCGTCGAACTGGACGACGACGGGGCCGTCGGACGAGGCGACCCCTCGCGGCAGCTGCGCGTCGTCCACGTTCCGCCTAGCCCCGACGCACGCGGCGGGCGGTGCCGGACGGCGGGGTGCGGTTCAGGCGGGCGCAGTTACAAAACGCCTCCGCGCGGGCGCACGTGGGACAGGTCGCCCGCTCGAGGACCATCCCGAGCGGCCGGCCGCAGCTGCGGCAGTCCCGGGCCCGCGAACAGCGGGGGCACGTCGCGCGGTCGTAGGTGATCACCGACCAGCAGAACCGGCAGTTCACCGACTCCTTCGGGCTGTAGGCGAGGCTGCGGGTGAAGTCGGCCCCGGGCGGGCGCTTCCGCTCCTCCTCGGGGTTCCCGAACGTCCCGCCGACGGTCGTGCGCTCGGGGTCGTGCTGGACCGCGCCGATGAGGACGACCACGAGGCCGACCGGCGCGACCAGGAATCCGGCCTCCTGCTCGACATCGAACAGCTCGTGGCCCGAGACGACGATCGGGAAGGCGACCAGGCCGAGCCCGACGAGGATGATGCCGACCCCCACGAGGACGATCGAGCGGTTCATTGGGCGCCGGGGCGCGCGACGCCCTGACGGCGACGAGCCGCCTTCGCGCTGATAAATTGGTCGGCGGAGGGCGCCAGCGCCTTGTAGGGTCCGTCCCCTCCGGCGCGCATGGCGAACCCGACGGCGACGATCCGCACGACCCTCGGCGACATCAAGCTCGAACTCTACCGCGACCGCGCGCCGAAGACCGTCGAAAACTTCGTCACGCTCGCGAAGAAGGGGTTCTACAACGGCCTCGCGTTCCACCGCGTGATCCCCGGGTTCATGATCCAGGGCGGCTGCCCTGTCGGCGACGGGACCGGGGGGCCCGGCTACGAGATCAAGGACGAGTTCTCGCCGACCGCGCGGCACGACGGACCGGGCGTCCTCTCGATGGCCAACGCCGGCCCGAACACCGGCGGCAGCCAGTTCTTCATCACGCTCGCCGCGACCGGCTGGCTCGACGGGAAGCACGCCGTGTTCGGGAAGGTGCGGTCCGGCCAGGACGTCGTGGAGAAGATCGCCGCGGTCCCGCGGGACGGCCGGGACCGGCCGAAGACCGCGGTGAAGATGGTCGAGGTCACGGTCGCGGGCGCCTGAGCGGCGCACCCGCCGGCTCACGCCGGGAAGTCGTACGGGAGCCGCTCGGTCGGCGCGCGGAGGTCTTCGACCGTCGTCACCGCGCCCGAGACGATCTTCAGCACCGGCACGACCATCAGGAGCGCGACCAGGTCGGCGTAGGTGAGTCCGATGGACGCGGTCGCGTTCGGGATCGAGAACGTGTACGTCGACTGGGTGTAGAGGAGCCAGAGGTAGAGGAGCCCGACGCCCGAGGTGACCATCGTCATCGGCCCGTAGAGCCGGGTCGGCTTCGCGACGTACCGGACCGCGAACAGGATCGAGAGGACGAACCCGAAGACCGTGACGGTCCCGATCGGGATCGGCAGCGCGACCGAGTGGGTCTGGAGGTAGCCCAACGCCGCGACCGGCAGCCCGACCAGGAGCACGATCGACGGCACGAGGTAGAGGCCGGAGATGATGATGCGGTGTCCGAGCGGCGGGACGCGGTACCCCAGGTACTCGGTCGGCGGCTCGAGCGGAGGGGTCGGCGCGGTGACGGCCGGGGCGACCGAGCTCACGGGAGCGTCTCCGGCGGCAGCGGGATAGCCACGCCGTTCGAGAGGTAGACCGCGTCGAGGGTCGCGCCCGCGAGCGAGCAGCCGGAGGCGATCGCGACCGTCTGGGTGTCCTGGTAGCTCTGCTTGGACGGAACGGCGATCGGGAACGCGCCCGTGCCGCACGTCGCCCCGGCGGTCGAGTTGATCGCGAAGTCGATCGTGCCCGCTTCGTCCAGGTCGGCGCCGTTCTGGTAGGAGAGCGTTACGGGGACGCTGCCGTTCGGGTACGGGCTGCCGACCGACGCCTGGAAGTCCGAGAACGGCGCCCCCCACGTCTTGTTGTCCTCGAGCGCGAGGGAGACGGGGAACAGGTAGCCGTAGGTGGCGTTCGCCCAGACGAACACCTCGAGGTACTGGTTGACGGTGAGGAGCGACTCGGCGGGTCCCCCACTCCGCAGTGGGAAGTAGAGCGAGATCGGGAAGCTCGTGTTCTGCCCCACCGGGAGGTTCACCGGCCCCGCGGAGGTGGCGCCCAAGAACACGTCGCTCTGGGTGAGCACGCGGAAGTGGAGCGAGAAGTCCGAGATCGGGAAGTACCCCGAGTTCCCGAGCGTGAACGCGCCGGTGAGCGCGATCGTGTCGTTCGCGGCGAAGCCGGTGTTCAGGTTCCCCGTGCCGGGCTTCGTCCGGACGACCTGGAGCGCCGAGAAGGCGACCACCGCGACGAACACGACGATCAGGACGAGCGCCACCGCCGACAGTCGACGGAACGTGCGCGCCGTGCGGTAGAGCCGGGGCGGACGCCGACGCTTCGGAAGGGGGGTTCCAGCCATGGGGACCCGACCCCATGAAAACGCGCGGCCCCCCCTTGAAAAGGTATCGATTCACGGCCGGGGCGACCCGCTCCGGCCGGTCGGCGGCGGCCGCACCGTGGCAAACGGTGCGCGGCGCCCGGCGGCATATAAGGCGCGCCCGGGTGCGTCGGCCGTTGTCAGGGCGAAGCGAACGCCTCGCTCCGTTCGAGCCGTTCAAGACCAAGGTGGTCGAGCGGATCCCCAACCCCTCGCGGGAGGAGCGCGAGCGGGCGCTCGCCCGGGCCGGGTTCAACCTGTTCAACCTGCGTTCGGACGAGGTGCGGATCGACCTCCTGACGGACTCGGGGACGAGCGCGATGAGCGACCGGCAATGGTCGGCGCTGATGCTCGGAGACGAGTCGTACGCCGGGAGCCGGAACTTCGCCGAGTTCGAGAGCGCGGTGCGGTCGATCACGGGGTTCCCCCACGTCATCCCCGCCCACCAGGGACGGGGCGCCGAGCACCTCCTCTGCGCGACCCTCGTGCGCCCGGGCCAGGTCGTCCCGAACAACATGCACTTCGACACGACGCAGGCGCACGTCGCCCACGCGGGCGGCACGCCGGTGAACCTCCCGGTCGCGGAAGCGTACGACCCCGAGTCGGAGTACCCGTTCAAGGGCGACGTCGACGTCCGGAAGCTGGACGAGCTCCTCGCGCACGAGGGCCCGGAACGGGTGCCGTTCGCGATGGTCACCATCACCAACAACACGGGCGGCGGGCAGCCGGTGTCGCTCGGCAACTTCCGCCGGGTCGCCGACGTCTGCCGCGCCCGGGGGGTCCCGCTCTACCTCGACATGTGCCGCTGGGCCGAGAACGCCTACTTCGTCCGGACCCGCGAGGCCGGCATGGAGCACCGCTCGATCGGCGAGATCGGGCGCGCGTTCTTCGACCTCGCCGACGGCGCGACCATGAGCGCGAAGAAGGACGGTCTCGTCAACATCGGCGGGTTCGTCGCCGTGCGGGACGCGGGGGTCGCGGAGCGCCTCAAGGAGGTGGACATCCTCTACGAGGGGTTCCCGACGTACGGCGGCCTCGCGCGACGGGACCTCGCCGCGGTCGCGGTCGGGCTCCAGGAGGCGATGGACCTCGAGTACCTCGAGCACCGCATCGGCCAGGTGCAGTTCCTGGCGGGACTCCTCGAGGACGCGGGCGTGCCGTACCTCCGGCCCGTCGGCGGCCACGCAGTCTACCTCGACGTCACGCGGTTCCTCCCCCACCTCGCGGCGGACGCGCTGCCGGGCCAGGCGCTCGTGGTCGAACTGTACCGCGAAGGCGGCGTCCGCTCGGTCGAGGTCGGGTCGATCATGTTCGGGACCTCCGGCGCCACCGACCACCGCCCGCTCGAGCTGGTCCGTCTCGCGATCCCGCGCCGGGTGTACTCCTCCGCCCACCTCGCCTACGTCGCCCGGACGATCATCGCGGTCCACGAACGCCGCGCCTCGGTCCGCGGCGTGAAGATGACCCACCGCCCCGAGCGCCTCCCCCACTTCACCGCCCGGTTCGCGCCGCTGTAGGCGCGGTCCCGCGGGCCGCCTCTCCCCGGGGCCCCGGTCGTCGCCCCGCGTGGGCCATGGTGTTATACGGCACGACCGAGGTGGGGCCGCCATGCGGCCCGCGGGTCTGTCGGCGAGCACGGTCGTCGCGACCGTCGCGCTCGCCGTGCTGGTCGTGATCCCGTCGTCCGCCGCCGAGGTCGCGCCGATGGTCGAAGCGAGCCGGTTCACCCCCGCGTCCACGCACATCGACCACGTGGTGATCATCATGATGGAGAACCACGCGTTCGACAACTACTTCGGGACCTACTGCCCCGCTCGCTCGGCGTACTGCATGTCGCCGGTGAACGGCGAGCCGGCCGGGCTCTGCGTCCCGAAGAACCCGTCCAATCCGGCGCTCGGTTGCGTGAAGCCGTACTACCTCGGCATCTCCGGGATGTACACGCACGACCTCGCCCACACCTGGAACTCGACCCACGAGGCGATCAACGGCGGGGCGATGAACGGGTTCTACCAGGCGGAAGCGTCGGGCAACCTCCCGTTCGGGCATTTCGGCGGGGGGGCGATCCCGATCTACTGGGACCTCGCGGAGGAGTACGGCCTCGGAGACTACTTCTTCTCCTCCGTCGCGTCGTACTCGCTGCCGAACCACTGGTACCTGGTCGCCGACAAGCCGCCCGCGAACGGCGTCAACCTCTCGACCCCGACCAACGGCCACCAGACGGCGGCGTACAAGCACACCTACCTGAACCAGGCGAACAACACGCGGACGGTCGAGGACCTACTGAACGCGTCCCCGAGCGTGACGTGGAAGTACTACGACTGGGCCCTCCCCACCTACGGCCACTCGATCGCCGGCGGTTGGGGGGAGATCGGCGCGTACAACTACTGGAACCCGCTCGCGGCCGACCACCTCTCGTACACTTCGAGCTTCGACCAGCATTTCGTCAACCGGACCGACTTCTTCTCCGACGCCGCGAACGGCACCCTCCCGGACATCTCGTGGGTGATCCCGGCCGACACGTTCTCCGACCACCCGCAGCTCGGCAACATCTCGGCCGGCGAGTCGTTCGTCGCGAACCTGGTGGACGCGGTCGAGGAGTCCCCGGACTGGAGCTCGACCGCGATCTTCCTGACGTGGGACGAGTACGGCGGGTGGTACGACGGGGTCGCCCCGCCGACGGTCAGCTCGCTCGGGCTCGGCCTGCGGGTGCCGCTCCTCGTCATCAGCCCCTACACGCCGCTCGGGACCGTGGTCGGCTCGCTCGGCGACTTCCAGTCGCTCCTCCACTTCGTCGAGTGGCGCTTCAAGCTCGGCTGCCTCGGCGCGGTCGACTGCCAGGCGCCGCTCCCGTTCGGCTACTTCAACTTCAACCAGACCGCGCGTGCGCCGATCATCTTCCCGACCAACTACACGGAGGCCGGGTACCCGATGCCGCTGCAGACGAACTACTCGATGCCGTTCCCGTGCCCGACCGTCTGCACGATCACGCCGGGGAGCTGGGTGACGCCCACCCAGGAGACGATCATCCCCGGCGTCGACTACAGCTGACGCGCCGCGCTCTCGCCGGCGGACTTCGACCCCGAGAGGCGAGCGACTCGTTCAGCGGGCGAGTAGACCCATCGGTCCGGGCGCATCCGGTTGCCACCAGATCCCCGAGGTGTTCCCGGGGGCCAGCCACACGAGCGGATACACGGAAGGGTGGGCCGGGGGGGCGCCCGGGGGCGACAACGCCGCCTCGAACGGTCCGCCGGTCGGACCGACCACTCGCACGAGCACACCGAATTGGTCTCCGAACCCGCACCAAAACCCGTACTGGATCGTGAACTCGTCCGACCGGAAGCTCCACGACTCCGGCGTGCCGACCGGTAGGCCGTAGGTATCGCTCTGGGACTCGTTCTGGCAGATCGCCCGCGTCGTGTTCGCCGAGAGGGTCGGAGGGGCGACGTCGACCGGGTACTCGCAGAGCGACGTCGTGTTCGACACCGCGTAGGGCGTGCAGACTTCGGGTAGGAAACCGGGCCAGATCAGGAGCGCCCACAGAACCCCGCCGACCAGGAGGCCCAAGACCGCGAAGGCGACGACGCGCGAACGGAACGAACCCGGGCCCTCGTCCTCCATGGTATGCCGCCGGCGGTTCGGGTCAGCCACTGGAGGGACTTGAACCCCCGACCTGCTGATTACGAATCAGCCGCTCTGCCAGACTGAGCTACAGTGGCGCGACGGGACCGAGGTAGGGATGCCCCCTATAATGCTGGCGGGAGCGACGCGCGCGCGGCGCGTCCGCGCGTCTAGGAGTGGGCGTCCAACGCCTCGGTGAGGTCGCGGATCAGGTCGTCGGGCTCCTCGATGCCGAGCGAGATCCGGACGAGGCCCGGTGCGATGCCGCGCTCGGCGAGTTCGGCCGGCGTCAGGTGACGGTGGGACGTCAGGCTCGGCACGCTCGCGAGGCTCTCGACGCCGCCCAGGCTGGACGCGACGTGGACGAGCCGGAGGCGATGCAGGAACGGATCGACCGCGGCCTCCCCGCCGCGCAACGTCAGCGCGAGGACCCCGCCGCGGCCGCGCATCTGGCGGGCCGCGACCGCCTCGTCGTCTGCGCTCGCCGAACCCGGGTAGTCGACCCGCGCGACCGCCGGGTGGCGCGCGAGGGCCGCCGCGACGCGCCGCCCGTTCTCGTTGTGCCGCGCGACCCGCAGGGCGAGCGTCTTCAGGCTGCGGTGCAGCAGGAACGCCGCGAACGGGTCGAGCGGGGCGCCGAGCGAAAACCGCGGGTCGACCCTTCGGAGCACCCGGTCCGCCCCGACGACCGCGCCGGCGAGCAGGTCGGCGTGGCCGCCCAGGTACTTCGTCGCGCTGTGGAGCGCGAGGTCCGCCCCGAGCGCGAGCGGGCTCTGGTTGATCGGCGTCGCGAACGTGTTGTCGACCGCGAGGAGCGCGCCGACCGAGTCGGCCGCGCGAGCCCAGCGGGCGATGTCGTAGACGCGCAGCGTCGGGTTGGTCGGGCTCTCGAGCAGCGCGAGCCGGGTGCGCTCGGTGAACAGCCGCTCGGGCGCGCGCGCCTCCGCGTCCGAAGCGAGCCGCACGACGACCCCGAACCGGGGCAGCGTCTCGGTGAGAAGGTCGAGCGTCCCGCCGTAGAGGCTCGCCAGCGCGACCACCTCGTCGCCGGGCCGGACGAGCGAGAGGAGGGTGGCGCTGATCGCGCCCATCCCGGTCGCGAACAGCCGGGCGGTCTCGCCGCCCTCGAGCGAACGGAGCAGCTCCTCGGGTCCCTCGACGGTCGGGTTGGCCATCCGGCTGTAGAGGTAGACGTCCCGCGGGTCGGCGACCTCGGAGTGTTCGGCGGGGTAGTGGTAGGTCGAGGTCTGGTAGATCGGGAAGACGACCGACCCCGCGTTCCGGTCGACGCGGCGGGCACCGTGGACGAGCCGCGTCGTCGGCCCGACCCACTCGGGCAGCGGCGCGAAGCGCGGCCGGGCCGGACGCGCTTCGGGCGGGCTCACCGCGGCCGCTCCCCCGCGCCGGAGACCGGGGCGGCGCGGACGGTCTTCAATCGACCGGGCGCGTCGATCTGGACCAGGAACTCGGCCACGGCCGGCGGCACGGCCGACCGCCACTCTCCGCCGTCGGCCATCGCGGCCCGGATCCGGGCCCCCTCGTACCGGGACCGGTCGACCAGCGGCGGGCTCTCGACGCGGTACCGCGCCTGTTCGAACAGGAGACGGGTGAGCGGATTGTTCGTGTAGACGCGGTCGAACGCGGGCAGGAGCCCCTCGAGGTACCGCACCCAGAGGGCGTGGCGGTGGATGTCCGCGGTCGGGACGACCAGGACGGAGTCGACGTGCGCCGCGCGCAGCGCCCGGTCGATCATCTCGACCCGTTCGCCGGCGGTGAACGGGTTCTCCCACGTGTACGACTGCTCGGCGGTGCCGACGCAGACGATGAGCCCGTCGTCCGGGCGCGCGGAGCGGATCCCGCGGACGACCTCGAGGTGCCCCGCGTGGAACGGCTGGAACCGTCCCACCAGGAGTCCGCGCACGGCCCTCGGACTCACTCCGGGGTCAAATCTTCCACGTCGTCCAGGAACTCGTCGAGATGGCGGCACCGCGCCGTCAGGTAGTGGCGGCAGTGCTCGCAGTGCCGGTCGTTCCAGACGGGGCGGAGCGCCGGGTTGAACTCATAGCACTCCCGGTCGACGAACTTGTGCTCGTTCTCCTCCTCCTCGCCGAGCGGCTCGACCAGCGGGCGCGCGAGCACGGGCCCGTGCATCGGGACGCGGTAGCCGCCTCTCACGATCCCGCCGGCCGGCCCGCCGCGGGCGCGGCGGCGCCGGAGGCGGCGGCGTCGTCCGTGGACCGGCTGGTGGCGTGGACCATCGCGGCCAGCCGCTCGAGCAGCGACTCCTTCTGACTGCCCTGGCCGACCAGCGCGTACTTGAGCACGTCCCGGAGCGTGCGGACCGGGATGACTTCGATCGACCCGCGGTAGCGGGCCTCGAGGACCAAGTCGTCCATGTTGTCCTCGGGGATCAGCACCCGCTTGATGCCCGAGTCGGCGGCCGCCTCGACCTTCGCGGTGACCCCTCCGACGGGGAGCACCTGGCCGCGGACGCTGAGCGACCCCGTCATCGCGACCGACTGGTCGACCGGGAGGCCCTCGAGCGCGCTGATGACGGCGGTCGCGATCGACACGCTCGCGCTGTCGCCCTCGACGCCGTCCGACGTGCCGACGAACTGGATGTGGATGTCGTAGCGCGAGATGTCCTCGCCCGTGTACTTCTTGATCAGCGCGCTGACGTTCTGGACCGCCTCCCGCGCGATCTCCCCGAGCTTCCCCGTCGCGACGACGACCCCTCCGTCGCGGGTCTGCGCCGGGGTCACCTCGGCGACGATCGGCAGCACGATCCCCGAGAACTCCGCCATCCCGGTCTGGGCGTTGATCGCCGCGAGGCCGTTGACGGTCCCGATCGCCGAGCCGTCGATCGAGAACATCCGGTACTCCTTGCGGCGCTCGATGTACCGGTCGGCGATCTGCTGCTCGAGCGAGCGGCTCGCGCGCTTCGCCTTCACGACCTGCTCGGCGTGGACGGTGGTGACCCCTTCGGAGAGTGCGATATCGCCCGCGACGCGGACGAGGCCGCCCAGCTCGCGGAGCCGGAGCGTCAGCTGGCCCGAGCGGCCCGCGCGCCGCTGGGCCTCCCGGACGACCTCGACGATCGCGTCGCGGTCGAAGTGCGGGATCTTCTTGTCCTTGAGGACCTCCTGCGCGACGAACCGGACGACCTTCATCCGGTTCTCGGCGGTGTCGGGCATCGTCGACTTGACGTAGAGCTCGTAGCCGTAGCCCCGGATACGGGAGCGCAGGGCGGGGTGCATCGA
>JASHPZ010000079.1 GCA_030037815.1 Thermoplasmata archaeon | reverse complement strand
GCCGGCATTGTCAGGATCGGCAACTGGGTGATCGAGCCCGACCGTCCGTGGATCTTGCCGGCGCGTTCGTAAAGCGTCGCCAGATCGGTGTAGAGGTACCCGGGGTAGCCGCGGCGGCCCGGCACTTCTTCACGGGCCGAGGCGATCTCGCGGAGCGCCTCGCAGTAGTTGGTCATGTCGGTCAGCACGACCAGGATGTGCATGTCGTGCTCGTAGGCGAGGTACTCGGCCGTGGTGAGCGCCATGCGCGGCGTGATGACGCGCTCCATCGACGGGTCGGACGAGAGGTTGAGGAAGACGACCGTCCGTTCGAGGGCGCCGGTCGTCTCGAACTCCTTGAGGAAGAAGTTCGCCTCCTCGCTGGTGATCCCCATCGCCGCGAAGATCACGGCGAAGCTCTCGCTGGAGTTCCGCAGCTTGGCCTGCCGGACGATCTGGGCGGCGACCTGGTTGTGGGGGAGCCCGGCGCCGGAGAAGATCGGGAGCTTCTGGCCCCGGACCAGCGTGTTCATCATGTCAATGTTCGACAGCCCGGTCTGGATGAACTCGCTCGGCTCCTCGCGCGAGTACGGGTTCATCGCGTTCCCGACGATCTCGAGCCGGGTGTCGCTCACGATGCGGGGGCCGCCGTCGCGCGGTTCGCCGAGCCCGTTGAAGACGCGGCCCAGGAGCTCGTCCGAGACCGCGAGCGTCGCGACCTCGCCGAGGAACTTCACGGTCGTCTCCTCGACGTTGATCCCCATCGTGGGGCCGAACACCTGGACGATCGCGAGCCCCTTGCGGGAGTCGAGCACCTGGCCCTGGCGGCGCTCGCCGTTCGGGAGCGCGATCTCGACGATCTCGCCGTACGCCGCGTTCGCGACGTCGCGGACGAAGAGGAGCGGACCGCTCACACGGTCGATGGTGCGGTAGTCGACCGGGACCCCAGGTGACTTCGACGCCGACCCGCCCTTCGCGGCCATGCTAGGCACCTCCCGCCGCGGCGGCGCCGACGGACTGGGCCATCTCGAGCTCGAGCGCGTCGAACTGGGTGTCGAGCTCCGCCTCGGGGATCCACTTCATGCGCGAGAGCTTCGTCCGGACGGGAAGCGCCGAGAGCTTTCCGACGGTCGCGCCCTTGCCGATCGCGTCCTGCTCGCGGTCGCCGAACGAGAGGATCGCGCGCATCATGCGGTACTGCTTCTTCAGCGACGTGTAGGTGTCGACGTCGTCGTACGCGCTCTGCTGGAGGTAATCCTCGCGGATCATGCGGGCGACGTCGAGGACGCCCTTCTCGCGCTCGGGCAGCGCGTCCACCCCGACGAGCTGGACAATCTCCTGGAGCTCGGACTCCTTCTGGAGCACCTCGAGCGCGCGCTGGCGCAACTGGACGAAGTCCTTCGCGAGGCTGCCGCCGTACCAGCTCGCGAGGTCCGTGACGTAGAGCGAGTAGCTCTGGAGCCAGTTGATCGACGGGAAGTGCCGCCGCTGGGCGAGGGACGCGTCGAGCGCCCAGAACACCCGCGCGGCGCGGAGCGTGTTCTGGCTGACGGGCTCGGAAGTGTCTCCGCCCGGAGGCGACACCGCACCGACCACGGTGACCGACCCGTTGCGGCCCTCGGGCGAGAGGGCGATGACGCGTCCGGCCCGCTCGTAGAACTCCGCGACCCGCCGTCCGAGGTACGCCGGATACCCTTCCTCGCCCGGCATCTCCTCGAGCCGGCCCGAGATCTCGCGCATCGCCTCGGCCCACCGGCTGGTGGAGTCGGCCATCAGCGCGACGTCGTAGCCCATGTCGCGGTAGTACTCCGCGATCGTGATCCCGGTGTAGACGCTCGCCTCGCGCGCCGCGACCGGCATGTTCGACGTGTTCGCGATCAGCACCGTCCGCTCCATCAGCGGCCGCTTCGACTTCGGGTCGACGAGCTTCGGGAAGGTCGCGAGCACCTCCGTCATCTCGTTGCCGCGCTCGCCGCAGCCAACGTAAACAACGATATCGGAGTCTGACCACTTCGCAAGTTGCTGCTGACAAACCGTCTTCCCCGATCCGAAGGGTCCCGGGATACAAGCGGTCCCTCCCTTGGCAACCGGGAAGAACGTGTCGATGACGCGCTGGCCGGTGATGAGCGGGATGTCGGGCGGGAGCTTCTGCGCGACCGGGCGCGGGACGCGGACGACCCACTTCTGGGAGAGGTAGAGGGGAACGTTCCCGTCCGCCGTCTTCACCTGGCCGATCGCGTCGCGGATCGTGTAGGTGCCGCTCTTGAGCTGGCCGAGGGTACCGCGGACTCCCGGCGGGACCATGATCTTGTGGAGGATGAGGTCGGTCTCCTGGACGGTCCCGAGGATCGTCCCCGGCGTCACCTCGCTGCCCGCCTTCGCGGTGGCGGTGAACGACCACTTCGCCGTCTCGTCGAGCGGCGGCGCGACGGTGCCGCGGGTGATGAAGTCGCCCGCGCTCTTCTGGATGATGTTGAGCGGGCGCTGGACGCCGTCGTAGATCGACGTCAGGAGCCCCGGACCGAGCTCGACCGAGAGCGCTTGGCCCGTCGTTTCGACCGGGTCGCCCGGTCGGATGCCGGTCGTGTCCTCGTACACTTGGACGGTCGCGGTGGCGCCGACGAGCCGGATGATCTCTCCGACGAGACCGAGCGAGCCGACGCGGACGACGTCGTACATCTTCGCGTTCTCGAGACCCTCGGCGATGACGACCGGACCGGAAACCCGAGCGACGATTCCTGCCATGCTTTCCTCCACGTTATGCGGGAACCTGGAGCGTGACGCCCAACACGCGCTTCGCAAGCGCGTTGATGCTCTCGACCTCGTACTCCCCGGTGGGCGTGGGGACGAACACGACGAGCGGACGCAGGGAGGAATCCGCGTTCGCGCGCTGCGAGTCGGAGAGACGCGGCCGGATCGACTGGCTAGCGATGACGAGGTTGTACTGCCCCGACGTCATCACCCGCTGGAACTCCGCCACCGCGTTCTCGGGCGTGACGTCGATGACGTCCTTGAGCCCGATCAGCCGGAACCCGATCGCGAGCTCCCGCTCCCCGAGAACGACGGTCTGAGCGGCCTCACTGGGAAGGTCGGCCACGGCGGCAACGGCGGGGTCCGGGCCTATTTAAGCGCTCCCGGCCGAGCGCGCCGGCGGCGACGCCGAACGGCGTTCTCCGGCGGATTCCGGTCGGCGCGCGCGACGAGAAACGCGCGGGGGCGGGTGCCGCGCGCCGAGGCCCGGATCAGCTCGGCCAGCCGCCGGGCGCGGGTCTCCGGTCGCACGGCGCTCCCGACCCAGTGGCCCGCCTGGCGCCGGTATCCGGGCGGCGTCGCGGAGAAGAACGCCCACGCGGACGCGTGCCGACGGAACTCCCGCCGATCGGCCGCGGAGAGCGACTTGCGGTCCTCCGTGAACGAGTAGGCGGCCCGACGGGTGGCGGTCTCCGCGAACGCCCGTTCGCCGGCCGGGTGGACGCGGCCGGCCGTCCGGAGCCGGGCGAACTTCGCCCGGTTGACGTCGCTCCACCGGCTGGTCGCGCGTCGCGGCGTGAATCGCTGCGCGTACCGATCGTCGTCCAGGCGGCGGACGGTCGTGTCGATCCAGCCGAAGCAGAGCGCCTCGTCGACCGCCGCGAGGTAGGTGAGGCCGCCCCGGCCCGTGTGCGCCTTCCAGAACCCGACCCAGACCTCGGTCGCGCGGTCGTGGTGCGACGCAAACCACGCGCGCAGTCCCGCGGGGTCGGAGAAGAACCGGACCGAGGGGTCGGGCGGCTCCGTCACTTGTAGACGGAGCGGTGGACGTTCCCTTCCTCGTCCGTGATCAGGATGCACTCGCCTTCGCACTCGAACAGGCACGCTTCGCAGACGATGCACTCGGGCCCGTTGATGGCGAGCGACTTCTCTCCGCGGAATTGGAATTTGGCCCCGACCGCGGGGTCGTCGACGACGTCCGGCACCTGGTCGCGCGGCCGCAGCTCGAAGACGTTCGTCGGGCAGACGTCCTTGCAGTGCGAGCAGCCCGTGCACTTCGCGATGTCGATGTCGACCTGGACCATCGCGCGCTCAGCCTCCCCGAGCGACCCCGTCTCTTAGCGTTTCGCGACCTCTCGGAGCCTTTAGGCGGACGGGGCCCGTCCGGCGACCCGCACCGGCGATGGGCGAGGTCCTCCTCGGCACGAGCGGCTGGGACTACGCGGAGTGGGTCGGCCGGGTCTACCCGCCCCACGGCGTCTCGGACCGGCTCCGGTACTACGCGGGTCTGTTCCCGATCGTCGAGGTGAACTCGACGTTCTACCGGCTCCCGCCGCCGTCCGTCGCGGCGTCGTGGGTGCGCCGCACGCCGACCCGGTTCAAGTTCGCGGCGAAGTTCCCGCAGACGATCACCCACGACCTGCGTCTGGTCGGGACCGACGAGGAGCTCCGGCGATTCCTGGCCGTGGTGAAGCCGCTCCAGGACGCCGGGCGGTTCGTCGCCGCCCTCCTCCAATTGCCGCCGTCGCTCCCGTTCGAGCCCGGCACGGTCCGGGCGTTCTACGAGACGCTCCCGAAGGAGCTCCCGGTCGCGGTCGAGTTCCGCGAGCGCTCCTGGCTCGTCCCCGAGTCGTACGCGCTCCTCCGGGAGTTCGGCCTCGCGAACGTCATCGTGGACGCGCCGCACCTGCCGATCGCTCTCGAGGTGACCGCGCCGTTCGCGTACATCCGCTGGCACGGGCACGGCGCGCCGCTCTGGTACGACTACACCTACTCCGCCGACGAGATCGCGGCGTGGGCGCCGAGGGTCCGGGCGCTCGCCGACGAGGTGCCGCAAGTGTATGGGTTCTTCAACAACCACTTCCGCGGCGACGCGGCGGTGAACGGCCGGTCGCTCAGCGAATTGCTCGGGCTCCACGCGCCCGCGGCGCGCTCCCGTCTCGATTGACCGGACCCCCCGCGCGCGGTCCGTCGAGCCGGTCGAGGACCTGGTCGAGGTCCGCGACCGACTCGACGCCCGCCGGCACCGCGCGCCCGTGGCGGTTCAGCCAGAGCGCGCGGAGCCCCGCCCGGGTCGCGCCGACGTAGTCCGCTTCCCACGAGTCGCCCACGTGGACCGCCTCCGACGGGGCGCAGCCGGCGCGCGCGAGGGCGAGCCGGAACACCCGCGGGTCGGGCTTCTCGGCGCCGGCCTCCTGCGCGCAGACGACGGAGTCGAACCGGTCGGTCTACCCGAGGTGCGCGACGAGCTCGAGGAGGAGGTCCGTCGCGTTCGACACGATGTGGACCGACCGGCCGGACCGGCGGATCGCGTCGACCGCGCGCTCCGCCTCCGGGAACGGCCGCCGTCGGCGCGCGGAGGTCATCGCGTCGTGGATCGCGCCGAGGAGCGCGCCGTCCGGGTCCGGGAGGCCGAGTTCCCGCAGGGTCTCGCCGTGCACGCGGAGCCAGAACGACGGCGGCTCGCGGAAGCACCGGTACCGCTCGGGCTGCCAGCGGGCGAACGCCTTCGCGTCGGCCGCCGTCCACGCCTCCACCGAGATGTCGTGGCCCTGTTCGCGGAGGACCTCGGTGAAGAAGACCCCCGGATCCGTCTCGGCCGAGACGAGCGTTCCGCCGAAGTCGAGGAACACCGTCCGGATCGCCATCGGCGCCCGCCGACGGGGCGTCGGGATATCTTCCTTGACGGCGCCTCCGGGCGCGGGAACGGCCGCTCCCGGCCCGTTTCACCCTCTCCCGACCCGCCGCTTTAGAGCGGTCCAGCCCCTTTTCGCCCGGCCGAGCCGCCATGACCGAGACGTTCGAACCCGAGCCCGCCCTCCCGCCGGAGGACGCGCTCCTCTTCGCGCCGTTCCACCCCGAGGTGCGGGCGCCCGACGCGCCGGTCCCGGTGCTGCGCGCCCGCTTGGCCCCGCGGCCGCGCGTGCGGCGGCGCCTCCCGTGCCTGCCGTCCGCGCCGGCCCTGTTCCCGTGGCTCGCGGCGCGGTTCACCCCGGGCGAGGCGACCCTCTGGTGCGGCCCGCGGCTCGCGGTCGAGCCGATCCTCGAGATGCTCTACGCGGGGAACGCCCTCGCCAAGGGCCGGCTCTCGCTCCTCGAGGGGGCGAACCGGTTCCACCCGTACCGCGTCGGCGAGCTCGGCCGGTCGCTCGGGGTCGACGCGACCGAGACGCTCCACCGCCTCCGCCTCGCCCGGGCGTTCACCGCCTACCAGATGGTCGCGCTCGTGGACGGCTGGGCCCGCGAGGTCCGCCGCCACCCGCCGACCCTGCTCGTCGCGCACGACCTCCCCGCGCTCTTCTCGGCGGACGAGATCCCCGACGACGAGCGCGTCGCGATGCTGCGCCACGTCGCCCGTGCGCTCCGCGCGCTCGCCGGCTCCGTCCGCGTCCCGCTCTTGATCACGCTCGACCCCGGCGGGTTCGACCGGTTCCCCGGGCTCGCGGACGAGGGCCCGCGCTGGTGCGACTACCTCTCGTTCGTCCGCGGCCCCGGCACCCTCACCGTGCGCGCGCTGCGGGACGACGCGCGCCTGTCGTTCGTCCCCCGGCCCGCGGGCCAGCGGGGGATCGAGGAGTTCGGCGTCGCCTCGCCCGCCGAGGAGGTGATCGCATGGGCCGCACCGCCCCGACGTACCGCCAGGCGCTCGAGGAACGGATGAAGCGCTG
>JASHPZ010000078.1 GCA_030037815.1 Thermoplasmata archaeon | reverse complement strand
TGGCTCGCGACGGTCTCCCATCTGAGCGAGGACGCGCGGTATCGCTGGCTGAACGACACGGTCTGCGTCGGCGAGGGCCAGGTCCGGCCGAAGCCGGTCGAGAATCCCGATAATCCCTCCGACCTGGTGCTCGAGGTCGCCGCGCTCGTCTGGGAACCGCTCGCGACGTAGCCCGCGCGCGCCCGGCAGCGCGCTCGGGCCTAGAAATTAGGGCCCGATTTAAGAGTCGGACCTCGCGTCGAACGGTCATGGAACTCCTGGCCCAGTTGAGCCGGCGTCAACTGGACACCCTCATCGCCGTTCGTCGCGGCGAGGAAGGCCACCGCGGGGCACCGCTCGGGGTCATCGCGCGCGACTTGCACGTGACCGCCCCCTCCGCGCTCGACCACCTCACCGCGCTCGAGCAGCTCGGGCTGGTCGTTCGGTATCGAGGCAAGAGCCGGCTCACGTCGGCCGGCGAGTCGTGCCTGGCCGAGTATCGCCGGCATCACCGGGTCGCGGAGACGCTGTTCGGAAACCTCGGCCTCGCACCCGATCGCACGTGCGCGGCCGCCCGCGAGATCGACCTGGCCCTTTCCCACCGAACGATCGACGCGATCTGCCGCGCGGAGAACCACCCGGACGAGTGCCCGCACGGCGAGCCGATCGAAGACTGCGCGCCCGAACGGCGCGAGGTCCCGGACGAATCCAAGGCAATGCGGAGTGGAAGAAACCGATGAACGGAAGCACCAAAGTCGTGATCGCCCTGGTCGCCGCCGCGGTCGTGGTCGGGGGCGTGGTCGCCGAGGTCGTGACGAGCGCGCCTCCGCCGAACCGGGACAACCCGAACGGCCCCATCCTCGTTGTGGCCGCCGAGAACTTCTGGGGGAGCCTCGTCTCGCAGCTCGGCGGGAGCCAGGTGAGCGTCACGAGCATCGTGACGGACCCGAACACCGACCCCCACGAGTACGAAGCGAACACGTCGGACGCCATCGCGATCTCGAACGCCCAGTTCGTGATCGTCAACGGCGTCGGCTACGACGACTGGGCGCTGCAGCTGCTCGCGGCGGACGACGAGGCGAACCAGGTGGTGCTGAACGTCGGGTCGCTCAACAACGTCAGCGTCGACGGCGGGATCGTCACCGGGAACCCGCACATGTGGTACGATCCGGCGTTCGTGAACCGTACGGTGGCGTCGATGTACTCGGACCTGGTCTCGATCCGCCCGTCGGAGACCGGGTACTTCCAGGCGAACTACGCGGCGCTGAACGTGTCGTTGGGGGCGCTCTACGCCCAGGCGGACGAGATCCGGGCGCACTTCGCCGGGACCGAGGTCGCCTCCACGGAGAGCATCTTCGTCTACCTCGCGAACTACACCGACTTGAACCTCGTCTCCCCGCCCGCGTTCATGGAGGCGGTCGCCGAAGGGAACGACCCGCCGACCCAGAGCGTCGTTGAGTTCGAGAACCAGCTCGAGAGCGGCCAGGTCAAGGTGCTGGTCTACAACCTGCAGACCGTCACGCCGATCACGACGGAGATGAAGAGCATCGCCGCCCAGAACAACGTGACCGTCATCGGGATCACCGAGACGATCCAGCCCCCGAACTACACCTTCGAGGCCTGGATGGGTGCCGAGTACCTCGCGCTCTACAACGCCCTCAACGCCGGAGAGCTCGGCCAGTAGCCGGCCGGGGGACGTGACGCTGGCGACCGACGAGGGGACGTACGCGATCCGCGCCGACTGCGTGTCCGTCCGGTACGGGCGAAAGCCTGTCTGGACGAACGCGACCTTCGGAGTGCGGCGCGGAGAGTTCGTCGCGGTCATCGGACCGAACGGCGGGGGGAAGACGACCCTGTTCCGCCTCCTCCTGGGGCTCCGCAAGCCCACGGCCGGTTCGATCACGCTCCTCGGGGAGCCGCCGCGGAAGGGGAACCCCCGCATCGGCTACGTGCCGCAGCGGCACACCATCGACAACGAGACCCACGTCGCGGCCGAGGCGCTGGTTCGTCTCGGGGTGACCGGGACCCGATGGGGACCCGGGATCTCGGTCCGGGGCCCGCGGAACGCGGCCCGGGCCGCCCTCGCGGCGGTCGGGGCGTCGGAGCTCGCCGCGAAGTCGCTCGGCGCGATGAGCGGCGGCGAGCTCCAGCGCGTCTTCCTCGCGGAGGCGCTGGCGGGCGACCCCGAGATGCTGCTCCTCGATGAGCCGCTCTCGAACCTCGACCTCCGGCGCTCCCGCGAGCTGGTCGAGGTGATCCACGACCTCGTGCGCGCGCGCCGCGTCACGACCCTCCTCGTGGCCCACGACATCAACCCGCTGATCGAGTGCCTCGACCGGGTGATCTACATCGCGAACGGCAACGTCGCGACCGGCTCGCCCGACGAGGTGCTGAACTCGAACTCGCTGACGGAGCTCTACGGGGTTCCGGTCGAGGTCCTCCACGACTCGCGGGGCAACATCGTCATCGTCGGCGGGGAGAACCCGCACGAGGGGGCCGCCGCGTGACCGCGTTCAGCCCCAACATCGTCACGGACCTCCGCTCGATGTGGGCGTACGCGTTCATGCGGAACGCGTTCGAGGCCGGGACGATCGTCGCGATCGTCGCCGGCGTCATCGGATACTTCGTGGTCCTGCGGCGCTCGGCGTTCGCGACGCACGCGCTCGGCCACGTCGGCTTCTCGGGCGCTGCCGGGGCGGTCTTGTTCGGGGTCAACCCGGTCTACGGTCTCCTCCTGTTCACGATGGGCGGCGGTACGGGGATGGCGCTGCTCGGCCGCCGCGCCGCGACCCGCGACATCGAGATCGGGACGGTCCTCGCGTTCCTGCTCGGGGTCGGGCTGATCTTCCTCAGTCTCTACAACGGCTACGCCACCGAGGCGTACTCCATCCTCTTTGGGGAGATCCTCGGGATCAGCGACGCCCAGGTGCTCCTCACGCTCGAAGCCGCGGTGATCGTCGGCGCCGTATTGGCGGTGATCTACCGGCCGCTCCTGTTCTCCTCGCTGGACGAGGACGTCGCCGAGGCGAAGGGGCTTCCGATGCTCGCCCTCAACGTCGCGTTCATGCTCCTCCTGGGCGTCGCGATCTCGTTCGCGGTCCAGGTCATCGGTGTGCTGTTGATCTTCGCCTTGATGGTGACGCCCGCGGCCACCGCGGTGC
>JASHPZ010000077.1 GCA_030037815.1 Thermoplasmata archaeon | reverse complement strand
GCCCCGAGCGCGCGTCCCCACGGCGAATCGACCAGGTCGAGGTCGAGCGTCAGCTGGGCGACGTCAAGGTCGTGGAGGCGGCCGAGGTGGTCCTGGAGCCGGCGGAACGCGATCGGGATGCCCCGGCCGGCCGACGGGTCGACCACGCTCGCGAGGTCGACGGCGTGGCGCAGCTGCCGGACGCGGATGCGGAGCCGGTGCATCCGGGTCGCGGACGGACGGCGGCGGGCCTTCTGGTGCGCCTTGCGGACCCGTCGCCACCGGTCCGCGTGCTCCGCGCGGAGGATCTCGCGGAGGCGGGCCCGCGCGGTGCGCGGCGGCGAGAGGTCGAACGCCGACCCCAGCGCCTGGAACAGTCCCGCGTCCCGTTCCGTCCGCAGGAACGCCTGAAGGAGCTCGCGGCTGGTGCGGCCGTCGTCCCGCAGACGGCTATGGAACGCGTGGTACCGCTGGAGCTCCGAGCGGTCCGCGGGGGTCGCCTCGACCTCGTCCAGGAGCCCGAGCACCACGTCCCGGTCGCGCACCTGACCGACCAACCGCGCGAGACGACGCAGCCGTTGCGCCGTCGGTCGCAGCGCCTCCCGGTCGCGACGGGCGAGCAGGCGTCCCCAGACGACGAGGCCGATGTGCAGCCGCCGCATCTCGCGGTGAAGTCGGTGGAGGGTCTCGGGCGACGGCGGCTCGGGCCCGACCGCCCGGTCGACCAGTCGCACGACGCGGGCCAGTCCCCGGTGGAGTTCGGATGCGAGGCGGGCCGGCGGGGCCGCCGGGCCGTTCGACGGCAGTGCTCCCTCCTCCGGCGGCCCCGAGGCGTCCGGTCTTGAAAGGGATTCGGGCGCGCGCACGGCGGCCGGACCAAGGGCATTAATGCGCCCGCGCCTCCCGGACGCGTGGACCGCGGGCGGAGCGCGGAGGTCGGCCGGGACCACCGCTCGACGCGACCCGCGGCGACCGTCGGCGTCGTGGACATCGGCTCGAACACGGCGCGCTGCGTCGTCTTCGAGACGTCGCGCTCCGACGCGGTCCGGGCGATCTTCGAGACGAAGGACTCCCCGCGGCTCGGGCTGGGCCTGCTCCCGGACGGCCATCTCGCGGAAGCCGCCGTCGCACGCGGGGTCGCGACCGCCCGCCGGTTCGCGCAGGTGCTCCGCGCGCTCGGCGTCCCACGGACGCTCGCCGTCGCGACCAGCGCTGTACGGGACGCCGTCAACGGCCCCGAGTTCGTCCGCGAGGTCGAGCGGGCGACCGGGCTCCGGCTCCGGGTGATCTCGGGCGCCGAGGAGGCGCACTACGCCTACCTCGGGGTCGCGAGCGCGTGGCCGCTCGAGAACGACATCGTCTTCGACCTCGGCGGAGGCTCGATGCAGCTCGCCGAGGTGCGGGCGGGTACCCTCCGCAACTCGGTGAGCCTCCCCCTCGGGGTCCTGCGCCTGTCGCAACGGTTCCTCGAGCACGACCCGCCGAAGAAGCGGGAGTGGGAGGAACTGCGCGAGCACGTCCGCTCGACGCTCGACTCGGTCGTCCGGGCGTTCGGGGGCCGGTCGTACCGCCTCTTCGGGATCGGCGGGACGGTGCGGTCGCTGGCGCGCGCCGCGATCGACCTGCGGGAGTGGCCGATCGGCCGGGTCCACGGCTACCCGCTCTACGACCACGACATCGAGGCGCTCCACGAACTGCTCGCGGAGATGCCCGCGCAGAAGCGCCGGTCGGTGCCCGGCATCGGGAACGACCGCGCGGACGTCGTGCTCGCGGGGATCGCGGTGCTCGAGGAGGTCCTCCGCGCCGTCCGGGCCGAGCGGATCATCGTCTCGGGCACGGGCATCCGCGAGGGGGTCGCCCTCGAGGCGATCGGGGCCCGCCTCCCGGCGACCGCCGAAGAGTTGGCCGACCGGTCGGTCGCCGCCGCGGCGGAGTCGTTCGCGTTCCCCCTCGAGCACGGCCGGGCGGTGGCGACGACGGCGCTCGCCCTGTTCGACGTCCTCGCGCCGCGCTTCGGGGGCGGGGAGAGCGAGCGGCTCGCGCTCCGGGTCGCGGCGGGGATGCACGACGCCGGGACCGCGGTCGACCTGTGGAACCACGCGCGGCACTCGGCCTACCTGATCCAGAACTACCCGATCTGGGGGCTCGACCAGCGCGAAGTGCTGCTCGCCGCGATGGCGGCGTGGCTGCACGAGGGGGACGAGCCGCCGTCCGAATGGAAGCGGGACTACCTGCCGATCGTGCGGGCGGAGGAGCTCGCCGCGGCCCGGCACCTCGGGGCGATCCTCGAGGTCGCGGAACTCCTCGCGCCGGCTCGACCTCGGTTCAGCCAGTCGAGCGGGGCGCGGAGCTTGGGCGTGGCCTTTTCTTCGTCGGCCGATACGAGCCTCCCGCCCCGATGGGCGGAGAAGGTCCGGCGACCGATGGAACGCGTGTTCGGGCTGGAGGTGCGGTTCCGCGATGCCTGAAGCGCCGTCGCCGAACCACGGCTATCCCGGCCGGCTCCTCGTGTTCGAGGGGCTGGACGGGAGCGGCAAGTCGACCCAGGCCGCGCTGCTCGGGAAGTGGCTCCAGTCGCAGGGGTACCGCGTCTTCTTCACCGAGTGGAACTCGTCCGAGCTCGTCTCGGGCGTGATCCGCCGCGGCAAGAAGAAGAACCTCCTCACCCCGACGACGTTCTCGCTCCTCCACGCGGTCGACTTCGCGGACCGGTTCGAGCGGAAGATCCTCCCGCCGCTCCGCGCGGGCTACCTCGTCGTCTGCGACCGGTACGCCTACACGGCGTTCGTCCGCGACGCGGCGCGCGGCTGCGACCCCGCGTGGGTCCGGACGATCTACGCGTTCGCCCCGCGGCCCGACCGCGTCTTCTACTTCCGGGTCCCCGTCTCGACCACGCTGAAACGCAAGCTCGCGTCGCGGCTCAAGATCAACTACTACGAGGCCGGGATGGACCTCGGGCTCTCGGACGACGTCGAGGAGAGCTACATGAAGTTCCAGACGCGGCTCCGCCGCGAGTACGAGAAGATCGCCGCCACGGACCGGTTCACGCTGATCGATTCGACCCAGCGGGTCGAGGCGATCCAGGCGGACCTGCGGGCGGACGTGCGGCCGCTCCTCGAGAACTTCCCGACCGTCGCGAGGCTGATGCATGACGGGTAGGACGTACGGCACGCGCCTCCCCGGCCTCCCCGACGGCCCGCTCCACGGCCGGCTGATCGTCCTCGAGGGGTCGGACGGGTCGGGCCGCACGACCGAGGTGACGCTCCTGAAGGAGTGGCTCGAGGTGGAAGGCCACGCGGTGGTCGACACGGGGCTCCGCCGCTCCGACCTGGTCAGCCGCGAGATCGACCAGGCGAAGCAGGGTCACACGCTCGCCGCGACGACCCTCGCGCTTCTCTACGCCGCCGACTTCGCCGACCAGCTCGAGAACAAGATCATCCCGGCGCTCTCCGCCGGCGCGACCGTGCTCGCCGACCGGTACATCTACACGCTGATGGCGCGGGCGATCGTCCGCGGGGCGACCCGCGAGTACGCGCGCGAACTCTACTCGTTCGCGCTGCGGCCCGAGATCGTCCTCTTCCTGGACGCCCGGGCCGAGATCCTCCTCCACCGCTCGATCTCGAAGTACGGCTCGCTCGACTACTGGGAGAGCGGGATGGACCTCTCGCTGTCGCGCGACCTGTTCGAGAGCTTCTTCCTGTACCAGGAGCGGCTCTCGAAGGAGTTCGAGTGGATGGCGAAGGAGTACCGGTTCGAGCGGGTGGACGCGAACCGGACCCCGGACCAGGTGCACGCGGACGTCCGCTCGCGGGTCGCGCCGCTCTACGCGGCGGGCGCGAAGGCGGCTAGGTCGAGCCGTCGGCCAGCTGCTTCCGCGTGAGCAGCCAGACGAGCCGGCCCCCGCCCGGTCGGACGCCGACCGGGAACTCGAGGCACGCGGCGCCGCCCTTCGTCAGGCGGACGACGGGCACGCCGTCGCCCGTCAGCGCGAGGCCGACGAACTCGGCGAGCGTCGGGTCGTGGCCGACCAGGACGACCTCCTGACCGGCGCGGGCGACCCGCTTCAGGCGGTCGAAGATCGGGTTCGCGAGATTGCCCGGGGCGAGCTCGGGCCACGTCTCGAGCTCGGGCGGGTCGTCCAGCGCGGACTGGACCATGTGCGCGGTCGCGACCGCCCGCTCCGCGGCGCTGGACGCGAGCTTGTCGACCGGGTCGGCGACCCGCACGAGGCCCTTCGCCGCGCGCCGGGTCTGGCTCTTCCCTTTGTTCGTGAGGGGTCGCCGCGCGTCGTTCGGCCAGCGGATCGGGTCGCGGTCCTCGGCGGGGCCGTGGCGGAAGACGACCACCCGAACGTTCTTCGTCGTGTCGGACGGTCGAGGATCGGCCATGGGGGGGAGCGCGACGAGGGAGGCGGGGGTTGAAAAAGACTCGCCCGGGCCCGTCGTCGTACTTCGTGGGTTATATAGCCGGAAGGAGCGCGCGCCCCCGCGCGTCCGCCGGCACGACCGCGAGCGAGATCGAGCGGTCGAGCACGACCTGCGCGATGTCCTGGCCGTAGGCGACCGTCCGCCCGATCGACTCGAGGATGCGGGCGACCGCCGCCGCGGTGGCGGGCGGCATCGCCCCGCCGTTGACCCCGGGGAGGAGGCGTTCGGAGAGCGCGCGGCCCGAGGCGAGCAACGCTTCCCCCATGTCGAGGAGGTCGTTCGCGCCCGCGCCGTCCGAGGCCGCGAGCACGCCCTCCAGGTGGTCCATCGCCTGGCGGTGGAACTGGCGGAGCGAGGTGATCGGGGCGGCGCCCTGCGGCAGGTCGGCGAGCCGGCGGCCGACCTCGCCCAGCGTGACGGCGTGGTCGGCGATCCGCTCGAGGCTCCGCGCGACCGTCCACGTCGCGAGGTGGGTCGGCCGCGGTCCCTCCTGCGCGAGGCGGAGGGCCGCGAGGCGCTCGACGTACCACGCCTCGCGGTCGATCTCGTCGTCCCGCCGCTCCCACGCGCCGTCGGTCCCGAGCGAGGAGTGCGTCCACGACTCGACCGCTTCGCGGTGGAACTCGACCACGAGGCGGCCCATCCGGGCGAGACGCTGCGGGAGCGGCACGGGGCTGTCGTAGGCGAGGTCGCGCAGCCGGAGCACGCCGTCCTCGTCCGAGAGGATCTCGGGCTGGCGGGTCCGCCGGCAGAAACTCCGCACGACCTCCCGGGTCGTCGGTCCGAGGCTCGGGCTCTCGGTCAGGACGAACTCGCGCGCGCCGCCGAGGTACGCGCCGAGCAGGCGGCGGAAGACGTGTTCGGGCGGCTCGTTCGGGGCGATCGCGAGGTGCGCGACGGCGGCGCCGTCGGGGGGCGCGGGCGCCACGGTCGGCGCCGGACTGCTCGGTTCGGGCCCCCGGGCGCGCGTCGCGCGCGGACGGGCGGGGCGGGGGACGTTCGGGGCCTCCGCCCCGTCCCCGGTCGTTTCGGTTCGCTTCATCGACCGTACGAGGCGGTCGGCCGAATATATAGAAAATCGATGTAGACTATAGAATCGACTATAGCCTCCGTGGCCCCGACCGCTCGGTCAGTGCGCGGCGCCGGACGGGGCGGGCCGGGCGCCCGCGAGCGCCCACCGCTCGTAGGCGTCGTAGTTCGGTTCGCGCCCGAGGAACCGCCGGATCAGTTCGGACGCCTTGCGGGTGCTGCCGGGGGCGAGGATCTCGGTCGCGTACCGCTCGGCGGTCGCCCGGTCGGTGAGGGAGCCGGAGGCGCGGAACGGCGTCAGGAGGTCGCGGGCCAGCACGCCCGACCAGACGTAGGTGTAGTAGCAGGCCGAGTAGCCCGTCAGGTGGCCCCACGCCGCCTGCGGGTGGTAGTCGGGGTCGATCGGCAGAGGATACTGGCGGTCCCAGACCTCCCCGAACACCCGGGTCGTGTCGAGCCCGGAGGGGTCGCGGCGGTAGAGCTCGAGCGAGATCGCCGAGAGCGCGACCTGCCGCAGCTGCCGCGACGCGCGGCCCATCGCGTCGGCCGCCTGGAGGCGGTCGAGGAGTTCCGACGGGATCGTCCGTCCGGTGTCCGGGTCGCGCGCGAAGCGGGAGAGGGTCGCCGGGTCGCGGGCCCACTCCTCGAACAGTTGGCTCGGCGCCTCGACGAAATCCCACTCGAGGAAGCTCATCGTGGTGTAGAGCCACGGGCCGTGCCCGCTCAGGAGCGCGTGCAGGAGGTGGCCGAACTCGTGAAAGAACGTGATCACGTCCCGGTACTCCATGCGGGCCGCCTCGGGCGGAGTGTTCGGGTTCAGGAAGTTGCAGACGAGCGCCGCGTGCGGAAGTCCCGTGCGCAGCGTCCCCGCGCGGATCTCGAACTGCGCCGCGTGGGTGAACTTCCCGGGCCGCGGGACGAGGTCGAAGTAGCACCGGCCGAGCGCGGTGCCGCGGCGCGTGACGTCGTAGACCTCCACGCTCGGGTGCCAGACGCCGTCCGACGGCCGACGCACGAACTCGAGGTCGAACAGTTCGGCGCAGAGCCGGAACAACCCGTCCCGCACGGCGGGATAGGGGAGGTACGCGCGCAGCTGTCGGGAGTCGACGCCGTGCTCCTCGCGGCGGAGCTTGGTGTCGTAGTAGCCGTCCGACCAGAACCCGGTGTCCCAGGCGTCGAGATGGTCGGCCGACGGGATCTCCCGCCGCTTGCGCTCGAGGACCCGGGCGAGGTCGGCGCGCGCGGGCGCCGCGAGCAGTTGGGTCAGCCGCTCCAGGAGCGCGGTCACCGCGGCCGGCCGCTCCAGCATCTTGTCCTCCGTGGCGTAGGTCGCGTAGTCGGGGTAGCCGAGGAGCCCGGTCAGGGCGCGTCGCTCGGTGAGGAGGCGGCCGAGGACCTCGAGGTTGGTCGGATACGCGACGTTGACGAACTCGCGCAGGAGGCGGCGGCGCACGTCCGCGTTGTCGCAGTACGACAGCACGGGGAAGACGTCGGGGTACTTGGTCGAGAGCCGGATCTTCCCCTCCGCATCGGCCGGGTGCCCGGCGAGGAAGTCGGGCGGCAGCCCGGCGAGGGCCGCCGGCCCGTCCACGGTGATCGACCGCTCCCCGACCTGGATGTTGCCCGCGAACTCGTTCGACGTGCGGTCGATCTGGCTGGTCAGTTCCGCGATCCGCCCGCGTTCGGCGGCCGGTCGCTCGACCCCCGCGCGGCGCATCTCGCGACGCAACTTGTCGACCGCGTGCCGGGTCGGCTCATCGGCCCGGGCGAGGTCGATCGTTCCGAGCGTCCGGTAGACGGCCTCGTTCAGCCGGAACTCGTTCAGGAACCGGTCCGCCTCCTCCGACACCTCGCGGCCCGCCTGCCGGGTCGCCTCGTCCGGGTGGACGGAGAAGACGAACGACCCGTGGCTCGAGACCGTCCGCGCGAGCAGCAAGAGGTCGTCCAGCGGGCCCAAGAAGCCGTCCACGGTCGCGGGCGCGCTGCCGTCCGTCAGGCGGGCGAGGCGGCTTCGGACGTCGGCGAGCGTCGTCTCGGCGGCGCGGCGGAGTTGGTCGGCCGAGAGCCCGAACGTGAGCGCCCCGAGGTCGGCGACACGTACCGTGGGAGGAGGAGTCATCGCCCGTCCGAGCCGAGCCGCCTCATATCCTCACCGCGCGACCGGAGCGCCTGCGCGGGCCGCGCGCGCGTCGTCCGCGGGTCAACGCTGAAATATCGTGCCCGGGCTGCGCGACGTTCGGGGAACCGCACCGGGACCGGATGGCCGTCGCACTCTGGTCCGTCCTCGACAACTGGGACACGTGGGGCGTCTTCCTCGCCCTGACCGCGCTCAACCTCGTCGTCGTGCTCTACCGGACCCGGTGGGGGCGCTCCTGGCAGCCCCGCGTGCGGCGTGCGCTCGCCCGCCTCAGCGGCCGGTCGGACCTCGCGTGGCTGGACTGGCGCCTCCTCGTCGCCGTCGGAGCGGTCTGGTTCGGGGCGTTCGGCGCGTACGGCCTCCTCACCGGGCAGTTTGCCTGTCGCGCGAACAGCATCAACGACCCGCTCGGGGAGCTCAGCTCGGGGCGGGCGTTCTGGGCCGGCCTCAACCCGTTCGCGAACGTGCCGTACTGCGGCGGGACCGTGAACGTCCCGTACGGGCTGCCCGCGCTCCTCCTGGACGCCCTCGGAGCGCTCGGAGGGCTCCCCGGGATCCTGGTCGTGTGGGGGGCGGTCGCCCTCAGCGTCATCCCGCTGACGTGGGTCGCCGCCGGACCGGACCGACGGTACGTCACCGTCTACGTCGCGACGTCCGTCCTCTGCGTGCCGCTGATCACCTCCGAGCTCGGCGGGGCGACCAACGCGATCGTCCCGGTCGTGCTCCTCGCGACGATCTACCTCGCGACCCGCGACTCGGTGCGGGCGAGCGCGTTCGGCGGGATCCTCGCCACGGCCCGGTTCCCGTCGCTCTTCCCGGTGCTCGCGCGGACCGGCACGGACGGGCGACGGCGCTTCCTCGGCTTCGGGACGGCCGTGGCCGGCTTCGCGCTCGTGACCGGCGCAACGTACCTCGTCTGGGGCTCCGGCTTCCTCACGACCGTCTTCTTCGACCAGTTCCTGCGGAGGTCGTTCTCGCTCAACGTGTACGGGATCCTCCTCCTGCACAACGCGCTGCCGACGTCCCTCGCGGTCACCGGGGTCCAGGCCGCGCTCACGCTCGCGCTCGTCGTCGGCGTCTTTGTCACCGTCCGTTCGTCGGCGCGCGCCGTCGCCCTCACGCTGGTCGGGGTCGCGCTCGTAACGCCGTTCCTCTCGTACAACATCCTCGTCTGGCTCCTGCCCGTCGCCCTCGTCGGCCCCCGGGCCCGGGCGTGGCTGTGGGCGATCGCCACGGTCGGGACGGTGAACTACGGCCTCGGCTACAACCTCTGGGCCTGGAGCGAAGGGGTCGTCTGGCCGGCGGAGGTGCTCGACGTCGTGTTGACCGCCCTCCTGGTGGGACTGTTCGTCGACCTGTGGCGGTCGGAGCGGCGGGGGGACCCGACCGACGCGGTGGGCGAACCGGCGCGTGCGCCCCGACCCGTGGGGTCGACCGCCCCGCGGCCGGCGGAGGCTCCGGCGTAGTCTCCGCGTTCCATGACCGGCGCGAGCGACCTCGGGTCCACCGTCATCTTCCTCGTGAGCGTGGGGCTGAGCGCGATCGTCCTCGCCTACCGATGGGACCGCGTGCCGTCGGTCCGACGGGCGGTGGACGCGGCGTGGTTCCGGCTGACCGGTGCGCGCGACTGGACGGGGCTCCGCCTCTGGCACGTGATGGGGCCGCTCGTCCTCGTGACCGCGATCAACGTCGCCTGGAACGTCGCGCTCGTGCACTGCTCGGACGACTCGCTCGCGATCCTCGCGAGCGGGACCGCCGCGCTGCACGGAGGGAACCCGTTCCTCGTGAGCTACTGCAGCAACCCGACGCCCGACCAGATCCCGTACGGCTTCGCCGAGGTCGCGCTGAACGCGTTCGCGGCGCTCTTCGGCTCGGTCGCGGCGGTCTGGCTCGTCTGGCAGCTCCTCGCGCTCGCCGTGGTCCCGCTCGTCTGGCGGACGGCGGGAGCCGACCACCGGTACGTCGGAGTCCTCGCGGCGGTGTCGGTCGTCTACCTCCCGAACATCGCGACCAACATCGGCGTCGAGAACGCCATCGTCGCGGTGTCGGCGCTCCTCGGGCTCGCGGCGCTCTCCGTCCCCGGAGTCCGACGGACGGGGTGGCAGGCCCTGGCGGCGTTCCTCAGCACCGCCCGCTTCCCGGCGGTCTTCCCGCTCCTCGGCAGCGCGGCGGCGGACCGCGGCCGCCGCCTCGTCGCGGTCGGGACGGTCGTCGGCGTGTTCCTCGGCTCGGCCGCGCTCGCGTACGGCCTCTGGGGTCCGGATGCGATCCGGATCGTCTACCTGAACCAGTTCTCCCGCGTGCCGGGCGAGTCGCTGAACGTCTTCGCGCTGCTGCTCAAGCAGGGGTGGGTCCAGCCGTCCCTCGCGGTCGCGGCGCTCCAGGGCGGCGGGATCCTCGGGGCCGTGCTGCTGGCCCACCTGCGCGGGTACTCGAAGGAGGCGGGCGCCGCCCTCCCGCTCCTCGCCGTCGTCTCCCTGACCCAGTATCTCACGTTCCACTTCGTCGTCTGGCTCGTCCCGCTCCTGCTCCTCGGCGCCACCGTCCAGCGGGGGCTCCTCCTCTACGCGGGCCTGACGTGGGTGGACGAGACGTTGTTCTCCTGGAGCCTCGGCGCGGTCCACGGGATGTGGGGGCCGTACGAGCTCACGGGCGTCGTCCTCTCGGCGATCCTGCTCTACCTGTTCGTGCGGATCGTGCTCGACGAGGAGCGACGGCGCGCGACCCGCGCCGCCCCCGGACCGGCGCGGTGAACGTGGGCCGGGACGGAGTCGAACCGTCGACCTCCGCGTTGTAAGCGCGGCGTCTTCACCGCTGGACCACCGGCCCTTCGTCCGCGCGAGACGCGCCCTCCGTCATGGTCGTGTCGGTGGACGCGTGCGCGCGGTGTCGTACTCGGACCGCCAGTCCCCGCCCGAGCTCGGTCATCATCGGCCCGGGAAGGACCGCCTCGCCCACTCCGGCCAGTTCCCCCGCGCGCACCAGCACCACGGAGTCGCCGGCCCGGATCCCGGAGTCCGCGCCCCGGACCCCCGGCGCGAACAGGTCCCCCTCGAGCGACAGCGCGGGGTCGACCTCGACGGCGAGCGGGAATTGGGGCGCGAGCCGGCGCGCCCCGGCGACCGTCAGGTGGAACAGCCCCCGCTCCTCGCGCACCGTGGCGAGGTCGGTGCGCCCGTCGGTGAGTCGCTGGAACCACGGCCGACCCGCCAGGCGGAGCGGGCCCGCCCACAGCGCGTCGGCGGCCGTCCGGCCGAACTGGACGGCGGCGAGCTCGTGGAGCTCCTCCCGGACGACGGCCAGCGGTCCCCCCGCCACGGGGCGGAGTTCCGCGACGGCTTCCTCCGCGGCCGCGCGGAGCGAGCGAAGCGCCTCGGCGCTCGTCGTGCGGTCGTCCGGCACGGTCCAGACCGGGGCGAACGACGCCGGGACCGCCCCGTCGAGGAAGGCGTACTCCCCGCGGTCGAGGTGGACGAGCACGCGGCGGTAGCGGCCGGTCGCGAGGAGGTGCGCGAGGCCCGTTCGGACGAGGTCGCGCTCCGCGTCCGACCAGTCGCCTGTCACCGGGATGTCGTAGTGCCGGGCCGGGGGGACGTCCTCGAGCTCGCGGGGCACGAGACCGATCGGCGACGAGACCGACACGACGTGGACGCGTTCGAGGTGCCGGAGCCCCTCGAGCGCCCCGAGGAACCGACGGTGCGACCGGGACGCGCGGTACGGCTTCGTCTTCGAACACGGGACGAGCAGGAGGACCTCCTTGGACGGCGGGGGTCGATACCGCTCGAGGAGGCGGCTGCGGAATCGGCGCATCTCGGGGCGTCGCAGCGACTCGGCCAGCACGTACCCGCGCGCTCCGTCCGCGGTCACGGGGGTCCGCTCTTCGAGCAGCGACCCGAGCTCCTGGTCGGCGTACCGGAGCATCTCCCCGAGCGCCGGTTCGCTCACGGTGCGCGCCTCGACCAGCTCGCGCAGCCGGCCCCGTCGGGCGGCCGCGCGGGACTCCGCGATGGCCCGTCGGAACATCGCGGTGGCGTGGCCGTCGAGGTCGATCGATCCGGACCGGGTGCAGCCGGGACAGTCGCAGCCGAGGTCGGAGGCCGCGGTGGGGACCGCGAGCGCGCCCAGCTGGGGGTCCAGGTACGTCCCGGCCGCCGCGACGATGCGGCCCTCGGTGGTGTCGAGGACGTCGACGCCCGCGTAGACGAGGAACGGGACCCGGTGCGGGAGCGCGACGCGCGGGGTCCAGAGTAGCGGCCCGGCCCCCACGCCTCGACGCAGGTCGCGCAGCGTCGTGACGAACGGGCGCCCCTCGGCCCACAACGCGCGCGCGTTCCCCAGGATCACGAGTTCCGGGCTCGCGGCCCGGAGCGTCCGCCACGCCTCGTCCGGGACGGGTGCGTGGACCATCCACGTTCCGGGACCCGCCGCGTAGACACCGGGTCCCGGGCCGAGGACGTCGGGCGCGATGACCGGCAGTTCCAAGTCGACCGACGCCCCGTCCCCGTGCAGGGTCAGCCGCCGTCGTCCGGCCGGTGCATCCCGCGCCTCGAGGCGGGGACCGACGGCGGGCTCACCGGGTCGACGCGCCTCCAGGACGAGCGGCGTCGCGAGCCGCACGGGTCCCACGGCCGCGTGCCCCACGAGAGCGAGCCCGTCCGACCGGTCGACCGTCCGCATCGGGAGGTACCGCCGCCGCTTACGGCCGGCCTTCGGCCGGAAGGGTCCGACGTCGGCCGCGCCCGCCGGACGCAGCGGAGGCCGGGAAGAACGCGGTCCACGCCGTCAACTGCGCTTCGCGTCGGTCCGCTCCGGCGTCGGTGCGGCCCCGCCGCCCGAGCAGCGGGTCGTGGACGTCCCGGACCTGGCGGAAGAACTCCGCCGGGTTCGCGCTCGCCTGCTCGAACCCGTAGAGCATGAGCTGGCGCAGGAAGCTCGAGCGGCCGCGCCAGCCGATCCGACGGCGGACCGCGGGGTTCAGGTGGCGCTTCGCGAGGCGCCAGACCTCGTTCGTCGTACGGTAGTCGCGGGCGGAGAGCCCGATCATCACCTGCGGCATGGACTCCCCCCTCGACCCGGCATGGAGTCTTAGCGGGAGCGACCGGGGGTCGGGGTACCTACACCGGGATTGTCGGCCCGAACGGCACGAAGCACGCGAGCGCAGTTCCGGCCAAGTAGAGCAGCGACAGGGCGAAGTGTCGCTCGAACGGCACGCGCGTGGACTCGGGGGCTCCGGCCAGCTGCCAGTCGGTCACGCCGGCGAGGACCGCCATGGCGCCGAGCGCGAGGAAGTACGGGAGCGTGAGTCCCGCGACCCATCCGAACAGCCCCAACAGTCCCAGGGCGACCCCATGCAGCAGGGGCACCAGTCGCACCGACCGGCGGACCCCGAGCCGGACCGGCAGGGAGTGGAGGCCCAACGCCTGGTCGCTCTCGAGGTCGCCGAGGCTGTGGATCGTCTCGAAGGCGGTCCCCCAGGCGAGGAGCGCGCCGACCGCGAGAAGGACGAACGGGGGCAAGCTCCCCTCGACCGCGATGTAGACGGCGGCCGGCGTCACCGCTTCGACCAGCCCGAGGAACGCGGTCGTGAACGACGTGACCCGCTTCGTGTAACTGTAGCCGAAGACGATCGCGAGCGCGACCGGGGCGAGCACGAACGCGAGCGGGTTGAGCAGGTACGCCGCGACGACCAGCACGGCCGCGTTGCCCGCGGCCAGCGCGAGCGCGAACCGGGCGGAACGGGCGCCGGTGACGAGCGCGCGGTTCCTCGTCCGGGGGTTGCGGGCGTCCAGGGCGCGGTCGGCGAACCGGTTGAAGCTGTGGCCGGCGTTGCGCGCCGCGACGAACGCGACCACGATCAGCACGACGGTCCACCCCGAAGGGAGCCCGTGCGCGGCGAGCAGGAGGAACGCGAGCGCGAACGGGAGGTTCAGGCCGAGGTTCTGGAGCTCGAGGAACCGGCCGATCCCCCCGCCGCCCGTCGCCGGCGGGGCGGAGGGCGCCGTCACGACGCGGGGCGTCCGAATAGCTTCGCCAGCAGCGGCTCCGCTCGGACGATGCGGTCGGCCGCCTGGACCGCGGCGGGGTCGGAGCGGATCTCCTCCGGCCACGGTCGCGGGAAGCCGTCCTCCGGTCGCTTGCGGGTCGCGTCGATCCCGACCTTGCCGCCGAGGTTCGGCACGGGGTTCGAGATCGACAGCTGGTCGACCGGCCCCTGGGAGAGCTCGAGGTCGCGGGCGGGGTCCGCCTGCAACCCGACCCGGTAGAGCACCTCCGAGAGGTCGTGGACGTCCACGTCCGCGTCGACGACGATGAGGTAGCGGACGAACATCATCTGGCCGAGTCCCCACAGCGCGTGCATCACCTTGCGCGGGTGGTCGGGGTACGCCTTCCGGATCGAGACGACGCCGACGTTGATGAACAGCCCTTCCTCGGGCAGGTTCATGTCAACCAGCTCGGGCAGCACCATGCGGACGACCGGGCGGAAGATCCGCTCGACCGCCTTCCCGAGGACGGAGTCCTCCGTCGGCGGCTTCCCCGTCACGGTCGTGAGGTAGACCGCCCGCGCCCGGTGCGTGACGCGCGTGACGTGGAAGACGGGGAACGGCTCGGGCGCCGAGTAGTAGCCCGTGTGGTCCCCGAACGGCCCCTCGACCTGGCGCTCGGCCGGGTCGACGTACCCCTCGAGGATTACCTCGGCCTGGGCGGGCACCTCGAGGTCGACCGAGCGGGCGGGGACGAGCTCGACCGGCTCGGAGCGGAGGAATCCGGCGAACACGAAGTTCGAGATCCCCTCGGGCACGGGGGCGAGCCCCGAGAAGACGGTCGCCGGGTCGGCCCCGACGACGGCCGCCACCGGCATCCGCTCGCCGCGCGCCGCCCACTTCCGGTAGTTGTTCGCGCCGATCCGGTGGACCTGGAAGTGCATCCCCAGGGTGTCGCGGCCGTACTGCTGGAGCCGGTAGATCCCGGTGTGCGGCTCGTTCGTCTCGGGGTCCTTCGTGATGACGACGGGAAACGTGACGGTGCGTCCCCCGTCCTTCGGCCAGCACTTCAGGATCGGGAGACGGTCCAGGTCGACCGTCGACTCCTCGACCTCCTGGCACGGCCCCGCGCGGACCCGCTTCGGCGCGAGCGACCGGAGCGTCGAGAGCGTGTCGATCGTCCCGCCGAGGTCGCGCAGCGCCCCCACGACACCGGCCGGCGGTCGCAGGTGGACGAGCTTCTCGACCCGCTCCGCGACCGCGTCCACGTTCGGGGCGTCCAGCGCCCGCGCGATGCGCCGCGGGTGCCCGAGGAGGTTCGTCACGACGGGCATCGACGAACCGGCGACGTTCTCGAACAGGAGCGCCGGCCCGCCCGCGCGGAGGACGCGCTGGGTCACCTCCGTGATTTCGAGGTCGCGCGATACCGGTTGCCGGATCCGGGCCAAGTCACCGGCGCCGTCCAGCGCGTCCAGGAACTCGCCGAGCGACCGGAACGGCACGACCGCCGCCGAGGGCGCCCGCTTATTAAACGACCCGCGCCGCGACCCGTGGGTTCATATCGGAACCTCGGCTCGGCCGCCGGATGCAGTCGGTCTCGCTCGAGTTCCGGACCCCGGACCTGGAACTCCTCGGGGTGATCCCCCCCGGCTTCTTCGCGAAGTACGAGGAGGTCGAGCTCCTCGAGACCCTCCGCCTCGAGAAGGGCTGGCGGCTTCAGCTCCTCCGCGTCCGCCGCCGCGGCGCGCTCCGCACCGCGACCGAGCTCGAGCGCGAGTCGCGCCGGATCCGGGCGATGTACGGACTCGAAAGTTTCGAATTGGTCGAGCGGCGGCCGCGGACCCGCGACTACATCGTCCTCGTCCGCCAGCGCAACCCCGAGCGGCTGGCCCGCCTCCTCTCGCTCGCGAGCGGCGAGATCTCCCCCACCGCGCCGTTCCGCCTGACCGCCGAGAAGGTCCTCGCATCGTTCCACGGGGAGGAGCGCGCCCTGCGTCGCGTCCTGCGCCGGCTCGACCGCGAGGAGTTCCCCTACCGCATCGTCCGCGCGTCGGGACGCCCGTACGTTCCCGCGGAGTCCCCCTCGTCGCTGACCCCGCTCCAGGCGAAGCTGGTCGCAAGGGCGTGGGTCCTCGGATACTACGCGGTGCCGCGTCGGATCACGCTGACGCGGCTCGCGCGGCAGGTCGGCCGCTCGGCGCCCGCGGTCGGCAAGGCGCTCAGGCGGGCCGAGGGGCGGCTGGTCGCTCGGTGGCTGTCGGCCGAAGGCGGCGGACCCGCGACCGACGAGCCGGCCGCGCCCGAGACGTAAAGTCGCCCGACCCCTCCCGCCGGCCCGTGCCCCGCCGGGTGGGAACGGTCATCTTCGAGCGGTTGCCCGAGTTTCCGGGCCTCGCCGCGCCCCGGCGTGCCACCTCGGGTTCCGCCTGCTTCGACCTGGCCGCCGCCGAGGCCGCGACGCTCCGTCGCGGCGCCGTGACGCTCGTCCGCACGGGCTTCAAGATGCGGAGCCCCGCCGGCACGTTCCTCGAGGTCCGACCGCGGAGCGGACTGAGCACGCGCGGCGTCCTGATGGCGAACGCCCCCGGGACGATCGACCGGGACTACTCGGGAGAGGTCCGCGTGCCCCTGACGTACCTGTTCGAGGGGACGTACCGCGTCGAGGCCGGCGACCGCATCGGACAGCTGCGCCTGGTCGAGGACCTCCCGACCCGGTTCCGCGCGGGCCGCGTCGCCCCGGTCGCGTCCCGCGCCGGCGGGTTCGGCAGCACCGGCCGCTAGTTCGGGAATTCGCTCAGGAGCTTCTGGCGTCGCCGCGGCTCGGGGAGCGCCGGCGCGTGCCCGTGCTCCGACTCGTACTGGACCCGCTCGAGGAGCTCGTGCATCCGGCGCTCGCGGGAGAACGACGCCCGGTGGAGCCCGACGTCGCGGGTGCCGTCCGCGACGAGGACGACCGCCCGGCCGGTGCGGGCGCGGCCGGTCCGTCCGCGTCGCTGGATCGTCCGGATGACGTCCGGGATCGGCTCGTAGAAGACGACCAGGTCGGTCGCCGGGATGTCGAGCCCCTCCTCCGCGACCGACGTCGCGACGAGGCAATTCACGTCGCCTTCGCGGAAGCGGTCGAGGAGCTGGACCTGCTCCTTCTGCGAGAGGCCGGCCGCCTCCCCCCGCGCGGACTGGCCGACGAATCGGGCCGCGCGGACCGCGGGGTCGCCCAGTCGGTCGAACTCGGTCAACAGACGGTCGACGGTGTCCCGGTACTGCGAGAAGACGATCACGCGCGCCGTGGCGGCGCGGTGGAGCTCCTCCCGCACGATCCGAACGGTGGTCGCCACCTTCGGGTGTTCGACCGTCAGCCCGCGCAGGATCGACTCGACCTGACGGACGTCCTCGTCCTGGAGGAAGGCGCGCTGGGACGGGGTCCACCGTTGACCCCGGCTCGGCGCCTGGCGGCCGAGGAACTCCCGCAGGGCGTCGACGCCCTGGCTTTCGATCAGCTCGAGCGCGTGGAGCCCCTTCATCGCCGCCGCCTGTGCGGTCACGGCCGCCCAGAGTCCCGCCGGCGCCGCCGCGCCCTGGGCGCGCTCGACCGACAGCTGCCGGTGGAGCCGGTTTCCGACCTCGAGCAGTGCCCGCCGGGAGAACTCGCCCGCGGGCACTTGGCCGTACTTGCTCAGCACGTCGACCTGGCGGGCGACCGCGGCCCGCAGCAGCACCGCGAGGTGACGGACCTCGGGGGGTACGGGCACCGTCACCGTCTCGACCCCGATTCCGTGCAGGTACGGGGCGACGTCCGGGCTCTGCTCGGTCCGGTACTCGAACCGATCGACCCCGAGGTTCGCCCAGACTTCCTGGATGCGGCCGAGGCTCCCGCCGGGAGAGGCCGTCATCGCCAGCACGCGGGCCCGCGGCCCGTCGCGGTTCGCGCGGCCGATCGCCACGTACGGGTAGTCCCCGACCGCGCGGTGGGCCTCGTCGAACACGATCAACGAGATTGTATCGAGCGGGAACTGGCCTTCCGCGAGGTCGTTCGCGACCACCTGCGGGGTCGCGACCACGACCTGGGGCGGGTGGAGGAGCGCGCTGCGGCGGTCGGGCGCGATCGCGCCGGTCAGTACGAGCGGTTCCGGTGCGAAGAGGGCGCGGGCCACCTCCCGGGCGTGCTGCTCGACCAGCGGGCGGGTCGGCGCGACGAACAGGACCGACGCCGTCGGGTCGCGTCGCAGGTACTCCGCGATTACCCGCAACGCGATCGCGGTCTTTCCGAGCCCGGTGGGCAGGACGACCAGGGTATTGCGGTCGAGGGCGGCGTCCACGATCGCCCGCTGGTACTCCCGGTCCTCGAGCGCGCCGGGTCGGACGCGCGGGTGCTCGACGGTCGCCATCGTCCGAGAGCCCGCCGCCCGAGCGGACGCCGCTTTATTACGGTCGGGCTAGCGCGGCGAATGCTGCCCCTCCTCGCGGTGGTCCTGCTCGTGGCCGCCGGGGTGGCCGTCCTCGTATTCCAGGGCGCCGCGGTCGTCTTCGCGTACCAGATGCCGCGCCTCGTGGCGACGCCGTGGACGGGGCGGCCCGAGGACCGGCCGACCCTGAGCGTCGTGGTCGCGGCGCGGAACGAGGAGGAGGACCTGGCTCCCACGCTGGACGCCCTCCTCGCCCAGGACCTCCCGCCGGTGGAGATCGTGGTCGTGGACGGCGGGTCGACCGACGGAACCCGGGCGGTCGCCGCGGCACGCGCGCCGCGGGTCCGGCTGATCGAGGAGGCGCCGCTCCCTCCGGGGTGGGTCGGCAAGAACTGGGCGAGCTGGACCGGTGCGAACGCGACGCGAGGGGCGTGGATCCTGTTCTTGGACGCGGACGTCCGCACCGACCCGAGCGCGCTCCGCGTCGTGCTCGACTGGGCGCTCGCGGAGGGGGCGGTGCTCGCGAGCGTCGGAACGGACGTCGAGATGGTCGGGCGCTGGGAACGGACGATCCTGCCGTTCTACGTCCAGATGGTGCTGACGTACTTCCGCACCCCCCGCGTGAACCGGCCCGACTCGCGCGCGGCGATGGCGAACGGGCAGTTCCTCCTCGTCCGCCGGGACGAGTACCTGCGGCTGGGCGGCCACGCGGCCGTCTGCGGGTACGTGCTCGAGGACGTCGCGCTCGCGCAGCGGTTCCGCGCGGCCGGCCGACCGATGCGGGTCGGCTACGCCCCGACGCTCGCCCACACGCGGATGTACCGCGACCGCGCGGAGATGTTCGAGGGGCTGCTCAAGAACGTCCACGGGACCGAGTTCTCGGCGGCGCGGCAGGTCGGCTTCCTCGCGGCGCTGGTCGGTTTCTTCCTCCTGCCCCTCGGCCTGCTGCCGCTGGGGATCTGGGCCGGCAGTTGGGCGCTCTCGATTCTCGGCGCCCTACTGGTCGCGGCCCTCTTCGGGAAGCACGTCGGCTTCGCGCGGGCGCTCGGCGTCCCGTCCGAATACGGCCTCCTCTATCCGGTCGCCGTCGGCTACTATCTCGTGCTCGTGACGACGTCGCTCGTCCGCGGCGTCCGGGGCCGTCCGGTCGCGTGGAAGGGGCGGTCGTACCCCCTCGAGCCGAGGGCCCCTCCGGGGCCGGGCCCCAACGCCTAAGTGGGCCCGGTGCGGTCGCGCCCCGCGACCATGTCGACCCCCTCCCTCGCCCCGCAGGGCCTGCTGATCGGCGCCGACGAGCTTCCGGGCGCCCGCGGCGACACGCGCACGCTCGTCGACCCGGCCCACAACGCCCCGCTCGCCACTGTGGCGGTCGGCACCGTCGACGACGCGCGTCACGCGATGGAGGTGGCGGAGAAGGCGTTCCGCGAATCCGGTTGGGCCGGGGACGACGGGTCGCGCCGCGCGAAGTCGCTGATCAAGCTCGCCCAGCTGCTCGAGGCCGAGTCCGACGCGCTCGCCCGGCTGGAGACCCGGAACATGGGGAAGACGCTCCGGGAGGCGAAGGGGGACCTCGGCTACGTCGTCCGGACCTTCGAGTACGTCGCCGGGCTCGCCGACAAGATCCAGGGGGAGACGATCCCCGTGGTCGGGAGCCGGTTCGACTACACCGTCCGGGAGCCCCTCGGCGTCACCGTTCACATCGCGCCGTGGAACTATCCCCTGCTCCTCGCGATGCGGTCGGTCGCCCCCGCGCTCGCGGCGGGCAACGCGGTGGTCCTGAAGCCGGCGAGCCTGACGCCGTTGACGGCGCTCGCGGTCGGCCGGCTCGCGCGGACGGCCGGCGTCCCCCCGGGCATCTTCAACGTGGTGACGGGCAACGGGGGAGAGGTCGGGGAGGCCCTGGTCGCCGACCCGCGGTGCGCCTCCGTCTCGTTCACCGGCTCGGGCGAGGTCGGCGCGCGCATCGCGCAGACCGCGGCGCGTCGCGTCATCCCCGCGACGCTCGAGCTCGGGGGCAAGAGCCCCGTGATCGTCTTTCCGGACGCGGACCTGGACCGCGCCGCGAAGGGGGTCGGGTTCGGGATCTTCGGCAACGCCGGCCAGATGTGCTGGGCCGCGTCCCGGCTGATCGTCCACGAGAGCGTGCGGGGGCCGTTCCTCGAGAAGGTGAAGGCGATCGCGGAGGCGACCCGGCTCGGGCCCGGGCTCGAGGACGGGGTCGAGATGGGCCCGCTCGTCTCCCGGGAGCACGCGGGCCACGTCCTCGAGTACGTGGACGCCGCCCGCGCCGACGGCGGCCAGGTGCTGACCGGCGGAGCCCGCGCGCCCGGCGCCGCGCTCGCGGACGGGAACTTCGTCCTGCCGACCGTCCTGACGGACGTCCCCGCGACGTCGCGGGCGGTCCGCGAGGAGATCTTCGGTCCGGTGCTCTCCGTCTTCGGGTTCACCGACCCCGAGGAGGCGATCCGGCTCGCGAACGACACCCGCTACGGGCTGTTCGCGGCGCTCTGGAGCCGCGACCTCGGCACCGCCCACGCGGTCGCGCGCCGGCTGGACGCCGGGATGGTCAACGTGAACGAGGCGCCGACCTCGTTCGTCCAGACGCCGTTCGGCGGGTTCAAGGAGAGCGGGATCGGGTTCGAGCAGGGCGTCCGCGTGGTGGAGAACTACACCCGCCGCAAGAACGTGATGCTGAACCTCGGGGCGCCGCGGAAGAAAGGCTAGAGCTCCCGCGGCCGGGTTCGTACGAAGCCCAAAAAGGGGGCCGCCCGCGTCGGGCGGCGATGGCGCCCGCGGACCCGCCCGCGAACACGTGGGGGGTCTGCCGGTTCTGCGGCGTGGCGGTCCCGCCCGCCGCGGCGAACTGCACGATCTGCGGAGCCGACCACCCGCTCGGGGCGGCGGAGGTCCGGCGCGCGTCGACGGGGCTCCGCCTCCGGATCCGGTTCATCGGCTGGGTCCGCTCCCTGATCGTCATCGGCGTGGTCGGCCTGCTCGCGTACTCGCTCGTCTCGACGGTGATCCAGGGCCAGCCGAACGTCCCCGACCCGCTCACGACCGCGGGCACCTACACGATCGGCGCCGGGAACTTCACGCTCATCTCGGGCGAGATCACCGGGGGCGACTTCGTGATCGGGAACTTCTCGAGCGTCGCGCCGAACGGCGCGAGCCTCCAGCTCGAGGTCTACAACACGACCGAGTGGGACCTGTTCCTCTCCCACCAGCCGGCGTCCGCGGCGTACTCGATCGCGCCGTACCCCACCGGGCGGATCATCTACTCCGCGCCGTACACCGACAACTTCTACTTCGTGTTCGAGAACCCGTACGCGACCGCGAGTCACATCGCGGTGACGGCGTACATCACCACGACGTACGAGTCGAACGTCGGGAACGAAGGGTTCGGCTAGGCCGCGTCCGGCGGGGACGCCGCGGCGTCGTCGAGCGGGGCGAGCTCGCCCTCGAACCGCGCGAGGTACTCGGCCGGGACCTGGTCGACCAGGAAGACGGTCTTCCCGGCGCGCTTGATCACGATCCCGTCCGCGCGGGCCCGCTTCGCGTCGATCTCGAGGAGCGTCGGGGAGGGGGTCCGGACCATGCCGGCGGCGCGGGCGTCCTCCGCGGTCTTCGAGAGGTGCACCTTCCGCCGGTCGGACGGCTTCAACCCGACCTCGAGGACGATCGCCGCCTCCTCGGGAGTGACCGGGAAGTAGAGGTGGTCCGGGATGTTCTCGGTCGGGAGGTCCAGGTCGACCTCGACCGTGTGGCCGTACGTCGCCCGCACCCGGTCGTCGCGGACCTCGTACCGTCCCTTCGCGTCCGTCTCGGCGATCGCGACCAGGTGCTGGACGCGGAGCCAGTGGTACGCGGGGTGCTTCTGGGCGATCGCGCGCGCGATCTGGGGGAGGGAGACCCACCCCTGGGAGTCGATCGGGAGCTGGTACCGGTCCGGGAAGTGGCGCAGGATCCCCGTGAGGATCCGCCCCAGGTGGTCGAGCTCGCGGTCGTTCATCAGGAACCGACCGCCCTGCCCGCAGACCGGGCACGACTCCGCGCGGAAGTACCCGTGCTGGGCGCACTCCTTCAGCATCGACGGCCGTCCGTCAGGCCTTGACCTTGTCGGCCTTCTTCTCGAAGTCCGTGAGGAGGTCGCCGTACAAGTCCGCGAGGTCCTTCAACACCCGCTTCAGCACCTGCTGCGGCTTCTCGCCCTTCGTGCGCACGAGGAGCGTCGGCCGGTCGAGGTACGGGTGGCCGAGGAAGTAGCGCGCCTCGACGACCTTCTCTTCCGCCTGGAGCGCTTCCACGAGCGGGATCAGGAGCGTCTCCTCGCCCCGCGGGAACTCGACGCGGAGCAGGTCGTGCTCCTGGTCGACAACTCGGACGTCCATCGGCGCCTCGGGAGACGGCCCACCTGCGTCCGCTTCTTAAGCGTGGCGGAATCGACCCCGGCGAAACCGCGGCCGGTCTCCCGGCGGCCGACGGCCCTATAACCCGCACCCGGCTCCCGCGCGCCGTCCATGCGGTGGCTGGTGGTCGGCGGGGGGGCCCGCGAGCACGCGATCGCCCTCGCGCTCGGTCGGGCCGAGGCGGAGGTCGTGGTCGCGAGCGCGAACGCGAACCCCGGACTCGACCGGCTCGCCGTCGCCCACGCCCGCGTCGACCCGAACGACGGCGCGAAGGTCGCCCAGTTCGCCCGCGCGCAAGGCGTCGGCGGCGCCGTGATCGGTCCGGAGGCCCCGCTCGCCGCGGGGGTCGCGGACGCGCTCCGAGCCGCCCGCATCCCCACGGTCGGGCCGGGCCGCGCGGCGGCCCAGATCGAGTCGTCGAAGCGATTCTGCCGCGACCTGCTCCAGCGGCGCGGGGTCTCCGGTCAGCCGCGCTGGGCCGCTCCGTCGACCGTCGAGGAGGTCGACCGGCTCGCCGCGTCGTTCCCCCAGCCGTTCGTCGTGAAGCCGAGCGGGCTCACCGCGGGCAAGGGGGTCTGGGTCCAGGGCGCTGACTTCGCGGACGCGAAGGAAGGCGCGATCTACGCGAAGTCGATCCTCGTGCAGGGCGGCTCGGTCCTCTTCGAGGAGAAGCTCGAAGGCGAGGAGTTCAGCCTGATGGCGTTCGTCACCGACTCGGGCGTCTATCCGATGCCGCTCGTCCAGGACTTCAAGCGGGCGCTCGAAGGGGACCGCGGCGGGAACACCGGCGGGATGGGGTCGTACTCGCAGCGCGACCACCTCCTGCCGTTCGTCAGCCCCGAGGACCGGGACGCGGCCCTGAAGGTCGTGGAGGAGTCCGCCGCCGCGCTCCGCGCCGACGGCCTCGAATTCCGCGGGGTCCTCTACGGCGGATTCCTCCTGACGGCGGAGGGGCCGCGGCTGCTCGAGTTCAACGCCCGGTTCGGCGACCCCGAGGGCCTGAACGTCCTGACCCTCTACGAGGAGGGAGACTTCTCGGACCTGCTCCTCGGGGTCGCGAACGGGACGGTCGACCCGACGCTCCTCCAGTTCCGGAGGCGGGCGACCGTCGTGAAGTACCTCGTGCCCCCGGGCTACGGGGGGCGCGCGCAGGCCGGCGGCCTCCTGACGATCGACGAACAGGCGATCGAGAACGACGGGGTCCACGTCCTCTACGGCAGCGTCGAGGCCGCGGGCGCGGGCCAGGTCCGACTGGGGACGTCCCGCGCCGTCGCCCTGGTCGGCGAGGCGAGCGCGATCCACGAGGCGTCCGCGCGGGTCGAGGCGGCGCTCGCGCACGTCGCGGGCGCCTACGACGTCCGCCACGACATCGGCACCCGCGAGGACCTCGCGAAGCGGTGGGAGCACCTCCGGCGGCTCCGCGCCCCGAACGCGAAGCCGGGCCCCATCCCGCTCTCGGTCGCGCCGCCCGCGGCGCCGCCGTCGAGCGCGGCGGCGCCCGACCTCCGACTGAGCTAGCGCGCCCCGCTCCGAAGGGTCAAATAATCCCCGACCGGTTCAACGGGGTCCATGTTCTGCCCCAACTGTAAACGCCTGATGCGCCCCGACCGGCCGCGCGGGGTGTGGCACTGCGCCGCGTGCGGCTCCGACGTCCCGCTCGGGCGGGGGGTCGAGGTGCCGCAGACGACGGCGAAGGGCCGCGAGGTGTCGGTGGTCGAGGAGGGGAAGACCGCGACCTTGCCGAAGGCGGCCGAGGTCTGCCCGAAGTGCGAGAACGGCGAAGCGTACTACGTGCTCCGCCAGACCCGCGGCTCGGACGAGCCCGAGACCCGCATCTTCGAGTGCACGAAGTGCGGCTACAAGTGGCGGGAGTACCAGTGAGCACCCCCGCCTTCGATCCGGTCGCGCGCGCCTTCGCGCCCGACGCGGTCGGCGCCGCCGTCCGCCTCCGCGGCTGGGTGCTGCGCTCCCGCTCCTCCGGCGGGATCCTCTTCGTCCTCCTGCGCGACCGGACCGGGTCGGTCCAGCTGACGGGGAAGCGGGACGTCCTCGGGGACGCCGCGTTCGACGCCGCGGAGCACGTCCAGGTCGAAGGGACGATCGCGGTCGAGGGGACGGTCGCCGAGGACAAGCGCGCCCCGGGCGGCCGCGAGGTCCGCGCGACGTCGATCCGGGTCGTGCACGCGGGCGAGCCGTTCCCGATCTTCGCAGAGCAGACGGAGGAGTTCCGTCTCGACAAGCGCCACCTCGCGATCCGCGCGCAGGACCACGTCGCGACGTTCCGCGTGAAGGCGGAGCTCCTGCGGGCGTTCCGCGAGTTCCTCGACCGCGAGGAAGTGCTCGAGACCACCCCGCCGGTCCTCACCGGCAACGCGGCGGAGGGCGGGTCGGAGGCGTTCCAGTTCGACTACTTCGGGCGGCCCGGCTACCTCTCCCAGACGGCGCAGCTCTACCTCGAGGCGATGCTCGCGCCGCACGAGCGCGTCTACGCCCTCACCCCCTCGTTCCGCGCGGAGAAGTCGCGGACGCCGCGCCACCTGACCGAGTACCTCCACCTCGAGGTGGAGCTCGCGTGGTGCGACCTCGACGGCCTCCTCGACTTCACCGAGCGGATGGTCGCGAGCGTCCTCCACACGGTCGCGGAGCGCAAGCCGAACGAGCTCGCGCAGCTCGGGCGGCCGCCCGCCGAGCTGCTCGCGATCCGGCCGCCGTTCCGTCGCATCGAGTACGCGGAGGCGATCGAACGGCTCCGGGCGCAGGGGTTCACGGTCCAGTGGGGGAGCGACCTCGGCACCGCCGAGGAGCGCGCGCTCACGCTCGAGGAGAAGGCGCCGATCTTCGTGACGCACTTCCCGCGCGAGTTGAAGGCGTTCTACATGCTCCGCTCCGCGGACGACCCGAAGACCGTCGAGGCGGCGGACCTGCTCGCGCCCGAAGGGTACGGGGAGGTCGTCGGCGCGTCCTGCCGCGAAACGGACTTGGGCCGGCTGGTCGAGCGGATCCGCGAGGTCGGGGCGCCGGTCGAGGAGTACGAGTGGTATCTCGACCTCCGCCGCCACGGCAGCGTGCCGCACGCGGGGTTCGGCCTCGGCGTCGAGCGCGTGCTCCGCTGGATGCTCCGCCGCGAGCACATCCGCGACACGACGCCGTTCCCGCGCACGCCGTCGCGCCACACGCCGTGAACCGGCGCGCGCGTGGGGTAAGGTTCAAGAGCGGTCGCGAGTGTCGCGCGTCCGCCACGCAGTCGGGGGCTCCACGGTCGTGACGGGCGAAGGGTCGGACCGTGGCGCGTCCGCCCGGCCGCCGCACGGCGTCGAACGCGTCACGACCCAGGACATCCCTGCGATCTGCGCGCTCTACAAGCGGATCTGGGACCCCGCGCCGTCGGGCGTCCCGAGCGAGTTCGCGAAGGCGTGGATCCCGACGCCGCTCGAGTTCACGAGCTGGATGGAGGGCGTGACGTACTTCCTCGTCCGCCGCGACGGCAAGCTCGCGGGGATCGTCGGGGCGGAGCTCCGCCGCGGCAGCTGCCGGCTCGTCCACCTCGCGGTCGACCCCGACCACCGCCGCCAGGGCGTCGCCTCGGCCTTGATCGCGACGGCCGTCGACTGGGCGAAGCGGTCGAACGCGACCAGCGTCTGGGCCGACACGCTCGCCCGATTCACGACCGCGGGCGCGCTGTTCAAGCGGCTCGGGTTCTGCGAGGCCGGCCTCCTCCACCGCCACGAGTGGGGCGAGGACGTCCGGTACTTCGAGCGGACCCTCTAGAGGTCGTCCCGCGCCGGCGCGGCGCGGACCGGCGCCCCGAGCGGCATCCCGTGCGTCTGCTGCAGCGCGCGGAGCCGGCGCAGGCCCTCCTCGGGCCGGCCGTGGAAGAACTCGCGCGCCCCGCGCGCGAGCTGCATCGCCTCCATCTCGGTCGCGATGCCGTGCTTGCGCTCCTCGAGGAGGTAGTCGCCGTACTGCGCGATGTACCGCGGCAGGCCGGATTTCAGCCGGTTCACGGCCTGGAGCCGCAGCGCCCGGATCTGCTGCTTCAACGAGGCGAGCTTGCCTGCCCGCAGTTCCGCCTCGAGGTCCTCGGCCGTTTCTCCCGGTTCCGCGGGCGGCTCGACGCCGAGCGCCGCCATATCCTTCAGGAGCGCGACCACCCGCTCGAGCTCCTCCCGCGCCTGGTCGAGGTGCCGCTCCTTCAGCGTGACGACGCGGTCGACCTGATGGAACGTCGTGAACGCCTGAGCGACGTCGCCGGTGCGGGCCGCGTGGAGCGCGTCCTCGATCTGGTCGCGCTCGAGACGGCTGTCGACGGCGTACGCCTCGAGCCGCGTCAGGCGGGCTTTCGTCTGCTTCTCCCACTCCTCGAACGCGGTGACGATCCGGCGCTGGGCGATCCGTTCGATGCCGCGGACGACCTCGGCCCACGGTTCGGGATTGGACGCCGACTTCGCGGCCTCCTCCGCCCAGGCCGGGAGGTGCGGGAGCTCCGTGCCGAGCGCCTTCGCGGCTTCGTTCCACTGGGTCAGTCGGGCAAGGCGTCGGCCGAGCTCCGCCCCGAACGGGTTCCCCCCGGGCGGGGCGGCGCGACGCGCGGGCGCGC